>DYRR01000099.1 GCA_020718605.1 Chthoniobacter flavus | reverse complement strand
CGAAAAACTGGCCGAGATTTTGGAAGACCGCGTGATCGGCGGGGTGGCGGCGCACGCTCCGGACATCGACCAGTTTTGTGAGCTGGCTCACGACCTGGTCCAGGCGGGCATCTTCGCCCACCCGCAACCAGACACGGCTGAATTCCGGATCCGGCAGCGGGAGGCAGAGGATTGCGTCCACATTGAATGCACGCCGGGCGAAGAGCCCCATGATGTGGGACATCACACCGGGATGGTTTGCAACGGTGAGTTCAAGGATGGTGTTCATGATATTGGTTTTTCTTTGGAATCCATGGGGCCGCTCATTGGGCACGGGTGATCATCCGCGAGTTCGCCCCCCCGGGGGCCACCATCGGAAACACCTTGTCATACACGTCCGCCAACAGATGGATGAGATGCGGACCCGGTGCGCACAATGCGTGTGCGAGGGCTTCGGCGGGATTTTCCGATTCGGCCAGCCTGGTGGACGGGATGCCGAAACAGCCCGCGATGCCCGCGAAGTCCACCGATTTCGGGTAGTTCACGGCAATGAACCGGCTGCCATAGAAAAGATCCTGCTGCTGATGCACCAGCCCAAGCGAGCGGTTGTCGGACAGGATGATTTTCACGTTGCATCCTTCCTCGGCCAGCGTGGCGAGTTCCTGGATGTTCATGAGGAAGCTGCCATCCCCGGTGAAGCAGACCACCGTGCGGGCCGGGGCGGCCAGAGCCGCACCGATTGCTGCGGGCAATCCGAAACCCATGGTTCCAAGCCCGCCCGAGGTGAGCCACGTGCGCGGGGTTTGGAAGGGGAACGCCTGCGCGACACGCATCTGGTGCTGGCCCACATCGGTGGTGATGATGGCGTCCGGCGGAAGACAACCCGCCGCGTGGCGGATGATCCCGTACGCGGACGTGACGTCCTCCACTGCGTCGAGTTCCATGGGAAACTCCGCGCGAAGGCGGCGCACTTCGGCCATCCACTCCCGCCGTGAATCCGGTTCGATCAAAGGCAACAACGCCCGCAGGGCTTCGCCCGCATCGGAGGCAATCCCGATGGAAGCGGGTTTGATTTTCTCAATCTCGCTTTGGTCGATGTCGATGTGGATGATGTCGGCGTTCGGGCAGAATGTCGCCGCCCTGCCGGTGGCGCGGTCGTCGAAGCGGGCGCCCACCGCGATCAGAAGGTCGCAGGCTTCCAGCGCGTGGTTGGTGAACCGGGCGCCGTGCATGCCCAGCATGCCCAGGTGGAGCGGATGCCCCGCAGGAACGGCGTCGAGTGCCAGCAGGGTCGGAGCGATCGGGATCGAGGATTTTTCCGCGAGCCGAATGAGATCGTCCGCCGCGCCACCCGCAAGGATGCCGCCGCCAATGTACAGGATCGGGCGGTGCGCGGCGCGGATCATGTCCGCAGCGGCGCACAACCGCCCGGGGTCCGGCCCGGGCGCCGGATCCGGACCCCCGGGATCGGGCAGGCTTTCGAACTCGATCTCTGCGGTCTGCACATCCTTGGGCACATCAATGAGCACGGGACCGGGACGGCCCGAGCAGGCGATGCGGAACGCCCCGGGAATAATGTGGAGAAGCTCCCGGGCATCCCGCACAAGGTAGTTGTGCTTCGTGATCGGGATGCTCAACCCGTAGGTGTCGATCTCCTGGAAGGCGTCCGTGCCGATCAGTCCCGTGGGCACCTGGCCCGTGATGCAAATGAGCGGAATGCTGTCGAGCTTGGCATCGGCGATGGCGGTCAGCACGTTGGTCGCACCGGGGCCGGACGTCGCAAAACACACCTGGGGTTTTCCGGTCACCCGGGCCATTCCCTGGGCCATAAAACCCGCCCCCTGCTCGTGCCGGGCCAGAACATGACGGATGCACGGATTGTGCGCGAGGGCGTCGTAGAGCGGGAGGTTCGTCCCGCCCGGAATACCCACGATGGTTTCGATGCCCTGCCTCTTGAGCAGGGTGATGATAAGGTCCGCACCGGTTGTCTTCATTTGGGTTGTTGTCTTTGGGTTGGTGCCGGTGCCCACAGACGGAGATAATAAAAAAACCCCGCCGGCGGACACCGGCGGGGTTTTTGTGAAAATGGTTACAAATCCCTACCGTGTGTCGTGTGTAACGACGACGACCACCGACAGGACAGATGTCGGAATTGCGGAATCAGGGATGAAGGAAGCAGTGCTCGCCATGGGGGCAATATAGGGGAATGGACCGGCTTGTCAAGGATTTCCCAATAAAAAATCGCCGCTCCGCAGAACCGGATGGTTGCGGTTCAGTGCGACGCTTCGGCCTGCGGTCCCCGGCCCCGGCCTCCGCCATGCCGTCCGCCCCGGGCCACCGGCTGAAGCGCCAGCCAGAGAAGGAGCAGAACACCGGCCCCCAGTCCGATCACCAGAGGCCAGCTTTTGCGGCGTGCGGCGACCTGCCAGAACCAGCGCCAATGCAGGGCAAGGTGGGTGAGAATGAGCGCGAGAAATGCGTAGGAAAGCCACGTATGAAAGTCGCCCCATTCATGGCGTCCGAATCCGGAGGCGGAGAGTCCCTGTCCGCCGCGCGACCCCGGCGGGAGGCGGAATGCCAGCAGCAGACCGGTGCCCGACATCGCGCAGAAAACAAGCCATAGAAACGCGTTGAGAATCCGCGGGAGGAGGGTGCGGAGGGATTGTTTGGGGGAGTGGGGAACTGCGGCACCGGGGATTCCCGAAGGACCGCTCATTTGATCTTTGACAGACATGCGAAATGAGCCTATGCCCACCCAGTCCCCAGTCAAAGACTATTTCCATGGCCCGCCCAGTCTGTCCCAGAAAGATCTCCCACTCGCCCCCGGCGACCTATTTCAAACCGGCGGGCATTCCTCTCCGGGATCTCGGGGAAATATCCCTCGCGGCGGATGAATTGGAGGCGCTGCGTCTGGCGGACTGCGAGGGCCTCTACCACACGGAAGCCGCGAAACGCATGGGGATTTCGCGCCAGACATTCGACCGGATCCTCCGTCGTGCCCGGGTGAAAACCGCGCGGGCTCTGGTGCGGGGCTGTGCGCTGCGGATCTTGGTTCCGTAGCGGGTTCAGAGCATGGCGTTCACAAATTCCGCAGGGTCGAATGGCGCAAGGTCGTCCATTTTTTCCCCGGTCCCCACGAACCGCACGGGAATCCCGAGTTCGTGCCGGATGGCCACGGCACTGCCTCCCTTGCCACTGCCATCCATCTTGGTGAGGATCACCCCGGTGAGCGGCGCGACGGAATGGAACTCCCGGGCCTGCACCAGCGCGTTCCCGCCGGTGGTGGCGTCCACTACGATCCATGTCTCGTGCGGTGCTCCGGGATCGTTGCGGGCGAGGGTGCGCAGGATTTTTTGAAGCTCCTGCATGAGGTTGTTCTTGGTGTGAAGGCGTCCGGCAGTGTCGCAGAGGAGAAACTCGATGTTCCGTTTCTGGGCGGATTGCCAGGCATCGAAACACAGCGCGGCGGGGTCCGCGCCGTATTGGCCCCTGATCATTTCGACGCCGGTGCGCTCCGACCACACAGCCAATTGCTCGATCGCGGCGGCGCGGAAGGTGTCGGCCGCAGCCAGCAGCACGGTGTGGCGGTTTTTTTTGAGATGATGGGCGAGTTTGGCGGTGGAGGTGGTCTTGCCGGTTCCATTGACGCCGACGATGAGAATCACCTTGGGCCGGTTGGGCAGGGGATGCAGGGGAGGGTGGATCTTGGGCAGGATCGCGAGGATCTCGGCACGGGCGACTCCGGCCACCGTTTCCGCCGTGAGGGGCTCGGAACGCTCCCGGAGCCGGTCCAGAATGCGCATCGACATCGGCACGCCGAGATCGGCGCGGATGAGCATTTCCTCCAGTTCATCCCAATCGACGGGCCGACCGGTGAAGCGCTCGATCAATTGACGGAAAAATTTCATGACGCCGGGGGCGATTCCTCATCGGGCGGGGGCACTGCGGGCGCACCTCCGGGTGTGGTGTCGGCGGTGCGCGCGGGACGGGTGATGGTGCCCCGGATGCGGTCGAGGATGCCGTTGACAAAGCGTCCGGATTCCTCGGAGCCGAAGCGTTTGGCGATTTCGATGGCTTCGTTGATGGCAACCACGGGGGGGGTTTCCGCGCAGTGGAGCATTTCGAAGATGGCCAGGCGCAAGATGTTGCGGTCCACCGCCGCGATGCGGTGGATCTGGTAGTTCTGGACGGACTCCATGAGAATGCGGTCCGCTTCGTCGCGGTGTTCCAGAGTGCCGAGGATCAGGTTTTCGGCGAAGGCCCTGACGGCGGACGGCGATTCGCGCATGGTCCAGAATGCGGGGAGATCCTCCTTCGGATCCCCGTCACCCAGATCGTGGGCGAATAAAAATTGCACAGCCGCTTCGCGGCCTTCACGTCGTTTGCCCATGGGATGGGGGGGAGTTAGAGCCGGCTGCGCTCCCGCAGGTCGGCCATTAAATGAATCATGGCCACGGCGGCGCGGGCGGCTTCGGTGCCCCGGTTGATCTCCTCCAGCAGACAGCGTTTTTTGGCCTGCTCCTTGTTTTTTACAAAAAGCACTTCGTGAATGACCGGCACACGCTCCTCCAGGGAAATACGCAGAAGCGCCTGTGTCACGCTCTCGCAGATGAGATGGGCGTGATGGGTCTCGCCCTCGATGACAACCCCAAGGGCGATGATCGCGTGAACGCCGCGCGAGGCGATTTCCTTGACTGCAAGCGGGATCTCGAATGCACCCGGCACCTGCCGGAGGGCGATATTGGTGGCGGGCGCCAGCACTTCGAGTTCGCGCGCCGCATGGTCCACAAGGCCCTGCACATACTCCGCGTTGAATTCGCTGGCGACAATGGCTATCGTGCGGCGCTGGCCGACGATGCGGGGACGGGGAGGCAATGCTTGGCTCATGGCTTGGGTGGCGATTCTACGAATTCGCTCGGGAACTGCAACAATATCCCGCAACAATATCCCGCAACAGGTTTTGAGGGTTACTGCCCGGGGGCCGCACCAGTGTTCATCATTGGTTGATCAAAAAAATGCCTCAGGGGTGCCCCCGCAAACCCGCATAGATGGAGGCGTGAACCTTGCAAAACGTGCCTTTTTGAAACTCCTCCTCTGCATCATAGCACCCGGCGGCGTAATTTATGCAATTCCCCGCTATTAACTGTCCAATCAGGATTATTTCAGATACGATGACGATTTCAGTCCTCCCGCGATGAAGCCATACCCCATCCAGATGGAAATCTCCGGCCCGACCGCGATGTGGACGCGGCCAGACACCGGTTCGTCGCCCGTGTCGTATGTCGCGCCGACGTTCAGCGCGGTGAAGGGCATCTTTGAATCCGTGCTACGGGTCGGCTCGTTCCGCCCGGAGACGCGCGTTTGCGAAATCGAGGATCACGAACTGCCCACCATGCTGCGGATGGTGTTCGACCAAACTGCAATCTTTTCCCAGAATTGACCAAGTCATGAACCCCAACCAATTCCTCGCCCACCCAGATCAATCGCTTGTTGAACATCTTTTGGGCGTGACGCGGCGGGCACAAGATTTCGCAGCGCACTTTCAAGGCAAAGACCACGCGAAACTGGCTGGATTGCTCCATGACTTGGGTAAAGCAGAGGAAGGTTTCAAAGCGCGCATGATTGCCATCAAGGCTGGCAAGCAAGAAAACCCGCGCGACAAGAAACCTCATGCACCGCACGGAGCGGCAGTGGCCTTGGCAAATCAACTTTGGCCAGTGGCCTTCGCTATCAACGGACACCACGCTGGTTTGCATAATCGTTCGAGCCTCCAGCAAGTCTCCGCAAAGTGGACGAAACCAGCCGAAAGCTGTAAAGAATCGCTCATCGGGGATAGCGATTGGCCACCGCAGCCTTGGCCGATCACGGATTTCGGCCAAACCCTTCCCGCTTGGCTCGAACAAATCTCATTCGCCACGGCAGGCGAGCGTGACGCCAAGATGCGCGCCGTGGAGTTTTACACCCGGATGCTGTTCAGTGCGCTGGTGGACGCGGACCGGCTCGACACCGAGGAATCCAACCCTGCCACGGGTTCACAGGCAAACGTCCTTAAGCGGAAAGCATGGCACTTCGGGCCGGAATGCCTCGCCAAGAGCGGTAATCCGGAGTCGTTGCTGGAAATGCTCGATACAGCCATTCAGGAACGCGTTGACCAAGCGCGGTCAAAGCACGCATCCGATGCCGTCCTGGATGTCCGTGCAAAAGTGCTGGCGGCCTGCAAAGCTAAAGCCGCCAATGAGCGCGGCGTCTTCACCCTTCCCGTTCCCACCGGAGGCGGCAAGACGCTTGCCTCCATCGCGTTTGCTCTGCATCACATCGCTCATCACAACAAGAAGCTGGTGGAGGGCGACCCGCGCCGGCTGCGCCGCATCATCGTTGTCATTCCATATCTGAACATCATTCAGCAGACGACCCGCGAACTGCGCATGGTGTTTGGTGATCTGGTTTGGGAGAAAGATGCCCTCGATCCGCATACCGGCAAGACAACCAAACACCCGACGAAGGAAGAACAAGGCGCTTGGGTGGAAAACACCGATCCCGACCACCGCCCGTTGATTCTGGAGCACCATTCGCAAGCGAGCGATCCGAAGCCCGAGGATGACAAGCCAGACAAGAAAGATCACGACTCCGACGGCTACAGCAAGGAACGCCCGTTGCGCCAGCTTGCCGCCGAAAACTGGGATGCCCCGGTCATTGTCACCACCAGCGTTCAGTTCTTCGATTCCCTTTTCTCCCGCCGCCCAGCAGACGCCCGCAAGTTGCACAACATCTGCCAGTCCGTCCTCATCTTCGATGAAGTGCAGACACTGCCGCCGTTGCTGCTTCAACCCATTCTTGACGCACTCAAGGAATTGACTGCGCCGCTGATTGACGAAACGGAAACCGACCCGGGCAAGCGGAACGAGCAGCGGCCCTACGGTTGTTCGCTGGTCCTTTGCACCGCCACGCAACCCGCGCTGGGTCACGATGCGGACGATTTCCCCTTCGGCTTCAAGCGCCGCACACCCATCATTGACGACCAGGAAGCCCGCGAACATTTCAAGGCGCTCCAGCGCGTCGAATACCACGGGCTGACGAAAGCCGGCGAACCAGAAACGATGGACAACGAGGCCCTGGTTGCCGCCATGCGCGCCGCGTCAAGACAGCAAGCCCTCGCCATTCTCAACACCCGCAAACAGGCCCGCAAACTGTTCGACCTGCTCGCGGAAAAAACCCAGAACGATGATTCAATACGCGGTGCAATCTTTCACCTTTCCACTTGGATGTATCCCGCCCACCGGGTTGCGGTGCTGATCGAAGTCAGGAAGCGTCTCGACGAAAAGAAGCCCTGCCTGCTGGTTTCGACCCAATGCGTGGAAGCGGGCGTGGACGTGGATTTCCCGGCGGTCTGGCGCGCGTTCGGTCCTTACGATTCCATCGTCCAGGCTGCTGGCCGATGTAATCGCAACGGCGCGCTCAAGGATGCGGCGGGCCAGTCAATGCTCGGCCACGTCCATGTTTTCACACCTGCAGATGCTGCCGCGCCGCAGGGCGTTTACGCTTCAGCCATGCAAACGGCGTTGCTCCTCTGCCGGATGGACAAGGCCGACCCTCATGATCCTGACTCCTTCGAGCGCTATTTCCGATTGCTCTACCAAGCCAATGTTCCTGACCCCGGCGGTTGTGCCGTCCAATCCGCGCGTGAAAAACTCCATTTCGAGGAAGTCAGCAAGCTGTTCAACTTCATTGATGCGGATTCCGTCCCTCTGCTGATCCCGAATGAGGCATGGGCCAAAGAACACGCACCGGAAGGTTCTGAGGACGGCATGACGATGCTGGAGTGGCTGCAAACCAAGAAAAGAACCAGACGCTACAAAGGCAAAGACATTCCTGGTGGATTTCTCACGCCCGACGATTGGCGGCTGCTTCAGCCCTATATCGTCAATCTCTCATTCCCAGAGAGCAAAATGACGCAGGCTTTTCTCAGGGCCTCAGACTCAGAGCCGGTGTTCAAGAATGATGATCCAATTCGCGGTCTGCGATTGCTGAAATCCAACAGCCAACTTTACCACTCCGGCCTCAACGAGCCTGGGCTGGATGTCAACTGTGAGGCTTTGAGCGACCCCGCCAATTATGTGCTTTGAACCATGAACCATTGTCCGCCATCTGAACGCTTGAAAACTCCCACCCCGGAGGTAATCTATGGCCGATGAACTGGATCCAAAGCATCCACCAATGGCGCCGGCTTCCGGCGGCGGAGAAACTCCGCCACCGCTGGCAGGCCATTCCCCAGGACGTGGCCCAGAGCATGGCCTTCGAGCAGGAGCCGGTGGAGATTCGCCGCCTGCAAGAGCTACTCGACCTGATCGCGCCACCCGCTTCATCGAAACCACCCGCGGCATCCTTGCCTATTCCGAGTTAGCGCCGTTGCTGGCCGAACGCGTCCTGCGCGTGGAAGCCGCGCTTTACCAACTGGAGTTTGCCGCCTGGCCGCCGGACGAACGACTCGCCGCCGAATTCCACCGCCGCACTTGCGGTGATTTGCTGCCCGACTGGGCGGGCCGTTGGCGGACCATCGCAGTCCGCGTGGGCAACCTCACTCCGCCGCCGCCCCATCAGGTTGCGGTGCTCATGCAGGAGTATGGCGCGGACTTGATCGCCCGCTGGCCCGCCGCCGCCGCTTCCGTCAGTGACTTCACTTTGGAGTTG
This sequence comes from Chthoniobacter flavus, assembly GCA_020718605.1. GTDB lineage: Bacteria > Verrucomicrobiota > Verrucomicrobiia > Chthoniobacterales > CAKUMP01 > DYRR01. The sequence goes on along the minus strand of DYRR01000099.1, from coordinate 1,037 downwards.
CTTGCCTTTGCGGAAGGCCGGTTCTTGAGCATCCACCCTTTCCCGGATTTCAATGGCCGCACCATCCGGCTGTTTCTGTTGGAACTCCTGCGCCGCCTCGATCTCCCCCGTGTCACCCTGGCGCCGGAATCGGAAACGGAACGTGAACTCTATTTCCGCGCTCTCGAAGCCGCCGACCAGCTTGACTGGCAGCCGCTCGTGAGCCTCTGGCAACAACGCTTCGTTGCCGCCAGTCCAAACCCGTCGAATCAGCCATGAAACCAGAACGATCCAATCCCGTCTGCCTCCGCGTCAAAGGCCCGTTCGCCTGCTTCACGCGCCCGGAATTCCACGTTGAACGCGTGAGCTATCCCGTCATCACGCCGTCCGCCGCGCGTGGCATTTTGGAAGCCATCCTCATGAAACCCATCGAAAAGCCGGAAGCAGGCAAGCGCCACAACAAAGTTGGCTTCCGCTGGGTCATCACCCGCCTGGGCATCATCAACAAAGGCACGATGTTCTCCATTCTCCGCAACGAACTTGGCTACGGCGCGCACCAGAAACCGGAGAAGGCCACCGGCTACGACATCAATGGCGACCGCATCCGCGCCCAACGTCACAGCCTCATTCTCAAGGATGTGGAATACTACATTGAGGCGGTCATCGAAGTTCCGCCCGAGTCGCGGCAGCGCGGTGGACGACAGGTTCGCCCCAGCGCCGAATTTCTCGCCCGCAACAAATACCACCAGATGTTCCTGCGCCGCGCCAGGGCCGGCCAGTGCTTCTACCAGCCGTTCTTTGGTTGCCGCGAATTCTCGGTCGCGGAATGGGAACTCGTCGAGCAAGTGCCAGAGAAGCTCAGTGTTCCGTGGGCCAACGAAAACTTCGGCATGGTCTTCCACGACTTCGATTTCAAACCAATGTGGAAACGGTGGCAGCCCAAACCAGACCAGGCGAATGATCGGCATCCATTCGTTCCGCGTCCCGCCGACGGATGGGATCAGCCTGGCCAGCGCCCCGATCCAAAACACTTCCCGGCCCAAGCCGTCAACGGCTGG
>DYRR01000098.1 GCA_020718605.1 Chthoniobacter flavus | reverse complement strand
TGCTCTCATCTGAACGTGTAGTCCAGCTTTTTTTGCACTTATCGGAGATGCGCCCTCCTTCATGCAGGCGACGAAAGCGGCGTTGCCATCCGGAGGAATCTTTCAATATTTGCTCAGGCGAGGACGCAACTCGTTTTTTTTAGCGATCTTTGGACGGTCATGGCAGAAACAGAGGGTGCAATATGGAGTTCCACGATTTTTTCCGCCAAGAGCCGCACGGTCCACCGGGATCGTCCTTCAGGAACCGACGAACAAGCCAGGGCTGTGAGGCGGGCATCGAAGGCATTTTACCCGATCCAGACGGAATGAGGGGTGATGCGGGTTGATTGGTGGCTTGCAATGCCGGAGCGGACTTCCGCATAGGCAGGCGGGTCATAACCCAAGGATTCGAAGCACATCGCCCGGCATGTGGATGGCAATGCCGGATGACTTTGGAAAATCGGAGGGATTGCGTGTTACGACGGCATCGGCTGACACCGCCCGCGCCGACTCAACCAAAACCGCATCTTCAAAATCCTTTGCCTTGCTTCCGAGTGCGGAGGCAAGCACCACATCCGTAACGGGGGCAATCTGAAAAATGCGAAGCAATGCACCGATGTGCTTTTCCGCCGTTTTGGAGTCAACGGCTTTGGCCGTGAGATAGTGAATCGTGGTGATGGTGGTCGCGCAAAGGAAACCTTCGGCAACCCCGGTTTCCACAGCAGACATTACGGCTGCACTCTGCGCGGCAAAAGGCGCACGAGCCAAAAGCACACCCAGCACGACGTTGGTATCCAGCATCAGCCTCAACGGTACTTTTCCTCCAGGTGGCGCCGATACTGTGAACGATCCGGCTTTAGACCCTTGAGTGCGCCAAGGAGCGAGGCGGTCACTGGCGGCAGGCCCTTGGCGGAGTTTTTATGAGCGCGAATCCCCCGAAAATAGTCCGCCACCATTTGTGAAAGTGAGGTGCCGCGTTTGCGTGCTTCGTCCTTCGCGTTTTCAATTAAATCTCCATCAAGCCGGAGCGTGAGTTTGGTTTCCATGACGTATTGATCATAGAGCATTATACGTCAAAGTCAACTGCGGATTTCCCTCTCATGCGGGCACGTTGGCAATCATTGTGAAGATCCTTGATCCGATTTCGCTCAATCGCTGATGCCAGACACCGTGCAAGTGAGCGACACAGAGTGGCAGAGCGAATTGCGAATCCCGAAAAGCCACATCCTTCTCGCCGCCATCAGCATTGCCATCCATGACCGACGACTGGCTGTTCACGTCTTTCTCGCAGTTGCCATTGTGTATTTAGTGTCTTGGTTATCTGCTGTCGCCGCGTCCTGATCCCCTGCGAACGTCGCCTAAGGACGTTGCAGCGAACCGCCCGTCACATGCAAAAAGTCCACGGGCGCAAATTACCGATGTAAAGATCGACAGATTTCACGCCGACGCTCGCCGATAATGCCGCAGCAGCCCACCGAGCCGGGAATCACACCGAATCTCACCAGGTGAAGGCGGCCCCGCGACTGAAGGGAAACGGATTATTCCAATCGGCACGTTGCCCAGCCCGTGATGCGGTCGCACGGTGTTTAGTGGTCTTCGTATTCAGGTGCCAAGAATTCAAGGTGCCGACCTCCGAAAACCGCGAAATAGTTCAGGCACTCGTGGGGAAGAAAACGGCAGGCGCTTCACCGTGATGCCTTCGCTGCGGAACACCTCGTCAAATGCCCTGATTATCTTGGCGTCGCCAATTCCCGGGCTGCCCGGTTTTCGTTTGGGCCTTTTCTCGTTTTTCCGCCTGTTGGAGGCCGCCGGTGATGCAGAGCAACTCCGATCATTGGCATTGGAAGATCCCGGCGCTCCCGCGCAGGGCTACGGAAGCAGCCTGTAGCCCGCTCCGGGAGGAGCGGGACACCCCTGCCTCAGCCTCATTTTCACCAGTGGATCGCAAGGATTCGGGAGGAGAAAAGGCCGGGCATCGGAAAAATCCCAACGGCGGGCGTTGAAAAATGAGCCCGCACCCATTATCACTCTTCCCATGGAATGGCGGATTCATGACCGGACGCTTGATCTCACCCACTGCGGGCTGGTGATGGGTGTGCTCAATGTGACGCCGGATTCCTTTTCCGACGGGGGCTCCTACATTGATCCCGCGGCCGCTCTGGCCCACGCCCGGGAGATGATTACCGAAGGGGTCGATATTCTCGATATCGGGGGCGAATCCACGAGGCCCGGGGCCGCTCCGGTGGAGGCGGGGGAGGAATTGAGGCGCGTGCTGCCCGTGATCGAGGCCCTCGCCGGGGAGACGAACATCCCCCTCTCGATCGACACTTCGAAGGCGGCGGTGGCCCGCGAAGCGCTCGTCCGCGGGTGTTCCATTCTCAATGACGTGACAGGGCTGCGGGGCGATCCCGACATGATGGCCCTCGCGGCTTCCTCCGGGGCGGGGGTGATCCTCATGCACATGCTGGGCGAACCTCGCACGATGCAACAGGCCCCGGTGTATGGGGATGTGGTGGCGGAAATCTCGGTTTTTTTTAGACAACGCCTTGCGGCCTGCGTAGAGTCGGGGCTGGACGTGCGCCGTGTGGTGCTCGACCCCGGCATTGGTTTCGGAAAAACCGCCGCGCATAATCTCGAAATCCTCCGCCGCCTCCCAGAACTCACCGTGCATCAACGACCCCTGCTCCTCGGCGTCTCCAGAAAGTCTTTTCTGGCCGCCACCCTCGGCGAGAGCGATCCGGTCGAACGCCTGTGGCCCACCGTCGCCCTCACCAGTCTCGGGCGGGAACGTGGCGCGCGCATTTTCCGGGTCCATGATGTGCGTCCCAACCACGAAGCACTTCGCATGACCGAAGCCATGCTCACAGCCTGAACCATGGAGCCCGCAATCCAGCTTGTCCGCAATCACTGGCGGTCGGTCGTCGAGATCCGCATCATGGGGGCGGTCATCTACCAGTGCTACCTGTACTTCCGGGGGACGCGCGGCGCGAAGGTGCTCACCGGACTGGTGCTTCTCTTTTTCGGGTTGTCCTTCCTGTCCTATCTGCTCCAACTCGCCGTCATTTCGTGGTTGCTGGAAAAATTCACGGTGTTTCTCGCCGTGGCGCTGCTGGTGATCTTCCAGCCGGAACTCCGCCGCGCGCTGGCGGAGCTCGGAAGCCATCATTTCTTTGCCGCAGCCGGTGAGAAACGGGAGGATATCGAAAAACTGGCCGACGCGGTATTCGCGCTTGCCCACCGGCAGTTCGGGTCGCTCATCGCCATCGAGCGCGATACGGGATTGCAGACACTCGCCGAGTCCGGGGTCGTGATGGAGAGCGAGTTCTCGCCGGAACTGGTGCTCACGGTGTTTCACCCCAAGACGGCGCTGCACGACGGCGGCATGATTCTGCGTGAAAGCCGGATTCTGGCGGCGGGCTGCATTTTTCCCGTGAGCCAGCGGGAGGATCTCGACCGCAGTCTGGGCCTGCGCCACCGCGCCGCACTGGGCGTCACCGAGGAATCCGACGCGATTGCCGTGGTGGTCTCCGAAGAAACAGGCGCCGTATCCATCTGTTTCCGGGGCAAAATCGAACGCGACTTCAATCTCGAATCCTTCAAACGCCGTCTCTCCCAAATCATGCTGCTCGAAAAATATGAAAAATCTGATCCTGCACAATTGGAAACCGAAAACCCTTTCGCTGCTGTTGGCGACAGCGATCTGGTTCGTCCTGCAAAAAAATCCGAACATCAATCCGCCGCCCGCAGTGACGACTGAAGTCCGGGTCGAAGGCCGGACCCCGCTGCTTTCGCCCTAACCGAGCCCCTTTCATGCATATTCAGGATATATTTTCCCGGCATCAAACCACCTTTTCCTTCGAGTTTTTTCCGCCGAAAAGTGCCGATTCCTCCGAGGTGCTGTTCCGCACCATCACGGAACTGGAGCCGTATGCGCCCTCGTTTGTGAGTGTGACCTACGGGGCGGGCGGTTCCACCCGGGAACTCACGCACAATCTGGTCGTGCGGCTGCGCTCGGGGACTTCGCTGGATCCGATCCCGCATCTCACCTGCGTGTGTCACACCCGGGAGGATATCTGCGGCATCCTGGAGCGGTATGCGGCGGCGGGGGTGAGCAACATCCTCGCGCTCGGCGGCGATCCGCCCCGGGATCTGGCGGGGTACCGCAAGGAAAACGACGCCTTCCAGCACGCCGCCGATCTGGTGCGGTTCATCCGTGAATTCGGAGCTTCCGGAGCGCATCCCGATCCGCGCGGATTCGGCATCGGCGTTGCGGGATTTCCCGAGGGCCATCCGGCCACGCCCAATCGTCTGCTGGAAATGGACCATCTCAAAGCCAAGGTGGATGCCGGCGCGAACTACATTGTGACCCAGCTTTTTTTCGACAACCGGGACTTTCTCGACTTTCGGGATCGGTGTGAACTGGCGGGCATCACGGTGCCCGTGATTGCCGGTATCATGCCCGTGGGGTCTGTGGGCGGCATGCGGCGCATGGCCGATCTGGCGGCGGGGGCGCGTTTCCCGGCCAAACTGCTGCGGGCGCTCGCGCGATGCGGGGGCGATGCCGCCGCCGTGGAGCATGTGGGCATCCACTATGCGGCGGAACAATGCCTCGATCTGCTCGATCGCGGGGTGCGCGGGATTCATTTCTATACGCTCAACAAATCCGACGCCACCCGCCGCATTTACGAGAGTCTGGGTCTCAAACACGGGGTGGTCATCCCTCGGATCTGACACCCGCCCCGCGATGCCGCGCTGGTTCCGATCCCCCATTCTGCCGGCTCTGGCACTCGTCGCCGTGCTGGCCGCCGCCGCGCTGGCCTTCCATTTCTTCCCGGTGATCGATTGGGCCTCGGATGCCCGAAAATTCGTCGAGAGCCGCGGCCTGTCGGCGGCCCTGCTGTATGCGCTGGGTTACGCGGTGTGCAACATGCTGCTGCTGCCGGGCGGCGTGCTGGGTCTGGCGGGCGGATTTTTCTTCGGACTCTGGTGGGGGTTCGCCACGGTGCTTGTGGGCAATGTGCTCGGAGCGGCGGGCGCCATGGCCATGAGCCGGTGGATCTTCCGTGGATTTGTGCGGCGGAAAATTGCGCACCGTCCGCAGCTCGCGGCGCTGGATCGCGCCATCGCACGGGAGGGGGGCAAGATTGTGGTGCTCAGCCAGCTCCACCCGCTTTTTCCCACCAGTCTGTTGAATTACCTTTACGGGATCACCCGGTTGCCGTTTTGGAAATGTCTTGGTTGGGTGCTGCTTGGCCAGGCTCCGGGCCTGTTTTTCTATTCGTATCTGGGCACATTGGGTCAGCTCGGACTCAATCTCGCCCGCGGGGATTCCAATCCGACACCGAAGGAGTACGTGCTGTGGGGCGCGGGTCTGCTCACGAGCCTGGTGCTCACGATATGGCTGGGCCGCATCGCCCTGCGCCTGCTGAAAGCCTCCCGCACGCCCGGGACGGATTCCTCCCCGCCGAAAAAGGGGCGGACTGGCTCCGCTATGTCCCGGTCGTGAGCACCTTCAACGCCTTTTGAACATTGCTGGGGCGGAGGATGAGGATGCCTCTTTTCGCCGTGGGAGGCGTGGCGAGGTAGGCGTATTCGATGTTGATCCTTGCCGCAGCGAGGCTGTTCGCAATGTCGGAGAGGCGGCCCGGACGGTTGTCGCCGGCGATCATGAGCACCTCGCTCTCGACCACGAGCACATTGTGCTCTTCAAGCAGCAGCAGGGCGCGATGGTGATCGCTTACGACCATTCGGATCACCGCGTGGTCGATTGTGTCGGAAATGGTGAGCGCAAGGATGTTGATCTTGGCCTTGGCCAGGGCGTCGCACATACGGGCGAGCGTGCCGGGTTTGTTTTCAAGGAATACAGCGAGTTGTTTGACGATGTGCATGATGCCTCCGCAGTGAATGGTTCGCGGGCACCATGACCCACTTGCCCCAAAGATACAAGTGGCGCGAGTGGTCCGAAAGATTTTCCGTGAAAAGGGCAAAAGGTACCCGTCCCAGAAAAGGTGCTATTTTTCTGATGCAGAGCTAAAGCCGACGAAGCCTTTCAAAGCCCCAGTCTCCGCCGGGCTTCAGAGGCGGGAATGCCCTCGCCCCGGGCAAACTGTGCATCGGATTCTTCAAGTGCTTCAACAATCTCTTGATCTTCATTCGCCGAAAGGTTCGCGACCGAAAGAAGAGATTCAGCGGTGTCCCTGACCAGAGTCAACTCTTTGGGATTCGCCGTCCGCAAATGCTCGAGAACTTCAAGTGCGCTCATGTGAGGAACTTGCCATGCACCCCTCCAGATCGCAACAGTTTTCGGGCGGTGACTCTTGGTGCTCAACAGAAAACCCCTGCACCATTTACCCCGAAAACCGAAATTCCAACCACAAAAAAACACGATATTTCACGAAAGGATCAGGGTCCGTGGGAACTTGTTGTCCGCACACTTTTGTGTCAGGCATCCGGTCCTGTTAACTCTTGAATTTTAGTGCTTTTTTTCGTGGTTCCTTTTTCGGGATCCGGGTTAAACCGATGCCATCTCGAACCGGGAGAGCACCAGGCAGGAGTTGCGTCCTCCGAATCCGCTGCTCAGGTTCAACGCGATGCGCACCGGATGCGGACGGGACACATCCCGCACGTGGTTGAGAATGCAGTCTGCATCGGGCTCGGAAAGATTGGGCGTGAAAGGAAGCATCCCCTCGTGGACGGCCAGGGTCGTGGCCAGTGTCTCCACGGCACCGGCGGCGGCCATCAGATGTCCGGTCACCGGTTTGGTGGCGCTCACGGCCACGGGGAAGCCGTTGAACATGCGCCGGATCGCCATGGCCTCGACCCGGTCGTTGGGGCCTGTGGCGGTGCCATGGCAGTTGATGTAGTCCACCTCGGAGGGATGGACTCCCGCACGGTGCAGGGCGGTTTCCATGGCGCGGAACACGCCTTCTCCCTTGGGTTCTGGCGCGACGGGATCGTAGGCTTCTGCGGCGCGTCCGTGGGCAAGGGCCTCTGCATAAATCGTCGCGCCCCGGCCCAGCGCGTGTTCGAGCCGCTCCAGCACGACATAGCCGGCCCCCTCGCCCAGAAGGAAGCCGTCGCGCATCCGATCAAAGGGGCGCATCGCACTTTCCGTCATGATCCGGTGGAGCGAGAATCCGCCCCACACGGAGGGCAGCAGGGGGGCCTCGGCACCGCCGGCCAGCATCACATCGGCTTCACCGGCACGGATCATGGCCATGGCGATGCCGATCGCGTCGTTCCCGCTGGCGCTGCCGGTGCTGCAGGTGAGTGCCGGACCGCGCAACCCAAGTTCCACCGCGATCTCCCCGCTCCCGCCACCGCAATAGCCGTTCACCATCGCCATGGAACTCACGCCACGCATGCCGCGCCGGGCAAATCCCAGTTCGGTTTCATGGGCGGAAGGATTGTTGCTGAGCGTCGTCCCCTCGACCACCCCGAGCCGCTCCGGGCGTGACCGGGCGGGCTCGATGCCGGCATCGCGCAGGGCGTCCGCAGCGGCGGCCAAGCCGAATTGTAGCGACAACCCCAGCCGCCGGGCCAGTTTGTGCCCGAGTTTTGTGTCCGCGTCAAAGTCTCTGACCTCCGCCGCAAAACGCACGGGCGAATCTTTTGGATCGAAGCGGGTGAGCGGACCCGCGCCGTTGATTCCGGCAAAGAGGCTTTCCCGGAAACCCGCCATGGTGGAACCCGCCGCCGACACCACTCCCATGCCGGTAATGACAATGCGCGGGGGGCTCATGGTGTGGTCCTTCCTTTGTGGGGAAACAACGCCGGTGTCGTGAGCCGGTAGGCGGCGTAGCCGGGAAATTTTTCCATCATGGCCTCCTCCTCGATCCGGATGCGCTTGCGCAACACCGGTGCCAGGAGAAACGGCACGGCGCAAAGCGTCCACCAGGCGGAACAGAGCAGGGCAAACGCTGCGAACTCCATGCACACGGAGAGATAGGTGGGATGGCGCACCCATCGAAAAGGGCCGGATGTCACCAGCGCATGATTTTCCCGGATCTCCACGTGCAGACTCCACCATCGGTCCAGAGTGGCGATGGTCCGGCGCCGCAGCGTGAAAGAGCCGAGCATGAGTGCCGCACCGGCGAAAAATGCCGCGGGATGCAGCGGACGTCCGCGCAGGATCCATTCCAGGACGGCGGCCGCCACCACGGCGTATCCCGCCCACATGATCAGGCGCAGAGTGCTCCGTTCCCGAACCTCGCCGGGGACGGTGCGCCGGGCGGCCTTGAGTTCTGTGAGCCTGGCCAGAGCGGCCACCGCCACCGCAAGCGGCGGCAGCCAATGCAGGAGTGCATCCATGGCGGCACTCACCCCGGAGGCCACCCGAGCGGGCGGCCCGCCAGCAGATGAATATGAAGATGGGGCACCGTCTCGCCCCCGTGTGAACCGTGGTTGATCACAAGCCGGAAACCGCTTTCCGTCACCCCGAGTTCCCGGGCCACATTCTGCGCCGCCAACAATAGATTTCCCAACAACACGCTGTCCGAATCCGCCGCCTCCCCGATGCGAGGAATCACCCGGGTGGGCACGATGAGCACATGTACGGGGGCCTGCGGATTCACGTCATAAAACGCGATCCAATCCTCCGTGCGTTTGATAATCCGCGCGGGGATTTCGCCGGCGATGATTTTTTCGAAAATGGTTTTCATGGAATCTGGAACCGGGGCGTCATCGCTCATCGCATCGTGACCAGTGTTTCCTCGCCCTTGGGGTGGGCGCGGATCTGGGTGCGGATGAAACCCACGATCTCATCCCGCAGCTCGCCGCAATGCCGCTGCCAGCGTTTGCGGCCCTTGAGGCGTTTCACGCAGGGGCTCAGCCCGTGGACATTGAGCCGGGAAGCCGAGGATTCCAATGCCTCGCGGATGCGCACCCGCAGCAGATCGAAAAAAATCAGCTCATATCCGGCGCCCGCCTGGCCCGCAAGTTCCGGCAGGGAAATCCACACCGGGGCGGGCAGCGATCGGAAATACTCTGCCACCTCGCCGTACCCAATGACCTGCAGGACCTGTCGTACCGTGGATTCGACGCGCTCGGATGTGACCACAGTGCCCTCAAAGTGCGTGCCCAGATAGCGCGTCACGCTTTCCATCACATGATCCGCAAGCCACCATTTCTGATACCCGGCCTTTCCCGCCGCAAAGAGCAGCGCATCCCGCAGCCACGACCGCTCGAAAGCCGTCACACAGCCGTCTTCGTGCCGCACCAGCGGCATGTCATCTGGAAGAGCGATCATGGGGTCAATATTGGAATAACTCGGTCTGGTCGGCGTCGGAGCGCATTCGTTTTTCGAGGGATTGGATTTCGTTGATAAACTCCCCGATATCCTGGAACTGGCGGTACACCGAGGCGTAGCGGACATAGGCGACTTCGTCCAGATCGTGCAGGCGTTCCATCACCCTCGCACCGATGGCGCGGGAGGGAATTTCGCGGGTATATTCCTTCTCCAGATCCCGGACGATGTCCTTCGAGACCAGTTCGAGTTGCTCCACGCTGATCGGACGTTTCTCGCAGGCCTTCAACATGCCGGCAAAGAGCTTCTGCCGGTCGAACACCTCATGCCGTCCATCGCGCTTGATCACCCGCAGATCCGCCAGTTCGATCTCTTCATAGGTGGTGAACCGATGGTTGCAGTGGATACACTCGCGCCGACGCCGAATGCTGGCTCCTTCCCGGGAGAGCCTTGAATCGATGACGCGGTCGTCAATATTCCCGCATTTGGGGCAGCGCATTGTGTAAAAATTGAATCCG
>DYRR01000097.1 GCA_020718605.1 Chthoniobacter flavus | reverse complement strand
ATCCGTTCGGCCCAGCAGGACGATCCGGCCCACCAGGGTTTCCAATGGAAAATCCGGGTTTATTCCCGACTCCTGTTGTTCCACGGAGAGAAGGAGATCGTCAAATCCCACCCGCTTCACCGGTTGCAGGGAGAGATAATTGATGAGCAGACATCCGTCCTCATCGATGGGAATCTCGAGCGAATCCCCCAGACGCACCGAGTGTCCGATATCCAGCACCACATCGGCGGGGACAAGTTTCAGCCAGAGCATCATGGCCTGGAGCGCAAACGAGGGGATGGCATCGCCGCGGTAGCGCAACACCAGCGGGAGTTTGCGGATGCGTTGTCCGGGGTTGGCGGGCGTGGCGATGGCGCCCAGTGTGGCGATGCGCGCAAACGCTTCATCCGGCATATTGGTGACATCGGCATACTCGGGAAGCCCGCCAAGATTGCCCCGCACCTTGTGCAGGATTGGCAGAACGGAAGGAGTGCTCTCGGGATCGCGGGTCACGCCCAGCCCCGCTGCGAGCAGAAGCTTCGGGGTTCTCAGGATTTGGTTCTCCAGTGCGCCGCGATAGGCGACCGTGGCGTCGGTCCATCGCAACACAGGTGCTATGGCCACCACACCCGGTTTTGCGGGAAGCACGGCCTTGAGAAACAGCGAGTAATCCAGCGGACGCCACGGCCATGGGTTGTGCGCGGACAGACTGGAGTCGTTGATCTCAACCAGCGCGAGTCCGGGCAAACGGGCGGGCGGGGTGCCCTGGGTCATCAGCCAGTCGAGAAAATACTCATCCCCACGGCCCACGGGACCTTTTCCATTTTCCCTCACGAAAAACAGACCGACAAGCAGAACCAACAGAGCAAGCCATGGCATGGAACGGGACATGGGCGTGAGACTAGAAAAAAGAAGCCCGTATGACCACACCGAAAAATCAAGGTCAGGCGGGGACGCTGATCCAGAGATGCAGAAAAGCCGAAGCATGGGCAAGATCCCGACGCTCCCGCGCCGGGCTACGGAGGCAGAGTGTAGCCCGCTCCGGGAGGAGCGGGACCGCTGTGCCTGGTCGCAGGGGATCTGGAAATGCCTTTGCCGCCGCCGACAATTGCGGGTAGCCTCGGTGGCAGAGCATGAAGATGCAATGCGACTTTCTCATTGTGGGTGGCGGGTTCGCCGGTCTCACCCTGGCCGAGCGGCTCACCACGATCGCGGGCAAACGCTGCGTGCTCGTGGAACGCCGGGATCATCTCGGGGGCAATGCGTACGATTACCACGATGAGCATGGAGTGTTGGTTCATCGTTACGGACCGCATTACTTCCGCACCAATTCGCCCAGGATCCGTGAATATCTCTCACAATTCACGGAGTGGCATCCGGTGGACTATCGCATCTTGTCGCACACGGGCGGACGGTTCTGGAGTTTCCCGGTGAACCTGACCACGTTCGAACAATATCTGGGCCGCGCCTCCAGCCCAGAGGAAATGGAGGCGTGGCTTGCGGAACGCCGGATCCCCATCGGGCATCCCGCCAATTCGGAAGAGATGATGCTCTCGCGGGTCGGGCGCGAATTTTACGAATTGTTTTTCGAAGGCTACACCCTCAAACAATGGAAACGCCATCCGCGCGATCTCGACGCCTCGGTGTGCGGACGCATTCCGGTGCGCACCACCCGCGACGACCGCTATCTGCGGGAGACGTTCCAGGCACTGCCGCGCGCGGGTTACACCCGGATGTTTGAAAATATGGTGGCCGCATGCGGCGACCGGTTGGAGATAAGGCTTGGGACGGATTATCGTGATTTGCTGCCGCACGTCGGGTATGCGCACATGATTTACTCCGGACCGGTGGATGAATTCTTCGGATGCCGGTTTGGTGCGCTGCCCTACCGGTCGCTGCGCTTCGAGCCGGAATCCTTCACGGCGGACGCGCTGCGTGGGCGCGAAGTCATCGCGGGAAAACCGGGGTTCTGGCAGCCTGCGATGCAGGTGAATTATCCCGGGGGCGAACCCTTCACGCGGATTGTGGAAATCAAACACGCCACGGGTCAGGTTTGTCCGAACACCACGATCGTGCGCGAGTATCCCGAGGACTACGGCCCCGGCCGGGAGCCGTTCTATCCGGTCCCGGCACCGGATGCCGCCGCGCTGTATGCCCGTTACAAAGTGCTGGCCGATGCGGAACGCAGCGTGTCGTTTGTGGGCAGGCTCGCGACGTATCGATATTACAACATGGACCAGATCACCGGCATGGCATTGGCCGAATTTGACCGGCTCACCGGGGAATGGCACTAACTTAAGCAGAGATGCCCCAAAGGGGCAAAATATACCAGCCCAGGGCAACGCCCTGGGAATGAGGTATTTAAAAAGCAAAGCCCTGAAGGGGCGACATAAACACGACCTCCAAAATCCTCCCTAAGTTAGGGCCATTCGGCTCAGCAGGCATTTTGGGTGACACATTCTCACATTCTTAAGAATGTGAGAATGTGAGGGTATTCCAGGCAGACCCAACGCGGCGCAGCATATCCCGGAGTCTGATCGGTGGTGCCAGTTTGGCCGGTGGGTTGCGTCCGGAACAGGCTGCTTGGCACAACGCTTCCGGACCTCCGCCGCACGGTGGAGGCAGGCGGGAAATCACGATGCGGACGGGGGTGTGACGAGCACTTTGTCCACACGGTGTCCGTCCATGTCCAGGACTTCGATCCGCCATCCGTTCGATTCCAGGGACTCCCCTTCGGCGGGAAGATGTCCCAGTTCGATGCAGATGAATCCGGCCAGGGTGGAGAACCGGCGGATGCTGTCTTCATCGGATATCATGCCGGGAAAATGTTCCTCCAGTTCCTCGACTCCCACCAGCGCGTCCACAAGAATGCTTCCGTCCGGTCGTGTGATGAAATGCAGTTTCTCGGGATGCCCGGCGTCGGGAAGATCGCCCACGATGGCCTCCAGCAGATCGACCATGGTCACCAGACCGCTGATGCCTCCGAATTCATTGGTGACCAGTGCGATATGGCGGCGTTGTTCGCGGAACTGGCGAAGCAGTTGGATGGCGTTCATCTGTTCGGAAACCACCTCGGCCTGCGTGCTCAATGCCCGGAGATCCACCGGGATGCCCGCCGCCAGATTGGCGTAGATGCTTTTCACCGAGACAAGGCCGATCACGTGATCGGGCGACGTTTCAAACACCGGATACTGGGAGTGGTTGCCCACCACGATCTTGCGCCAGACTTCGTCGTGCGATTGTTCCGTGGAAAGCCAGGCGATGCGTGGGCGCGGGGTCATGATGTCCCGAACCTTGATGCGGTCCAGGGAGAGCACGCTTTCGATCATTGCCCCTTCCTCGGGCTGGAAGACACCCTCCTGCATGCCTTCGCGCACCATCCCCGCGACCTCCTCTTCCGAGATGGTGGTGCGCAGCCGCCTGGGAACGCGCAGCAGTTTCAGGGTCAGGTTTGTGCAGGCGGACAGAGTCCGCACCAGAGGGGCGGCCAGCCATGCCACAAAATGCATCGGCGCCGCCGCCCTTGAAGCGATCCGCTCGGGATCCAGCAAGGCCAGGCGTTTGGGAACCAGTTCCCCGAGGATCAGTGAGAAAAAGGTGATCGCCGTCACCACGATCCCCAGGGCGACCGTGTCCGCCTGGCGGGTCAGCGCGGGCGCAAAGGATTCGAGGAGCCGCGCGATCTTCGAGGCGAGCGTGGCACCGCCGAATGCGCCGGCAAGGATGCCCACCAGCGTGATGCCGATCTGCACCGAGGAAAGAAAATTTGTCGGATGTTCCAGCAGCGTCAGAGCCGAGGCGGCGCCTTTGTCGCCTCCGTCCGCGAGCGCCTTCAGGCGGGCCCGCCGGGAGGACATCATCGCCAACTCGGTCATGGCAAACACCCCATTGAGCAGGAGCAGGAGAAGAATGATGACGATTTCAGTGGCGATGTGGTTCATGGTCGGGAGCGTCCGGCCAGCACTGCATAGATCGAATCCAGAACCGCGTCCAGACGCTTCGCAACATCCGCCGCCAGGAATCGGAGTACAAAGTAGCCGTGCTGCTGGAGCAGGGCATCCTTGCGGCGGTCGCTGCGCCATGCTTCCTCATCGGCAAGATGTTGCAGTCCGTCGATCTCAATCACCAGCTTCGCATCGGAACTCAGGAAATCCACCTCCATCCGCCCCGCCGCATCGAATGGAATGGGCAGCAGGGCGTTGAGCAGAAAGCGCCCCCGTGTTGGGGGCAACGATTCCAATCGCCGGTAAAGAAACGCTTCGGTGGGGCTGCGGGCACGGCCCGGCCCGCTTTCGTCGGCGGTGCGCTCCCGGGCGGCGCGGACAAACAGATTTCCAAGAATCCCATCCACACCGTCGCGGACGAGACGCCGCACACTGGCGGCATAATCGCGCTTCCACTCGGGATTCACCGGCAGTGGCACTTCGGGAGGCCACCCGGGCACGGCGCTGGCAGGCAGCAGAATGTCATATCCGATCGCTTCGTATCCTTCGCAGCGCCGCTCGAACATCCTCTCCAACATTGGTACATTGAGATCGGCGTAGTCGTAGATTTGAACTTCGCGTTTTCCTTCATGGAGGCGGTGCAGGCGCCCCGCATACTGTGCGATGGTGCCGCGCCAGGATACAGGCATGGCCAGAAACAGCGTGTCGAGAGCGGCATCGTCGAATCCTTCGCCCACAAATCGTCCCGTCGCGAGAAGCACGCTTTTATCCGTGGCGGAGTGCCCGGAAAGTTCCCCGAGCGCGGCCCGCAGAGATTTCTTTCCCATACCTCCATGCAACCGGATCACCGACAGGCCGTGTTGTTCCAGGAGTGTCCCGAGGAGATCCAGATGCGCGGTTCGTTCCGTGAGGACGAGGGGGGAGCGCCCTTCGGCCACACATGCCGCCACATCCCCGCACACCATGGTATTGCGGCGGTCGTCGAGCACAAGCGCGGAGCAGAGTTTTCCGAATTCGATCCGGGCGTCCCCGTCGGGTTCCGCTTCCCCGCGAAAGGATGTGGGGCGCACGAACACACGATGCCGGAAGGGCCGCAGCAGGGCCTGTTGCTTTGCATCCACCCGGAAACGCACCGGGCCGCATTGCATGAAGATCACCGGATGATGTCCGTCCTTGCGGGTGACTGTGGCCGAGAGGCCGGTCACAAATTTCGCCTTCACCCGTCGGGCGATGAGTTCAAAACTTTGGGCGGACAGATGATGGCATTCGTCGAATACCACATGTCCGTAGCCGGCTATGGCGTCCTCCACGATGCCCTTGCGAACCAGAGATTGCAGGAGCGCCACGTCCAGCGCACCGGTCAATGAATGCCGTCCGCCGCCAAGACGCCCAATGGACTTCTCCGATACTCCGAGAAAAGTGGAGAGGCGTTCGATCCATTGTTCCATGAGTTGTCGGCGGTGGACGAGCACCAGCGTGTTCACTCCGCGCCGGGCGATGAGCCAGGCCGCGAGAACGGTTTTTCCAAAAGCGGTGGTGGCCGCCAGCACCCCGGTATCCTGCGCCAGCATGGCTTCGGCGGCGGGACGCTGCTCCGCACGCAGTTCACCCTGAAAAGCGATATCCAATGGGCGGCCCAATTCCCGCCGGTCCACGACGGAGCAGGCGACGCCAAGCTGTTTGAACAATGCCAGCGCTTCATCGGCACACCCGCGTGGTAGTGCGAGGTGTCCGGGATGCTCCTCCGCGCATCCGATGATGCGGGGCTTGTTGAAGGTGGGCAGACGCATGGCCTGGGCGCGGTAGAACTCCGGGTTTTGAAACGCGGCGATTCGGATGAGACGATTGCGCAGAGCCGGGGGCAAATTCTCTTTCGGAAGATACAACTGATCGGCCAGGACGACTTCGATCGTTTCGGGAAACGGCCCCGCAATGCGGGGTTCCCGTGTTTTGCGGGAAGGTGGCGCATCCCAGGGCGTGAGGGCAAAGTCTTCCGTGGGCGCCACCCGGACTGCAATCACCCGGTCACGCCGTTCGGCTGCGGCGACGAGACTTTCGACCTGTGCCTTCGGGATTTTTGAAATACCGCCGAGAAAGGCCCATTGATCGGCAAACGGAACCAGGGCATCGTCGAGAAACTCGGAGCCGCCATTTTCCCGGACGGCCTTTTGCAGCGGCAGTGCGATGAGATTTCCGAAGCCGCCCCGGGGCAGGGTATCCTGATTGGGAAACATCCGGTCGTACGTGGCAAGCCCGATCTCCGGGCGGGCTTCCATCGATTCGGTGAGCAAGTGTGCGCCGAGTTTGCGGGCGGTCACCGCCGGGATCGCCTCTTCAAAAAAGAACCACGCATGGGCGCCCTCGCCCGATCGGGATCGTTCGATTGCCACCGGAAGGCCATGGGAGCGGCAGGGTTGTTGGAAATGTTGCGCGTCCTCCCGCCATCCTGCGCCGTCAAAATCCACGGCGAGAAAAAAGCAGCATTCATCGGCAAGCATCGGATACACTCCCATTACAAAGGGTTTGCCCCGCCCGTCCCGTCCCGCGAGATGCCAGTGCACCACTTCATCCGTCACGCCCAGCCAGCAGGGACACGGACAATCCGAACATTTGATGCGGGGCTTCCCGCACAGCCCGTGAACCCATTCGTTTCCGCAGGCGGGAACATAGCCGGACTTTCCGGTGCGATGATTTTCAAACCGGCGGGCATAGACATCGTCCCGCCCGCGGAACAGCGAGCGGAAAAGTGCGATCTTTGCGGCGATGGACCCCGATCTGGTAAGGCCCGCCGGGCGGGGGGGGCGCCAGAGTCGAGTCCTGTGGCGGGTCCTGCTTTATCGTCATTGATGTTCAAGCCCGTTCCGACCCCTGCCGGTCCCATTCAGCGGACGGTTCGCCTCCCTGGAGGGCCGGAAGCCGATCGTGAAGGCTGAAAATGGATTTGGTTCCAAGCATGGGATCACGTCTTGCGGGAACGGTATTTGATTCCAGTGCATCCATCCAACAAAAAGTGCCGGGGAGGGGACTCGAACCCCTAATCCTTGCGGAACCAGATCCTAAGTCTGGCGCGTCTGCCAATTTCGCCACCCCGGCGTTGATGTTGTTGGGAAACCTGTGTGCGCTGGGCTACCCGGGATGCCTTCGTGTCTTTGGATGGATTTCACGCATCGGGGCCAGTATATCGCCCCGGGCGATTTGCGCAATCGCAGAGTTCCCGGACAGAATCCTCCCCCCAATCCTGACGATCTCCCCTGCGGGGTGATCGGGGCGTCTCCGATGCCACACTCGGGAGGGGGAACACCCCTGAGATTGGCCGCGAAGGTGACAACGGAGGCAAAACGACGGGTGGGGAGTTCGGTTCCACGCACTTTGCGCCTGCGTTTTTCGGTTGTGCACTGTGCGCGGGCAAACCCCGGCCCGCCGTTCCTCCCGGAACGGACTCTCAGGCACCGTTTTCTTCGCGCCCTTCTGCCCTTCAGTCGCTGGCAAGTTCCAGGGGCGGACCCTTGGGCGGGCGGCCCGGTTTGCGTTTGGGATAGTGTTCCTGCAGAAAGAGCCGCCATCAGCGCAGTGCCGCCTTGGGCACGAATATCCACGCCCTGCGCCGGTGCGCGTGGCTGCTGATTTTCACCGGCACCGTCAGCCAGAAGCGGATCAGCGAGCGCACCGTCCAGCCCTGCTAGTCTTCCTCCAGCAGCAGCACCTTTGACGGCCATGAGCAGATTCAAAGCCAGTGCTCCGATGGCGTAGTAGAACGCGTTGGCCGAGGAGGACAAACAGGGCGGATGGTGCAGGTCCATGTCACCAAGGAGTTGATGGAAGCCCTGTTCTTTGGCCCCCTTGAATCGGTGTTGTTTGAAAACCTCTCCCGCTGCGTCCGGCTCATGAACCCGCTCCTTCTGGATCTCCCTCGTAGTTGAGGGCCACCCCCTCGAAATAGTGCCCTTCCACCTCGATCTGCGTGTCGTCGAAAAACACTTCCAAGCACCCCTCCCGCCGGTCCGCTGCCCGGCTTTCCGGTGTTGTCGGCACAGAGGGTGTCCAACTTGGGGTCGCGGTGCCGCCTTCGGGGCGCGGCGGTCCCCGTGATTTTTTTGAATTTGTGCTTGTCAGCCCCACTTGGGCATGGCAATGTCCCGCTCCTTTTTCCACAAACTTCATTACATGGCATACGCAATTATCAAGACCGGCGGCAAACAATACAAGGTGTCCGAGGGCGACATCCTCAACGTTGAACGCCTCGCCGTCGAACCCGGCACGGTGGCCACTTTCGACGAAGTCCTGCTGCTGGCCAGCGGCGACTCCATCCAGCAGGGCACCCCTTCGCTGACCGGCGCCACCGTGACCGCCAAGGTCCTGGACCAGCACAAGGCAAAGAAGGTTATCGCCTACAAATTCCGCCGCCGCAAGGGCTACCATCGCACGGTCGGACACCGCCGCCAGCTCACCAAGGTCCGCATCGAAAAAATCACCGCCTGAGCCCCGCGCCCGGCACCCCACTCCAACTCTCCAACTTCTCCACACCATGGCCCACAAAAAAGGACAAGGCAGCGTCAAAAACGGACGCGATAGCGTCAGCAAACGTCTCGGCGTGAAAAAATTCGGCAGCCAGACTGTCGTCGCGGGCAACATCATCATCCGCCAGCGCGGCACCAAGTTTCTGCCCGGACGCAATGTCGGTCTCGGACGCGACTATACGATTTTCGCATTGGTGGACGGGCGCGTCCGCTTCGATCGCGATGGCCGCCGGGTGAACGTCGATCCCGTCGAAGCCGCTGCAGCGGCGAACTGACCCGTCGTCCGCCGCTCTGCGGCACAGCGTGGGATGACACCGGGGGACCCCTCCGGCTTCCGTCATTTTTTGTGCCCGCTGGCCGTGCAAAGACTTGCGTCCGATGCTTGGGTGCGGCAATCTCCTCCGCTCTATGTCCGGACCCATCAGCCAGTTCATCGATCACCACTACCGTCACTTCAACGCGGCCGCCCTGCGCGACGCCGCCGACGGCTATGTCCGCCATCTCGACCAGGGCGGCGTCATGTTTGTCACACTCGCCGGAGCCATGAGCACGGCGGAACTCGGACTCTCCCTCGCCGAAATGATCCGCCGGGACAAGGTGCATGCCATCACCTGCACGGGTGCGAATCTCGAGGAGGACGTCTTCAATCTCGTCGCCCACGATTTCTACGAGCGCGTCCCCCACTACCGCGACCTGACACCCTCCGACGAACAGGCGCTGCTGGACCGCCACATGAACCGGGTCACCGACACCTGCATCCCCGAGATGGAAGCCATGCGCCGCATTGAGGCCGTGGTGCTCGAGGAATGGCAGGCCGCCGACCGCGCGGGTGAACGCTATTTTCCGCACGAATTCATGTACAAAATCCTGCGCTCCGGCAAACTCGCGGGAAGCTTCCAGATCGATCCCAAAAACAGCTGGCTCATGGCCGCCTGCGAGAAAAACCTGCCGATGTTTGTGCCCGGCTGGGAGGACGCCACCCTTGGCAACATGTATTCCGGACACTGTATCTCGGGCGATGTGAAAAATGTGCACACCGTCCGCACCGGCATCGAGTACATGATCGAACTGGCCGATTGGTACACCCGCACAGCCCCGGCCAGCCCGGTCGGATTTTTCCAGATCGGCGGCGGCATCGCGGGCGACTTCCCCATCTGCGTCGTGCCGATGCTGCATCAGGATCTCCAACGGGACAGCATCCCGCTCTGGGCCTATTTCTGCCAGATCAGTGACAGCACCACCAGCTACGGCTCATACTCCGGTGCGGTGCCCAACGAAAAAATCACCTGGGGAAAACTCGGAATAAGCACGCCAAAACACGTGATCGAAAGCGATGCCACCATCGTCGCTCCGCTCATTTTCGCCAAGGTCCTCGGCTGGTAATCTCCCAACTTTCAACTTCCAACTTTCAACTTTCAACTTTCAACTTTCAACTTTCAACTTTCAACTT
>DYRR01000096.1 GCA_020718605.1 Chthoniobacter flavus | reverse complement strand
ATCCGCCCTCAAGATTCCTCCGGGAAATCCCCCGGGAACTGTTCCGGCAATGGGACCCGGAGGAATGCTGACCAAGGCCCGGATCGGCAGGTGTCGTCTGTGAAACGGTTTTCCAAATAGGGGGCCCCCTCCGGAAACGACGGGTTTGCAATGTCCGACGGCCCTGTGCAGGATGGCCGTGCCAACCCTCCCCTCATGACACAAAAACCGCGTTTATCCTTTTGGCAGATCTGGAACATGAGCTTCGGCTTCTTCGGCATCCAGTTCGGCTGGGGCCTGCAGATGGGCAACATGTCGTCCATCTACGAATACCTCGGCGCCAGCGAGAGCCAACTGCCGCTGCTCTGGCTCGCCGCCCCGCTCACCGGCCTCGTTGTGCAGCCGATCATCGGCCACATGAGCGACCGCACCTGGGGGCCGCTCGGTCGGCGGCGTCCGTATTTTCTGGTGGGCGCAATCCTCGCCTCCATCGCGCTTTTCTTCATGCCAAAAAGCGGCACGCTGTGGATGGCGGCCGGATTGCTGTGGATTCTCGACGCCTCCGCCAACATCAGCATGGAACCCTTTCGCGCATTCGTGGCCGACCTGCTGCCGGATGAACAACGCACGGTCGGATTCGCGATGCAATCGGTCTTTATCGGAGCGGGCGCGGTGATCGCCTCGAAACTACCGGGCTGGCTGGCCGATTGGGGTGTGGGCAACACCACCGGTCCTGGCCATCCCATCCCCGAGACGGTGCACTGGGCGTTCAGCGCGGGGGCGGTGGTCTTTCTGCTCTGCGTGCTGTGGACGATCGCCACCACCAGGGAATATCCGCCCGAAGATCTTGAGGCGCTGCGCCGCAAAAAGGCGGAGGGCTTCGGCGAAATCTTCACCGCACTCCGGCAGATGCCGACACGCATGAAGCAGCTCGCCGCCGTGCAATTCTTCACCTGGATGGCACTTTTCTGCATGTGGATCTTTTTCAGCGTCGCCGTGGCGCGCAACATCATGGGCGCGACCGACACCTCCGGCGATCTCTACAAGCAGGGGATCAAAATCGCGAACGACTGCTTCGCGACCTACAACTTTGTGGCGTTCCTCGCCGCAATGGCCTTCCTCTGGATCGGTCGCCATGTCCGCGCAAAATGGATCCACGTCGTCTCGCTGCTGCTGGGCGGCATCGGCCTGGCGAGCGTGGGAGTGATCAAGGATCCCACACTGCTTCTGGTGGCCTTCGTCGGCGTGGGCATCGCGTGGGCGAGCATCCTCTCGATGCCCTACGCCATGCTTTCGCACGCGCTGCCCCCCGACCGGATGGGCGTTTACATGGGCATCTTCAATTTCTTCATCGTCATCCCGCAGATTCTCGTCGCGATCATCCTGAGCCGCCTGATGGAAAACTTCCCGCAGGTCAACCGGCTCTCCGCCGTGGTGTTTGGCGGCGTGTGCATGATCCTCGCCGCGCTGCTCACGCTGCGCGTGGGGGATCGGCACGAATGAGCCGCGCCGCCGCCCCTCCGGCGAACCCGGTTAGGATTTCTTTTTAGCTGCGGTGGCGCAGCATTTCATCGGGCATTTCTCCACGCCGGGACAGGTGGCGGGACAGCAGGCCGTGGGCTTGGTGGAGCAGGCGCCCGATGCGGCGGCCGGGGAGCAGCTTTTCTTCTCGGCGCACACGCAGCCGGTGGAGAAAATCATGCAGGCGAGGACGGGAAGTGCCATAAGGCGTAGTGTTTTCATATGCGGACATCATAAGCTCCAGTGCTGAAGATGCAAATGGAATATACGGCGGCGATTATCGGCGGGTCATCAGGTGGCGGTACTCCCGCCGGAATCCATGCCGGGAATAGAGACGGACGGCATCGGGGTTGCCTTCATCGACCTCCAAGCGCATCACCGCAACCCCGGCATTTTCACAGTGCCGCGCCGCAGTATCCAGGAGCTTTGACCCGATCCCCCCACCCCGCGATTGGGGATCCACGAACAGCTCGTCCACCAAGCCATAGATCCCACCGAACTCAATACTGAAACACCAGGTGAGAAACAGGTACCCGCAGGGCGCCCCATCCCGCAAGGCGATCCATCCAGTGCCATTGCGTGGATCTGAAAAAAAATGCCCCATCACGCGGGATTGCCGCGTCTCATCAAAGGCAATCTTCTCGTGCGCGTAGAGTGCCCGCATCATGGCGAGCAGGGAAGGCAGATCCGCCGATCCCAGAGGTTGGATCACACAGGCACTTTTCATTTCTCCTCCCGGCTGCCGTTCCATTGGAAATCCCCCGCATCGATGCGCGCGATGTCGGAAAGCGTTGCGATATCAAACACCATCAACCCGGCTTCATCGGCAAGCCGGGCCGTCCATGCGGTGCCCTCCGACTGCTCCAGGCCAAGCCGTGCGCCGGGGCATGCCGGAGCGAGTTCCTGCAACGGCAACCCGTCCCCGGTCTCCAGAACACACTTTCCGCCGTGAATTTTCAATCGAAGCAGCATGGATCTGGGCTGCCCGGATTCCAGAGGATTCCCCAACAGCCGGACCCGTGCTTCGGCGACAGTCCCCGAGGAGGAGGCGATGGCGGGATGGATATCCCGCTGCGAGATGAGATTCCATGTCGAGGCCCCCTCCTCCCCCGGAGGGGCGACATCGAGCCGGAGCAACCGCAGCCTGCGAAGCCCGGCATTTTCCTCCACGACCCAGACGGACTCGTCCCCGGCGGCGGCGGCGACCCGCACGGGCCATGGATCGGAATCCTGCGGCATGAGGTGGCGAAGAAACTCGCCGGAACCCGAGAACTGTTTGAGCCCGGGACTGCCCGGGCCGACATCGGCGACCCAGAAAGTTCCATTTCTTCCGGGAGAGACATCGGAAGCCCATTCCATCGCGTCGGATACAAACGGTTTGTCGAATTGATCCTCGCCAGTTCCCAGAAAAACACCGCCGTCGCGGACCCTGGCCACAGAGTCCTCCGCAGGCGGGCCGGGAGCGTCCTGTTCTGATATCAACCCGCCATCGGGACCCAATTCCAGAATCCGCGCGGAACCGCCGGCGATTTCACACAACGCCCGGACTCCGCCGTCCTCCCGGGGAAACACCCTCGGGATGCGGACCACGCGGCGTGAAACATCCCCGTCGGCCCAGTCATTATCGGTCTCGCGCAGGAGTGCCCGGACATTGCCGCCGATGAGAATCCCACGCACCCGATAACTACCGGCTGGCAGCATGACACCGGAATCGTCCCTGCCGTCCCAGGCGGTGACGAGTCCGTTGAGTGCGACTTTGAATTCCTTCATCTCCCGCGCCCGATGGAGAACACGCACGAGATTTCCGTCGGACGAAAACACCCCCATGGAAATCCGGCCCTCCATCGGGGGAGGCACAAAGGTGATCGGGATATCCTGTGCGCGAAGAAAAGCACCCTGCATCACGGCCAGACACGCACAGAGGGAACGCGGAAAAGACAGATTCACTTGAGCAATGGATGAACCGGAATCGTTTGAAGCAATAGATAGACACCCAGCAGCACTTCGTGGGAATCCTGCGGCAGCCTGCTTTCGCGGTTGGCCAGCGCACGGATGAAGCGTCCGGCAAGATGCATTTTCCCCGTGCCGAGATTGCGCGATTCCATGGCCTCCCACAGCGCGGAAAAAAAGCGTTCCACCGCCTTGGATGCCTTCTGTGGATCCCCCGCCTCGTAGGTTTCGGAAATGCGTTCCAACATATCGACCACTTCGTTCTCGCCCGACTTGCCCCCGAGCAGGCGGCGCACGGTGCGGCGAATCTGGGCAAGCAGGCGGTCCATTTCGGATCCGGGCTGCCGGGCCTCGCCAAGAACGATCCGGTAAAAGCCCTCGGGTTCGCCGAAAAGTTCACCGGCGGCGATGCAGAGTTTGCGTTTCAAAACCGGATTTTCCGCCACCGTTATCTGCTCGAAAATAGGACCGGCGGCCGGAAAATGCTTGAGTTCACCCAGCGCGGCGGCAGCGGCTCCGATGATCCGGCTGTCCACGCTTGAAAACATCAAATCCAGCAGGGCGGAAGCGGCCTCGATATTGCCCAAACGACCCAACGCCCGTGCGGATTCCACGACCATGTCGGCGTCTTTCGACCTGAGCTCATGCCTCATGATTTCGAAAGCCCTTGGATCCCGCATCTCTCCCAGTGCGCGCGCCATAAGAGGCCGCAGATCCTGCATGGGATCGTGCAGACGCGCCAGCAGCGCCTCTTCCGCATCGGGGCCGCCGATATATCCCAGGGCCCGGATGGCTTCCTCGCGAACCTCGTGGGAAGGGTCCTCCAATTGTTCGACGAGGTCCTGCACCGCAAGGAGGGACTTGGATTTTCCAAGACTCTTGACCACCTCGGTGCGCGACTGGATGGAGCCCGGTGCCGCGATCATGTTCATGTTGTAGATATTTCGCACCGCCTGCAACGGATTGAGCACAAGGATGCGCGCCACCGTGCCCAGGGCCGCATCCCCTGCCTGGCTCTGAATCCGCAACGCGAGGGGCACCACCACGACAAAAGACAGGAGTATCTGCACGGCCATCAGAACCTGGAACCAGGAGAAATCCCCCCCCATGGGCATCACCCAATTGGGAAGTCGGCCCGGCAGAATATCCATCAGAAATCCACCCAAAGCCGGTCCCGCGGCACCCAGCAACCCCACAACAGACCAGTGCATCCCCATCGCCAGCGTTCGCCCCTCGGAGACACTCAACGCCGCAGTCATGCGAAGCTGGCAAAGCAACACTCCCGAATGGAACGCTCCCGCAAAAAACGAGGCCACGCCGATGACAACCACCACCAGCGAAACATCACGGTCGAGAACCGCCACATGAATGGTTCCGGGTCCCACGAAAAACCAGGCCACTCCGGCCAAGGTCGCCGCCACCATGAAAAACACCAGCAGCGGGCGGGCCCCGAGCCGGTCGATCAAGTGGCCAAGGGCAAACCCGGATATCACGGCCCCGAGGGCGGCCGCGATGGACACCACCGCGAGATCCATATAGGACACATTCCATTCCCGCTTGAGATAAACCATGGAAAAAGCGCCCACCATTCCCACGACAAAACTCCAGGCGCCCATGGCGGTGGTGAGTTGCCGGAATCCGGGTTTTTGAAACGGCGCGAACAGAAGGTCCCAGGAAAAGCCATTGGACCGGATATGCTCGGGTTCCCGGACGCGGGCATGGAGCAGAATATCTGCCAGCCCAAACAACGTCGCCGCAGCGAACACGACAAAAAATCCAAAATTGGAAGCGCCATTTCCATTGGCTCCCGGAAAGGCATCCAACGCCCAGCCCATGGCGAACATTCCCAGCAGATTCGATGCGGTGAGGTAACTGTGGCGCGTGCTCCAGAACCGTCCGCATGTCTTGGATGGAATCAAATCCGCCATCCAACTGTGCCATGCCGGCGCTCCCAAATGGGCCAGCAGATCGCTCACTGCGACCACACCCAGCATGAGAACCGGCAAAAAAGCCGGACGATCCGGAAAGAGCAGAGGCAGGATGGCCGGAAGAAACCAAACCGAGCGGTGCATGAGACTCAGAGGCCGCCAGAAATCCCTGCGGGAAGTGCATCGCTGGGCCAGCAACGCCCCGGGCACCTGGGCCACCATGGCCAAGCCCCGCACCGTGGTGAGCAGTCCGATCATGAGTCCGGAGGCACCGATGCTGTCCATGAGCATCGGCAAAGGCATGCCGTAGGCCGCCGCCATCCAGATCATTCCCAGAGAGCCGGCAATGATATTGCGCCGCAGCGATTCCCGCACTTCCCGCGGACTGATCACAGTGTCCGTGTGTTCCGAAGTGATTGGGGCGGCCATTTGAATGCACTATGTGCCTCAATCCGGGGAATATTCAAGCCCGGGCAGGGAATGAATCGAAAACCTACGGCAAAAAGAGAGCCCGCTCGGACGGAGCCGGCAGGCGGCAGGTGTCGCGTTTTCCGAAAAAGCGGTACCGACTGGCGGCAACCATCCGATAGCCCGCATTCCGTAGAAATGCCGGGATGCATCGCAGCATGGCCGCAAGGAATGCGGAACCCCCGCCCAGTCGCGACAGGATAAAGATCGTCGCGTCGCTGCGGCAGTAAATGCGGCCAGAGTCTGGATCGTAAACCAGGAGACTGTCCATGTTCGACGGGGCCGGCGGCTTTTCCGGCAGCGCCCGGAATGTATCACCCTGCAACGGTGCGAACCGGAACCCCCCGGCCCGGGGATGCGCCACCACCCGGGAGACAAACCGGTCGCACAGCCCGCAATAGCCGTCGAAAAAAATAATTGGACGCAAGGAAGGATCGTAAGAGGCGGAGTCCACCCGCAACCCCTTGGCTCGGATGACTCCGCGGTCAAGGGGATTTTTCACGATGCCGGTTGCCGGAGGATCCTATTTTCTGCTTGTTTGCCGCGAAACAACGGACACCTTCGATTTTTGCCATGCCCAAACCCCATCCCATCCCTCCCGTCTGCCGGATCCGCGCCGCATGGATCTCCCGTGCCGCAAAGGCCCGCATCTGGATCTTCCTCGTCTTCTGCGCCCTGTGCCTCGGGCTTGGCGAGCAATATCCGTTCTCAAATTTTCCCATGTATTCCAACATGGAGGACCACACCTATCTTCTTTACATCACAGACGAAAATGGCCAACCCATCCCGCTCATGACCGCCTACGGGATGCGGACATCGATCCTGAAAAAATTCTTTCATACCGAGGCGCGCAAGATTGCGAAGAAATCCGGGAAAAGCATGAGCACCATGGACCCGCAGGCATTCGAGCCCGCCGGACAGGCCGCCATCGGGCGGATCCTTTCCTACCGCAACGACCTGAATCCGGAACTGCATCCGTGGAAGGAAATTCACCTGGTCCATCTCGACATCCGCCTGGGGGCCGGCGGACTGAATCGCACCCACACCCGCATCGCTACCCGCGTCCTATGAATCGGCTCCCGGCATGGTTCCGTCCGGTGAATGTCCGCTACGAATGGTGGGAGGAATGGGTGATGCGGCTGGCCTTCGCGGCACTGCTGGTGCGCGGCATGCCGGAAGTGACCCACTTCACAGGACAACCCGTTCCCAATGGGCTGGCGCACTGGATGGACTTCACCTTTCTGTCCGACCCGGCGGTGGTTCTATGGCTGCGATGGATCTATGGGGCCATGATCGGCCTCTACGTGCTGGGGATCTGGCGGATGCTCTCTCTGCCCGTGCTGGCGGCGGTTCTTGTGAGCTATGGAACTCTTGGCAACTCCCAGGGCGCCATCAATCACATCACCCAGATCTTTGTTCTCGTCGTCCTCGGCCAGATGGTCTCCGCATGGCACTCGGGCCTCTGGCTGCGGCGGAGAATCACCGACAAGTCCGAGTACCGCCGCCAGGCCAACGACAATCTCATCCACGCCACCCTGCAGGTGATGGCCGCCGTCTATGTTGTTTCGGGCCTCACCAAACTCATCAACTCCGGCGGGGAATGGATCTGGTCCGTCCCGAATCTGGCGGTGCAGTTCGCCAAAAATCTCGACATGGCCTATTACAACACCCTGCAAACCCCGGAGGGCGGCACCGTCGCCGTGATCGCATGGATCGCGGAATGGCCCAATGCCGCCCGCCTCCTTTTCGGCACGGGGCTGGTGCTGGAACTCTTCGCGTTTCTGGCTCTGCTGCGCCGCGAATGGGCCGCCCTGATGGGTCTCTCACTGCTCCTCATGCACGCAACGATCAGCCACATCATGCATCTGGGCTTTTTCTACAACAAAATTCTGCTTCTCGTGTTTTTCATCAATATCCCATTCTGGATCGTTTGCGTTGCGCGCCGCATCGCGAACCGTCAGGAATCCGGAACCCGCAGACCCGCCATTGCCCCGGAGTCCGGAGCGTTATGAATTTTTATGGTTGACGCGCTGCGGAAGCCGTCCTACTTATCCCGCAACTCTTATCCAGAGTGGCGGAGGGACTGGCCCGATGATGCCACGGCAACCGCCCCGCGCAAGCGGGGGACCAGGTGCCAAATCCAGCTTCGTTGCCGGGCTTCACAGAGCACGGTGGCGGGGAAAAGATGAGGGATCCGACCGCGCACCTGTGCCATCGGTTTCTTCAACATCCCCCGCCTGCGGAGCCCGATCACGGCCAGGCCCACCCTGTTTTGGAAGGGGCAAAACACCGACATGAAACAAAAGCCCTACTTTTCCAATCTCAAGTGCCGGGAATGCGGACGCCTCTATCCCAAGGAGGCGATCCACATCTGCGAATTCGATTTCGGCCCGCTCGAAGCCGCCTACGACTACGAGGCCATCGGCAAAGTCCTCACCCGCAGGGTCATTGAAAGCCGACCGCACTCGATGTGGCGTTACCGCGAGCTTCTACCCATCGATGGCGAACCCACCGTGGGCGCCCAGGTGGGGTTCACTCCGCTCATCAGGGCCCGCCGCCTCGCCGAACGCCTTGGGGTGCGCGAATTGTACATCAAAAACGACACCGTCAACTACCCCACGCTTTCCTTCAAGGATCGCGTGGTCTCGGTTGCGCTGAGCCGGGCCAAGGAACTCGGCTTTACGACCGTCGCCTGCGCCTCCACCGGCAATCTCGCCAACTCCGTCGCCGCCAATGCCGCCTCCGCCGGACTCCGCAGTTATGTCCTCATTCCCGCCGACCTTGAACAGGGCAAAGTGCTCGGTTCGCTGGTCTATGGCACGCGGGTCATCGGAATCCATGGCGCCTACGATCAGGTCAACCGCCTCTGCTCCGAGATCGCGGGCAAATACGGCTGGGGTTTTGTGAACGTGAACCTGCGCCCCTACTACGCCGAAGGCTCCAAGACCATGGGGTTTGAAATCGCCGAACAACTCGGCTGGAAACTGCCGCGCCACACCGTCGTTTGCATGGCCAGCGGATCGCTCCTGACCAAGATCCACAAGGCCTACCACGAGCTGGAAATGCTCGGCTTGGTGGATCCCTCGGAAATCTCCATCCACGGAGCCCAGGCCACGGGCTGTTCTCCGATCAGCGCGGCCATGAAACGCGGAACCGACATGGTAAAACCCGAGCCCAAGCCGGACACAATCGTCAAATCGCTCGCCATCGGTACGCCGGCCGACGGCTACTATGCCATCCACGCCATGCGCGAAACGGGCGGCTCGTGCGAGGATGCCAGCGATCCCGAGGTCATCGGGGGCATCCGCCTGCTGGCGGAAACCGAGGGCATCTTCGCGGAAACTGCGGGCGGCGTCACCGTCGCCTGCGCGAAAAAACTCATCGAATCCGGCAAACTCCCGCGCGACGAGAGCATCGTCCTGTGCATCACCGGACACGGCCTCAAAACCCAGGAGGCCATTATCGGCAAATGCGGCGAGCCCAGCCTCATCAATCCCAGCCTCCGCGAGTTCGACGCGCTCATCGCCAACGAATCACCCTCCGCCAGCCAACCCTGAACCCACACCCCATTATGTCCATCCAAGTCCGTATTCCCACTCCACTGCGCAAACTCACCGGCGACCAGGATCTGGTCGAGGTTCAGGGTGCCTCCATCGACGAAATCCTCGACGCCCTCGAAACCGCCCATCCCGGCCTGCTCGAACGCATCTGCGACGAGACCGGACGCGTCCGGCGCTTCGTGAACATTTTCGTCAACGACGAAGACATCCGTTTCCTCCAGAACAAGGAAACGCCGGTGAAAGACGGCGACGAGATCAGCATCGTCCCCGCCATCGCGGGCGGATAGGCCGAGCCATCGAGGCGTCCAAACCGTTCCCGCGTACCGGCACTCCGCCTTCAGCGACAATATTCCCGGTCTTCAATTCCCCCGCCTCCCCTTCCATTGGAATGCTCCCATCAGCACACACGCGGGCACCAGCAGAAGAACATCCCGGACGAGAACCATCCAGCCCGAGGACAACACGGACCCGGTTTCGCCGAAACATCCACAAT
>DYRR01000095.1 GCA_020718605.1 Chthoniobacter flavus | reverse complement strand
ACATGCCACCCACCGCCGAGACCCGGCACATGCTCGACGCCGACATGCTGGCCAGGGCGAAACACGGTGTCCGCATCGTGAACTGCGCCCGGGGCGGTCTGGTCTGCGAGAAAGCACTCGGCGAAGCCCTCAAGAGCGGTCAGGTCGCCGCCGCGGCACTCGACGTGTTCGAGACCGAGCCGCCGCCCGCAGATTTCCCGCTGCGGGATCTGCCCAACATCGTGTTCACCCCGCACCTGGGCGCTTCCACCGCCGAAGCCCAGGAAGGCGTCGGCATCGAGATCGCCCAGTCCATCCGCGCCGCCGTGCTGGAAGGCATCATCCGCAACGCGGTGAACATGCCCAACATCGACGCCAAAACCCTCGCCATTCTCGGCCCCTACATCGAGTTCGGGGAAAAACTCGGGCGCATCCTCTGCCAGTTGTCGCCCAAGCGCCGCGACTCGCTCCAGATCAACTACAGCGGCAGGGTCAACGAACACGACACCAGCGCCGTGACCCGTGCCATCCTCAAGGGCTTCCTTGAAAACGCCGCCGGTGGCGATGTCAATATCGTCAACGCCTCGTCGCTCGCCGAAAACCTCGGGCTCACCGTCCGCGAGACCCGGGTGAGTGCCCAGGGTGATTTCACGGAAATCGTCGAGGTGAGCGCGTCCGGAGCCGAAGGCACCGTTTCTGTCGCCGGAACCTTCTTCGGACAGAAGCCGCGCATTGTGAAAATCAACGACCGCCACGTGGAAGCCCGGCCATCGGGAGTGCTGCTGGTGATGGAAAACCTCGATCGCCCCGGCATCGTGGGCCAGATCGGCACCCTCATGGGCAGGCACAGGGTGAACATCGCCAACATGTCGCTCTCCCGCGCCGAGGCCGGGGGTCGCGCCCTCACCGTGCTCAATCTCGACACCCTGCCCCCCGAGGAACTTCTCCAGGAGATGCTCTCCGATCCCGATATTTACTGGGCCAAATCCATCAGCCTCTAGCCTCTCCCCTCCCATGAAAATCCAGCGCGCCCTCATTTCCGTCTCCGACAAAACCGGTCTGGTCCCGTTCGCGAAAAGCCTTGCGGACGCCGGGGTCGAACTCATCTCCACCGGCGGCACGGCCAAACTCCTGCAGGCCGAAGGGATTCCCGTGATCGAGATTTCCAAGTTCACCGGCTTTCCCGAGATGCTCGACGGGCGGGTGAAGACCCTGCATCCGATGGTTCACGGCGGACTGCTCCATCTGCGCGACAACCCCGAGCACCTCGCGCAAATCGCGCGGCACGGAATCAAACCCATCGATCTCGTGGTGGTGAACCTCTACCCGTTCCAGGAAACCGTGGCGAAAAAGGGCGTCACCCAGGAGGAGGCCATCGAGCAGATCGATATCGGCGGACCCTCGATGCTCCGCAGCGCCGCGAAAAATTTCCACTCGGTCACGGTGGTCGTCGATCCCTCGGATTACGGGCCCGTGCTGGAAAGCCTGCGCGACAACGAGGGCGCCACTTCGCTCAAATTGCGCGAGCGTCTCGCGATCAAGGTCTTCGTGACCACCTCGCGCTACGACTGCGCCATAGCCGCCTATCTCAACGGCAAACAGGAATGCTCCTCCTCCTTCTCCGTGTCGCTGCCGCTTTCGTCCGGACTGCGGTACGGCGAGAATCCGCACCAGACCGCCGCGCTCTACGGCAGTTTCAACGAGCATTTCCAGAAGCTCCACGGCAAGGAACTTTCCTTCAACAACATCCTGGACATCAACGCCGCCGTGGACCTCATCGACGAGTTCCTGGAACCCACCGTCGCGATCCTCAAGCACACCAACCCGTGCGGCGTGGGGTCCGATGCCGATCTGCGCGAAGCCTGGGAAAAGGCATTTGCCACCGACAAACAGGCACCTTTCGGTGGGATCATTGTCTGCAACCGGCCCCTCACCGAGCCGTTGGCCCGCGCCATCTCGGAGATTTTCAGCGAGGTGATCATCGCCCCCGATTTTGAGCCCGCCGCCCGGGCACTCCTGCAGAAAAAGAAAAATTTGCGCCTCATGCAGCACCTCGCCGGAGCACCTTCGCCGCTCGCGGAGGCCGATATCCGCTCCGTGCGCGGTGGGCTTCTCGTCCAGCAAAAGGATCGTCAGACCCTCAGCGAGGTCGAGAGCAAGGTCGTCACCAAACGCCCGCCCTCCCGCGACGAGATGAGCGCGATGGTGTTCGGATGGAAAATCGTCAAACACGTCAAGAGCAACGCCATCGTCTATGTCGGCAGGGACCGCACCCTAGGGATCGGTGCCGGCCAGATGTCCCGCGTGGACGCCTCACGCATCGCCGTCTGGAAGGCCGGGGAGGCCGGGCTCTCGCTCAAGGGCAGTGTGGTGGCCAGTGACGCCTTTTTCCCGTTTCCCGACGGACTCATCGCCGCCGCGGAAGCCGGGGCGACCGCCGCCATCCAGCCGGGAGGAAGCGTCCGCGATCCCGAGGTGATCGAAGCCGCCGACGCCCGCGATGTCGCCATGATCTTCACCGGCGTCCGGCATTTCAAACACTGAGCCCCCAAACGCACGTCATGCCCCTTCGCCTCGGAGTCAACATCGATCACGTGGCCACGCTGCGCCAGGCGCGTTATCCGGGCGCGGCGGACGGCGCATTTGTCGAGCCCGACATCCTCACCGCCGCTTCCGTGTGCGAGCGGGCCGGGGCGGGAGGCATCACGGTGCATCTGCGCGCCGACCGCCGCCATATCCAGGACCGCGACGTGTTGCGGTTGCGGGACAGCGTGCTCACCAAGCTCAACTTCGAAATGGGCAACACCCCGGAGATCGTGGATTTCGCGCTGCGCCTCCTGCCCGATGAAGTGTGCCTCGTCCCGGAAAACCGCCGGGAGGTATCCACCGAGGGCGGGCTGAACGTGATTGCCCATCGCACGGACCTGCGGCGCACCATCGCGCGCCTCCAGTCGGCGGGAATCCGGGTGAGCCTGTTCATCGATCCCGATCCCGCCCAGATCGACGAGTCGGCGGCATTGCAGGCCGAAATGGTCGAACTGCACACCGGCGCCTATGCCAACTCTGCGGG
This sequence comes from Chthoniobacter flavus, assembly GCA_020718605.1. GTDB lineage: Bacteria > Verrucomicrobiota > Verrucomicrobiia > Chthoniobacterales > CAKUMP01 > DYRR01. Next base: position 6,898 of record DYRR01000095.1, on the reverse strand, counting down.
CGTGGATGCCAATCACGAACTCGCTCGCCTGCGCGCCGCCGCGGTCGAGGCGGACAAGGCCGGCCTGCAGGTCAATGCCGGACATGGAATCAACTACACCAACATCGCCGAAATTCGCGGCCTGCCCCATCTCGCGGAACTGAATATCGGCCATTCCATCGTGAGCCGCGCCCTCTTCGTGGGCCTCGAATCCGCCGTCCGCGAGATGCACTCGCTCATGAACCCGGCGGACTGAGGATCGGCTTTGTAGCCTGAGGAAGGACCTACAACGGGTTTCTCCAGCGCAGTCCAGCGAAACTCGAAAAGTCGGCATCGCAACTGTTCAACTCGGCCTGATGTTCAACCGCCAGCGCGGCCAGGTGCGCATCGGTGGTGAGATTTCCCCCACTGCCGACCGTTTCAAGAAAGCCGAAAAACAGTCCGGCAAAACGCTTTCCAGGATGCACAATCAACACATTGGGATGTTCCAGCCAACTGCGGACACGCCGGGTGGCATCCTCGACCGGCATGGGTGACATCAGAACACGGGGATGCGTCATGAGCCGGATGAATCCGCCGGCCACAATCCAGGGCAGTCCGACAGGCTCCCTTCCCTCCACTGTGCGCTCCCACCAGGACCGCGCCGCAGCGTGCTGCGGATCCGCCGTATTATAGGCATAAACCAGCAGGTTGATGTCCGGGATAATCATTGCGGAGCGGACTTCGAGGCAAAACCTTCGGTCTCCAATTCATCCGCGAGCTGATTTAATTTCCTTCGGTCGATTCCCGCCCGGTAGGCCGACTGGTGCGGTTCCACTACAAACACCGGCATCTGCTTATTGCGGCGTATCCCATACCCGGCCCTCAAGCGCTCATTCACGGCCTGTTTTAAGGATATTTTTCCGGAGGCCGTCTCTTGGCGCAACCGCTCCGCAACATCTCCATCCAGCGTCAGGGTGGTTCTCATGAGTTTATGTCTAGCATCGAAGTAATTTGATGTCAAGACATCAGCAAAGCCCGGACTGTTGCGTGGTTTTTGTGGTTCTCAAATCCGGGCTGAGTCGAGGGATCAGTCGGCCTGCAACTGGGCGTAGGATTTTTCCACGCGCTCGGACACATCGCGGTATCCGAAATCCACCTCGTAGATCTTTTTCATGCAATCGATGTAATCCTCCTTGCGGCCCATGTGCTCGTAGGTGATGCCGAGATTGTAGAGCAGATCCTTTTTCACGGCGTCCATCTGGTGCATCTCGGCGGCCGCTTCGCGGAACTGATTCACGGCAAGGTCGAACATGCCGCGCTGGACCATGCACTGGCCGAGGTAGCTGATCGCCCGGACACGGAGGTTGGGGTTTTGGCGCGCCTTCTGGAGTTCGGGCATGGCCTCCTGGTAATGCCCGGCGTGGAAAAGATGTTCGCCCAGCTCGAAGCGGAGCTGGAGATCGGTGGGGTTGCGCTCCACGCGCTTGCGGGCGTCGCCGATCTGCATTTCGGCTTTGTGCTTGTGTAACTCGTCGAGTTCCGCCCGGCGTCTCGCGCTTTCCTCGTGCTGTTCGCCATTCTCGGCCAGCCAGCGTTCATCTTCCCGGAGTTTCAATTCGATGATGCGCAACTCCACATCGTTGGCTTTGCGGACGAGGGCTTCATCGGTGTGCTTGGTGAGATCCGCCGCCCATTTGAAATAGATCAGCGCGTTGTCGAGATCGTCGCCCTGCTCGTAAAGAGTGCCGATTTTCCGGACCACATCCAGATTGGTGGGGTCCTGCTCGTAGAGTGCGCTCAGATCCGCGAGATGGTTCTGGATCATCTCCTCGCTGCGGACCACGCGGTTCTTCTGTTCCAGCAGCACGGCCTGGTCTTTGTCCTTGATCAGGTCGCGGTAATCCTTGGCCGTCTCCCATCCGCCGGAGGCCATCGAGACCATGGCCGAGGCATCCTTGCTGCCTTTTACCGCCGCGATGTCGTTGGGGTTGATGGCAAGGATCTTGTTGAAGGCGTCGAGTGACTTCTGGCCATCGTTGACGTCGTAGTAATGCTTTGCGAGTTCGTGCAGGATCTTGACGTCCTTGGGATTTGCCTCGTGGATGGTTTCCAGCGCGAACGATGCGGTCTCCGGCATGTCTGCCGCCATCGCCGCATCGCGCAACAGGCGATTGGCCGCCAGGCTGGCCGGGTCGGACTCGAGCATTTTTTCCGCTTCGAACATGGCCGCGAGGGGATCTTTCTTGATCAGCGACTGGGCTTTTATGGTTCCCAGCGAGCCCATGGACAGACCGGAGAGAAACCCTTTTTTGCCTTTGGTGTTGCCGATCTCGGCGCGACGGAGGACCTGCCGGCCCTGCAGGAATTGGGGCGTTTCCTTGATCACACTCTGGAGCAGGGAAATCGCGTAGCCGTAGTTCTTCAATTCGACCGCACTCAGGGCTTTCAGCCACAGTCCGCGTGCATTCGGGGGGAGATCTTTTTCAGTCAGAACAGGCATAGGTCCGGCACAATACCAACGGGACAATCACTTGACAATCCTTTCAAGAACCACTCTGGGCGACCGGGTGGAAAGGCGGGGCCCCGGGTCGGCGGGGTGTGCCTCCGCCGCCGGGCTGGCGGGCGTTGTTGCCCGACACGACTTGCACCCGCGCCCACACGCGGCGCATTCCGGCGAGCGGATCACGGTTGACCTGATTGGGGGACCCGGCGGTGAGGAAAACGATGCCGTCAAATCCCTCCGGGAGCGGGCGGGTGGTGCCGACGATGTAGGCGCCGTAATTTTGCAGGGCTTCGGCGATGCGCCAGGCCTGGCCACCCGGAGTGAGACGGAGCGTGGCCAGATCAAGATCGGGCGGCAGGACCAACAGGCTGCCGAGGTGGAGATTGCCTTCCGTGCCGTAGGCGGTGCGCCACTGCGGATGGGCCGCAGAGGCCGGCCACACAAAGGCGCGTCCCGACGAAGTGCGCCGGTTCAACGCTTCCGGAGGCAGCAGCACCGCGAGCGCGTGCGGAATGCCGTCGCGCCATTCGTTGTTGCGGATGAGTCCCGCAATGGCTGGGCCGCCCCATTCCCCGAGCCCTTTTGTTTCCGGTCCGATGCCTGTGCCCTTGAGATCGACTTTCTCCATGGCGTCTGCGGTGAATTTATCCTCGGCGTCCGCCCTCAATCCATGCACCTCCAGTGCCGAGGTTCCGTCGTGATGAATCATCACCACAGGCCGGCTCTCCGTGCCGGCCAGGTCCAGACCCGACGTGATGGGCCAGCGGACCGAGGCGCCCCCGCCCGAATTGCGGATGCGGCGCACCGGATCGGATTTCCTCACCGTGTGCACCACGATGGGCTGCGTGAGGATCGACAAAGCGTCCGTGGATTTTTCCAGAAATGGCGACACCATGGGTTCCATGCGCATCTTCGATCCCAGCGGAGTGTTCCACGCGCTGTCGGCCGAGAATGGCCATTCGGAGGCAAGCCGCTGATCCGGGACCGTGAACCCGATCACCGGGGAGGAAGCCGCTATTGCAGGCGGCGCCGGTGCGGGAGGTGCCTCCGGCATGGGAGTCGGGGTGGGGGTCGGCACGGGCGATTCGCCGGACTCGGGGGGCGGAGCGGGCGTGGGATCCGGAGTTGGAGTGGGTTCGGAAGGTGAGGGAGCGGGTGTGGCCTCCGGCGTCGGAACAGGGGTGGGAGGAGGGGCGGGCGGACCAAGCTGAAGGGCGCCCCACGGGGAGATGGTGGCATGTTCGCCGGCGGCGACCAACAGATCTTCCGCGCCGCTTTCGGCCCGTATAATCGCATGCCCGGAGGTCACTTCGATCCGGGTGCCGGCCGGGGTGATTTCCACAGACACCATGCCGGACTGACTGATCGTGGCCAGCGGGGTGATCAATCGCCCCGGAAGACTGCGGTCGGGATTGTCGGTCCTGCAGCGGCCTTGGTGCAGGCGCGCGATGTCGATTGCCCCGGCGCGGGATTCTCCGGAGAGGATTTCGAGTTCGCCTTCCACAGTCATTCTGCATCCACCCACCCACTGAATATCGGCTCCCGGTGCCTGATCGGCGCGAATACGGTCGCCAGTCACAAGCCCCAGACCCTGGGTTGCGATGGCGCGCAGGTCGCCGCTTTGGACCAAATCCCGTCCACTGGTGGCTGTGATATGGGCCACTGGAACCGCTGCGGGCCGGGCGATTGGCGGGCGATACAGGATCATGAGGCCCGCAGAGACCGCAAAAGCCAGAAATGCCAGCAAAGGTCGGGCCCATGTGGCCACCGGGGTGGGCTTGCGGGATGAGTGTTTGGACATCGGAGCGGGCAAAGTGAATCTTAGCCTGGATGGTTCATTGCGGGATCAGACCTGGAGCGCGGTTTCGAGGAGGGACACCGCAAGTCGGACGTCTTCCCGTGTGACATTGAGGGGCGGCAGCCACCGGATCACATTGGCCCCGGCGGGAATGGAAAGCAGCCCGAGACCGTTGAGGCGCTCCACCATCGCCAGGGAGGCCGTGGTCCGGCGCTCTTCGCTGGGCAGGGCATTCTGGATATCGGGATTCAGTTCGATGCCGAGCATAAGTCCGACGCCGCGCACTCCGGTGATCCAGGGCGAATCCAGCGCACGCAGAATGGCGAGGGTTTCTTCGCCGATGCGCCGCGCATTTTCCAGAAGATGCTCCTCCTCGATGATGTCCAACACGGCATGGGCGGCCGCGCAGGCCAGTGGATTCCCCCCGTAGGTCGTTCCGTGCGAGCCCGGCCCGAGCAATTCGGGCAGGGGCGTCCCGCCGCCGTCTGGAAGTGGGACCGGCGTTTCGCGCACAAAAAATGCGCCGAGCGGAAATCCGCCCGCGATGCCTTTGGCCCAACTGATGCCATCGGGTTCGACCTCGGGACAGCCCAGGCTTTTCCATCCGCACCAATCGCCCGTGCGTCCCAGCCCGCACTGGACCTCGTCGAAGAGCAGCAGCAATTGGTGTTCATCGCACAGCACCCGAAGGCCGCGCAGAAACTCCGCGCCCGCCGCATGAATGCCGCCCTCGCCCTGCACGGGTTCCACCAGGATCGCGGCGGTCGCCGGCGAAATGGCCGCGCGTACGGCATCCAGGTCGCGGAAGGGGACATGACGGAAGCCCGGCACGAGCGGGGCAAACCCCGTCTTCACCTTCTCCTGCCCGGTGGCGCTGATTCCCGCCAGGGTCCGGCCATGGAAACTGCCTTCGAACGTGAGCACCTCATGGCGTCCGTCGGCGCGGGCATGGCCAAAACGCCGGGCCAGCTTGAACAGGCCTTCGTTGGCTTCCGCACCGCTGTTGCAGAAAAATATCCGGCCCGGGATGCCGACGGCATCGACCAGCCGTCGGGCGAGCGTGGCCTGGCCGTGTGTGTAATAGAGATTGGAGGTGTGGACGAGAATGCCCGCCTGCTGCGCGAGCGCGGCGGTCACCCTGGGATGGGAATGTCCGACAGAACACACGGCAATGCCCGCCCCGAAATCGAGATATTCCCGGCCATCTTCATCCCACACGCGGCACCCCGCGCCGCGCGCCAGCCGGATCGGGAACCGCCCGTAGGTGGGCATCACATAGTGCCGGGTCAGGAAAATGGTGTCATCGATCATGGGAAGGCATTCGTAGTCCGCCCGCCTCCCGAGATCAATCACAATACCCCGGGGGGCTCGCAAGGGGCGATTGTAAATGACACCCGGGAAGCTTCGGTCAGGCCGGGCGATGAAAGATTGAAATTGGTTTTGACTCTTTCCGCAGATGAACACATATTGTATCCATACGAATCATTAAAGAAAAATTCCTGAAAGACGCGGCGGTCCGTCATCCGAAGGCGTCCTCGCAGTTGATTGCATGGCGCAAAATCGTTCTTGCCGCGATTTGGCGGAATCTGATGGATGTTCGCGCCATATTTCCGAGTGCCGATGTGGTTCGCGTTGGGAGCAGCCACAATGTTTATGTGTTTAACATCTGCGGAAACGACTTCCGCCTGATTACGGCCATCCACTTCAACACGCAATGCGTCTTCACCCTTCGCTTTCTCACCCACGCCGAATATTCTAAAGGCAAATGGAAACTTGAACTATGAAAAAAACCCTTAAAAAAATCCGCTTCGCGGCCTTGCCTCGCGATTTCACCGGGCTTTGCGGTGTGCATACTCCGCGCCCGATCCGCGATGCGGTGGACTACGAAAACACCGCCGGGATCATCGAGGCGATGGTTCTTTGGGACAAGGAATTCTCCCGCGACCAAGCGGATTATTTCGATGTGCTTGTCACCTTGATCGAGCATTACGATGCCGAGCACACAAAGTTCCTGGAATTGGAACCGAAGGAAGTTCTCAAAAGCCTCCTTGATGATCACAAGCTGAACGCCAGTGATTTATCCCGCATCCTTGGGGCATCCCGACAAGTCGGGCCGATGATCCTGCGCGGGGAAAGAAATATCACCGCCGATCATGCCCGCACTTTGGGTGCTCACTTCAAGCTCTCACCCGGAGTGTTCTTGTAGTCGCTGGTTTTCTGGGACGCACGGCGCGTGGCAATCCAATTGAACACGCCCCCCCTCAAAAGCCAGATTCAGGTTGCCCAGGACCGAACAAAATACTTCCATTCTCCGCTTTCAATCTGACGGGAATGGTTCGGCTGACATTCACCATTTCAGCGCGAGCGAGGTCAGCAGGACGAAGGTCATGAGCACGGCGACAAAGAACTTTGCCAGCAGACCGGCGGTGGTTCCCAGCAGCGTGCCCAGGCTGCTCTGGCCGGCCGGCAGGATGCCTTTGCCGCCGAGCAATTCGCCCGCCAGCGCACCGATGAGCGGTCCCAGAAACAGACCCGGCAATCCGAAGAACAGTCCCACCACCGCGCCCAGCACCCCGCCCACCGCGCCCCAGCGGCTGGCTCCGAAATATTTGGCACCCGCGGCACCGCTCAGAAAA
>DYRR01000232.1 GCA_020718605.1 Chthoniobacter flavus | reverse complement strand
AAGTGCATGATGGGCGCTCGCTCGTCACCGCCGATCTGCTTGCGGACACCGACGCGGTGGTTGCCGGCAAACCCTTCACGGTGCTGGTGCGAATGCGTCAGGCGGAGGGCTGGCATACCTACTGGAAATACGAGGGCGATTCCGGTCTGCCAACTTCGATCACCTGGACACTGCCAGAAGGCTTCGAAGCCGGTCCGATCCAGTGGCCCGTGCCCATGCGGCTGGTGGAGCCGGGCGATTTGCAGGTCTATGCTTTCAAGAACGAAGTGCTTTTGCCCGTGGAAATTCGGCCGCCCCAGACTTTATCGTCATCGGAGGTGACTCTTCGGGCCAAGGTAAGCTGGCTGGTGTGCGAGAAGATTTGCATCCCCGGCTCCGCAGAACTCGATCTCTCTCTGCCCGTTTCCACCGGCAAGGCCGGCCCCGCGAATGAAGAATTGTTCACCCTGGCCCGGGCGCGCCTGCCCTTTGCACAGGGGTTGCCCTATGCCCTGACATGGAAAGCGGAGGAGAACGCCGTTTCGTTGCGCATCAAAGGAGTGCCCGCCGGAGTGAACCCCGATTTCTTTCCGCTGCCCCCGCAGGGAGTGGTCGCCGGGCATGTGCGGGTCTCGGAGGAGAACGGAGAGTTCGTGGTGCGGGTGCCGTTCGAGGGCGACGTCCCCTCCGGCCTCGGGGGCCTGCTCGTATTCCAAAACGGGGACGAACCCCTCCGGGCATGGGAAGTGTCGATGGCCTCCACCCCCATCCTCTCCGCAACGCGTCCGGCAGCCTCCGGCAGTCTCTGGAAATTTTTGGGATACGGATTTCTCGGGGGCCTGATTCTCAATCTGATGCCCTGTGTGTTGCCGGTGATCTCGCTCAAGGTGTTTGGATTCATCAAACAGGCCGGCGAATCCCGCACCCGGATTTTCCAAATGGGTCTGGCATTTTTCGCCGGAATCCTCGCCTGGTTTCTGGGACTGGCGGGCGTCATCATTGGATTGAAAATGGTCGGGCATGAAGTGACTTGGGCGTTCCAGTTTCAGAGTCCGCTGTTCATCCTTGTGATGAGCGCCATCGTTTTTGTGTTCGCGCTGAATCTTTTCGGGGTGTTCGAAATACTGCTGCCGGGAAAAGCGGGCGCGGGACTCTCCGAACTCGGGAACCGCGAAGGTCTGGCCGGAGCGTTTTTTCAGGGTGTTTTCGCGACGATCCTGGCCACGCCCTGCACCGCACCGTTTCTGGGGACCGCACTGGCCTTTGCCTTCGCGCAATCGCCGGCGGTCATCTTTCTCATGTTCGCCTCGATCGCCCTGGGAATGGGTTCGCCTTATCTCCTGCTCGCGGCGAAACCCGGGTGGCTTTCCTATCTGCCCAGGCCGGGACTGTGGATGGTGCGCGTGAAAGAATTCATGGGATTTCTGCTCATCGCCACCCTTCTCTGGCTGCTCTGGGTCCTCGGCAATCAACGCGGCATCGAAGCCGTGATCGGCGCGGCGGCACTGCTTCTCGTGCTTGCCGTGGTGTGCTGGATCAAGGGCGCATTCTACGACCGGGGCGCCCGTCCGGGGGCGGCGATTGCGGCACTATTCATGCTCGCGCTTGGCGCGTGGTTCGTGCTTCCCGGGCTTGCCGCCGCGCTGAAAAGCACCCCATCCTCCTCCGGACAAATCGCCGGCCCGAAGGAGGGCATTCCCTGGCAGCCGTTCACCGAGCCGCTTCTCCAAGCCTCAGCCGGCGGCGATCGCATCGTGCTGGTGGATTTCACGGCGCAGTGGTGCCTCACCTGCAAGTTCAACGAAAAAACCGCAATCAATACGTCGGCTGTGCGCGAGTGGATGACCGCCAACCAGGTCCTGCCGATCAAGGCCGACTGGACCAGCGGCGACCCCGCCATCACCCGGGCACTCGCCTCCTTCGGACGGGTCGGGGTGCCGCTTTATGTGATTTATCCGGCGGGCGATGCATCCAAACCCGTGGTGCTGCCCGAATTGATCACCGAACAAATCGTGCTCGAAGGGCTCCGCGAAGCGGCGTCCCGAAGCACCCCACC
>DYRR01000094.1 GCA_020718605.1 Chthoniobacter flavus | reverse complement strand
CCGCTCCTCCCGGAGCGGGCTACAGGCTGCTTCGCAGCCCTGCGCGGGAGCGCAGGGATCCGCCAATCCTAACGATTGGGGTGTACCGGGACAAACCGCGCTTGACCCCGCCTCAAGGGCTCAAATACCTTGAATGCCCGCGCCGTCCCATATGCTTCGAACCTTCAATATCACCGATTGTTGCCTGCATGAATGCGAGGATGGCAAGGGATCCATCCAGATCTACTCCTCCCACGGCCCCAGGCGGGAGGGGGGAGAGATCAACGGCCGGATGGATCGAGCGCGTCGCGCGTTTGCAACTCGGAGATGATTATGTCCACGGCCTTCCCGACCGGCGTATCCGCAGTCCGAATGGCAAGCGCGGGATTGTCCGGGGCTTCGTAAGGGTCGCTGATGCCGGTGAACACCGGGATCTCGCCGCTGCGGGCCTTTTTATACAGGCCTTTCGGGTCGCGCTGTTCGCAAACTTCCAGAGGAGTGTCCACGTGGATCTCCAGAAAACGCCCCTCCCCCACGATCTTGGCGGCACCCGCACGGTCCGCACGATAGGGAGAGATGAATGCGGTGATCACAATCACCCCGGCGTCGTTGAAGAGCGCGGCGACCTCCGCGATGCGCCGGATGTTTTCAGCGCGGTCTTCGGCGGAGAAACCCAGGTCGCGGTTGAGACGGGCCCGGACATTGTCCCCGTCGAGGATGAATGCGGCGTGACCAAGATCGATGAGGCGTTTCTCAAGGGCTTTGGCAATGGTGGACTTGCCGGACCCGCTCAGGCCAGTAAGCCACAGGGTGGCACCTTTTTGACGGAGCAGCCGCTCGCGGTCCTCCGGCTTCACCAGGGTATGCTCACGATTGATGTGAGTGCTCACCGGCGCGGTGGGCATCCCGCGTGAGACGACGCGGTCGAGGATCATTCCCGCCGCCACGGTGGCATTGGTGAGGCGGTCAATAAGGATAAACGCACCAGTGGCGGCATTTTTCTTGTAGGGATCGAACGCGATGGGCCGATGGGCCGCAATATGGACGCGTCCGATTTCGTTCATCTGAAGGCCGGAGGTTCCGGTGTCGGCGGCCTTGCGCATGGTGTTCACATCGACCTTGTAGCGGATCTCCCTGAGCGTGGCGGGCATTGTGGCCGTGGTGTGCTTGAGCAGATAGGTCGTGTCCTCCGATGCGGATGCCTCGTGCATCCACACCAGCATGGCTTCGAAGCCGCTCCCGGTGTGGGGCTGGTTGTTGGGATGGACCAGCATGTCGCCACGGGACACATCGACCTCGGATTCGAGCGTCACCACCACCGCCATGGGTGGAAATGCCTCGCCGATTTCTCCGTCGGGTGTGTGGATGGATTTCACCCGGGAACGGTGGCGCGAGGGCAGCACTATCACCTCGTCGCCTTTTCGGATCACTCCGGAGGCCAGGGTGCCGGCGAATCCGCGGAAATCCAGATTGGGCCGGAGAACATACTGCACTGGAAAACGCAGATCGATGAGGTTGCGGTCCGCCACGATGTTGACGTTTTCCAAATGGGATAGAAGCGGCGGGCCCTCATACCAGGGTGTGTTCGTGCTGCGCTCGACAACGTTGTCGCCGTGAAGGGCCGACATCGGGATGAAATGGATGTCGGTGAAATCCAACCGCGCCGCTATGGTATTGAAATCGGAGCGGATTTTATCGAAGACCTCCTCCGACCATCCGGTGAGGTCCATCTTGTTCACCGCGACCACGACGTGTTTGATACCAAGCAGAGAGACGATGAAACTGTGGCGGCGGGTCTGGGTGACGACACCGTAGCGGGCATCAATGAGCACCACGGCAAGGTTGCACGTGGAGGCGCCGGTGGCCATGTTGCGCGTGTACTGTTCGTGTCCGGGCGTGTCGGCGATGATGAACTTGCGTTTGTCGGTGGAGAAATACCGATAGGCGACATCGATCGTGATGCCCTGTTCGCGCTCGGCCTTGAGTCCGTCGGTGAGCAGGGCGGGATCGAAGTCGTTGCCGGTCGTGCCATGGGTGATGGAATCCTTGCGGACTGCGGCAAGCTGATCCTCGTAGATCATGTGACAATCGAACAGGAGACGTCCGATGAGGGTGGATTTGCCGTCGTCCACACTGCCGCAGGTGAGAAACCGGAGCAGATCCTTGTCTTCGTGGCGCTTGAGATATTCGGTGATGGATTCCATGGCGGTGTGGGGATCAGAAGTAACCTTCGCGTTTTTTCTCTTCCATCGATGCGGAGCCGTCGCGGTCGATGACCCGGCCCTGCCGTTCGGAGGTCGTGGCCAGCAGCATTTCCTCGACGATGGCCTCCAGGGTATCCGCCCCGGACTCGATCGCCCCGGTGAGCGGGTAACATCCGAGGGTGCGGAATCGCACGGATTTCATCGCGGGCACCTCGCCGGGCAGCATTGGCAGACGGTCGTCATCCACCAGAATCAGCGCACCGTCGCGCTCAACCACCGGGCGTTCCTTGGCGAAATACAGCGGCACAATGGGAATGCTCTCCCGCAGGATGTAGAGCCAGATGTCCAGTTCGGTCCAGTTGGACAGGGGAAAGACCCGGATGGATTCGCCTTTGTTGATCTTGCTGTTGTAAAGACTCCACAACTCGGGGCGCTGGTTCTTGGGATCCCACTGGTGAAAACTGTTGCGGAAACTGTACACCCGCTCCTTGGCGCGTGATTTTTCCTCGTCACGCCGGGCGCCCCCGAAGGCCGCATCGAACTTGTAATGGTCCAGAGCCTGCTTGAGGGCCTCGGTCTTCATGATCTGCGTGTGCTTTTCCGAGCCGTGCTCGATGGGGCTTATCCCAAGACGCAGGCCCTCGGGATTGCTCCACACAAGGATCTCCCTGCCGATCTCCCGGGCGGTCCGGGCGCGGAACTCGATCATCTCCCGGAATTTCCAGGTCGTATCGACATGGAGCAGCGGAAAGGGCAGCGGTGCGGGCTGGAACGCCTTGCGCGCGAGGTGCAGCATCACCGCAGAATCTTTGCCAATGGAATACAACATCACCGGATTGGCAAACTCCGAGGCGACCTCGCGAATGATGTGAATACTCTCGGCTTCGAGTTGCTTGAGATGGGTGAGGCTGTAGGAAGTCATAGTCACGGAAGAAAATGTGATAAGAGTGCGCACCATACATTTGCAAGACTGAAAGGCAAGGGCAAGAAGCGCGACGGGGCCGGGGCCGGGAAGCGGAACCCCGCCATGCCCGCAGCAATTCTCATTTTGACTTGAATGGTGAAGGAGGCTTCCCTCGGGTCAGCGTCCTCGCCTGACCGTGGCTCCAACTCAGGTCAGGACAGGAGTCTGACCCTCCAGGCTCCTCGGCAATGATCGGGCTTGGGTCCAAAATGAGAATTGCCGCCATGCCCGTTAGGCTGCTTGACGTGTGCGGCGGGCGCAGGTAGAGAATCCGCACATGTTAAACCCATTTTTCACCAAAGTGTTGCCGGGCGTCCTGTTGGCCGCACTCCTGACATCGTGTGCAAGCCACGATCCCCGGCTGAGCGACCGGAGCACGCTTTATCTTGGCCAGGGCGGCTCTGTTGTGAGTCGGGACACCACCCGCCCCATGGACAACGTGTCCTACTGGGATGGAGACGGCGTTCCCGGCGCGCCCCGGGTCGTCATCAATCTCTCCGAGCAACGCGCCTATTTCTACAAGGGCAGCCAGCTTGTGGGCATCTCTCAGGTGTCGTCGGGCCGGGAGGGGTTCAATACCCCGACGGGCAATTTCAAAATCATGCAGAAAAACAAGGATCACCGCTCCAATCTCTACGGAGATTACGTGGACAGTGCCGGCAATGTGGTGGTGCGTGATATCGACATCAAGAAGGATCCCAAACCCCCGGGCACCACCTTTCTGGGCGCCTCGATGCCCTACTTTATGCGCATCACCGGCGGTGTGGGCATGCACGCGGGGTTCCTGCCGGGATATGCCGCCTCGCACGGCTGCATCCGGATGCCGGAGTTCATGGCCCTCAACTTTTTCAACAACTTGGATGTGAAAACCCCCGTCACGCTGGTTCATTGAACCCCGGGTTTCGGATTGCGGGAGACGCCCGGTAAAAAAATCGCAACCACCGTCCCAAAACGGGGTTTTCCATGATGTCGGACCCGCCATCCCATCGATGAATCAACCTCACACAGCCCGCAACAAATCAAACGACCAGGAATTTTCCGCCGACGCGGACAAGGCTCTGTGGGATTTGCTTGGGGAAGCGCGGCCGGCCCGGCAGCCGTCCCCCTATTTCACCCGGCGGGTGCTCCGCCGGATCGAGGCTGTGCAAAACGGCCGGGGCAGGTGGCGCAGCACGCTTGCGGACTGGTTCCGGGAAGCATTCCCCCGCCCGCTCACCGCGATGACCGTGCTCATTCTGGTCGCGGCGGGTTCCTGGCTTGCGTTCTATCCCGCTTCGCAGCCCGCAACCGTCGCAGCGGTCCCCGCCCCGTCCGATCTCGCGGAGTTTGAAGTGCTCACCGATCTCGACAACCTCATCGCCTACGAGGAAAACGCCTTATGGATCGACAGTTCCAATACATTCTGATCCGCCGCGCCGCCGCATGGTGCGGGATTTTGCTGGTGGGATGCGCGCCGCTCCTGGCGCAGGATGCGGAGCCCCTGCCGCCTCCGGCACCACCCGAACCTCCACACGCCATTCCGGAACAGGGTCCCCGTCCTTTCAAAGGGCGTCCCGGTCCCCCGCCCAACCCGCTTACCCCCCAGGAACACGCGCGCTTGAAGGAAGTCATCGACAAGCTTCCCCCCGATATCCGGGCTCTGCTCGATCGCAACCGGCGGCGCTTTCAGAAGATGCCCGAGGAACGCCGGGAAGTCCTGAAAAATTACGCCATGGAAGCCCGCGAACGCATGCAGGGGGAACTCGATCGGATCGTGCTGGAAAATACCTCCACCCTGCCCGAAGCCGAGCGCGACAGATTCCGCCAACGCTACATTGAGGAACGCCGCTCGCTCGAAAAATCACTTCGGGAGAAAATGGATCAGAAGCGCTCATCCGCGCTTCCCGCTCTGCTGGAGAAACTGCGGACCGAGTTCGGCATTGCCGCAGCACCGTCGCCGACGCCCGAATCGGAGTAACCGCCCCCCGCCTGCGTCCGGGGTCATGGCCGCGCACCCCGCGCCCGGGCTCACGCTTCGCTTTTGCGGCGGTCGAGAAGGTCGCGGAGCACGGCACCCAACGCGGCGGGCGAGAAGGGTTTTTGCAGGAACGCGCACTGATCCTCGATAAGCCCCTGATGATGGATTGCCTCCTCGTTGTACCCCGAGGTGAACAGGACCTTGGTGCCCGGCGAGATTTCATGAAGTTTCTCCGCCAACTCGCGCCCACCCACGTGGGGCATGATCACATCGGTGAACAGCACCTCGATGGAAGGCAGGTTTTTGTTGATGAGAATCTCCAGCGCCTCGCGTCCATCCGCGGCGGGAATCACCTTGTAGCCAAGCCCCGACAGGATCGAGCTGTTGAGAGACCGCACCGTCTGGTCATCCTCCACCAACAGCACCGTCTCCGTGCCCGAGGGGGAAAGAGATCGTTCTGGTCCGACATCGCCGGAGTCCTCCGCCTCATCGCAGGCCGGCAGGTAGATGTTGAACGTCGTTCCCGATCCCGGTTCGCTGTACACGGTGACGTGTCCTCCGTTTTGCTTGATGATGCCATAACAGGTGGCCAATCCCAGACCGGTGCCCTTGCCCTGGCCTTTGGTGGTGAAAAACGGCTCGAAAATATTCTGCTGGATCTCACGCGGAATCCCCACACCGTCATCAGTGATGGAAATCCGGACATGAGGTCCGGGCTTGAGATCGGGGTATCGCGCGACAAAAGCGGCGTCCAAATCCATGGCCCGTGTCTCGATGGTGAGATGGCCGCCCTTGGGCATGGCATCGCGCGAATTCACCACCATATTCACGATCACCTGCTCCATCTGACCCCGGTCGGCCTTGGCCAGCGGAAGCCCCGCATCGAGCCGGGAGCGCAACGCAATGTTTTCACCGATGAGCCGGTGGAGCATCTTTTCGAGCTTGAGCATCACGTCGTTGAGATTGATGGGGGTGGGCTCCACCGTCTGCTTGCGGCTGAAGGCCAGCAACTGTCCGGTGAGCGCGGCGGCGCGCAGGGCACCGGCATTGATTTCCTGCAATCCTCCCCGCAGCCCGGTGGGCAGAGCCGGGTCGTTGCCAATCAATTCGCTGTATCCAAGAATGGCGGTGAGAATGTTGTTGAAATCGTGGGCCACGCCGCCCGCAAGCCGTCCGATGGCCTCCATCTTTTGGGACTGGTGAAATTGTTGTTCGAGCCGTTTGTTCTCCGAAATATCGCGCGTCACGCAGAGCAGCCCCACCGGGCGGGAAGCGGCGTCGCGCAGCGGGATTTTACTCACCAGAACCCAGCATTGCTGCGTCGAAGTCCCACCGGGACGGCTTTCCTGGCGGTTGAGCACCGCCACACCGGTCTCAAGCACATGACGTTCCTCCGTCTCAATCTCCCGGGCCCTCTCGGGCAGGAAAAAATCGCCCACCCGTTTGCCCTCCACCTCTTCGGGGCGACTCATCCCCAGCAACCGGGTATGGGCCAGATTGCTGAGCGTATAGACTCCGTCGGCATCCTTCGCATAGATCACATCCGGCCAGTGATCAATAAGGGCACGGAGCATGCCGGTCTCCGCCGCGAGCCGGGCAATGGCGACTTTGCGGTCGGTGATATCCACCACCGTCCCCTCAAAGCACAGCACCCCACCATCCATACCCCGCACCACCCTTGCGTTTTCAGACACCCAAATCCGGCTGCCATCGCACCGGAACACTTCCGACTCGAACTTTTCCACCACACCGAAGCGCAGCATGAGCCTCACAAAATGATCCCTGCGTCCGGACTCCACGTAAAGCTGGGTGCCGATATTGTTGAGTTTCGCAATCAAATCGGCGGGGCATTCATAGCCATAAATCCCTGCCAGGGCGGGATTCACATCCAGATAGGCCCCGTCCAATGTGGTCCGAAAAATCCCCTCCACCGCATTTTCAAACAGCCCCCGGAAACGGATCTCCGCCTCCGTGCGCGCCCCCACCGCGGCACAGAGCTCCGTGATATCTGTTGCAATGCCGCACAGGGAACGCGCAATACCGCCCGCATCCCGCAAAACCCGCCCGCTCTCGCGGATGTGATGCCATTCGCCGTCACGGTGCTTGAACCGATATTCCGCCCGATAATTCCCGCCAGACTCCCACGCCTCCCCGGTGACACGAATCAAACCCGGCAAATCCACCGGATGGATCAGAGAAAACCCATCCGCCCCCGCGAGATCCTCCGCCTGGTATCCCGTGAGCCCGACCGCGCCTGAGCCGACCCGCACAAAGGAGAGATCCGGCGGCAGATTGCGCACAAACAACATGCCGGGCAGCAAATCCTCCGCAGACCCAAAGATCGGGTCCGGGTTGTCGTCAGAAATGCAGTGGGATTGGATGAGAGAATTCATTCGCTTGGATGCAAAGCTGGAATCATGCCATCTCCGGTGGATAAATTATCGAAGCCCAAAAAATCTCATTTCCAGATTTTTCCCTCGGCATTTGGAAACAGTGCCGGATTCGGGAATTCCGTTTGATTCTTCCCATCTGTGCCCGCGTGTGATTGTATTTCCGAAATGCCCGCCAAATCCAAACCCGCAAAAGAGAACGAGCCCGCCTTCGAAGAGGCGATGGCGCGCCTGGAGGAGATCGTGGAAAAAATGGAGAACGCCGATCTGCCCCTGGAAGAAATGATCGATCGCTACGAGGAAGGAGTGCGTCTGGTCGCCGTGTGTTCCTCCAAACTGGATGCCGCAGAGAAGCGAATTCAGATCATCACCAAAAAAGCCTCCGGAGAAGACTCGGTGGAGGACTTTGAAGCGCCAGCCACACTCGAACCCAAGCCCGAATCCCTTGATGAAGTCAGCCTCTTCTGATCGCCCCTCCTCCGTTTCGCCGATTCTCGACACGATCCGAAGCCCGGGCGATGTGAAGGCGATTCCGGCGGACAGACTCCCGGAATTTGCCGCCGAGATCCGGGCTCTCCTCATCGAGGCGCTCTCGCGCACCGGCGGACATCTGGGACCCAATCTCGGCGTGGTGGAACTCACCATCGCGTTGCACCGGGTGTTCTCCACTCCGGATGACAAATTTGTCTTCGATGTGAGCCATCAGGGGTATGTCCACAAATTGCTCACCGGACGCCGGGACCGCATCTCGACAATCCGGCAATACGGGGGGCTCAACGGCTTCCTGCTGCGCACCGAGAGTGAGCACGACTGCTACGGGGCGGGCCATGCGGGCACGGCCCTGAGCGCCGGTCTGGGTATGGCCAAGGCGCGGGATCTGGCGGGTGCCGGAGAAAATGTGGTGGTGGTGGCGGGAGACGCGGCCTTCACCTGCGGGGTGAGCTTCGAAGCACTCAACAATATCGCGCAGACCACCCGCCGCTTCATCGTGGTGCTCAACGACAACGAATGGTCCATCGCCAAAAACGTGGGCGCCATCGCGGGTTATTTCAACCGGATCGCCACCCACCCGGCCTTCGCGCACATCCACGCACAGGCCGCGCGCTTCGTCGAGCAGATCGGTGGCAAGGCCGCGCGCAAACTTGTCGGCAAAATGGAGGAGGGCGTGAAAAATCTCATTCTGCCCAGCGTGATCTTCGAGGAACTGGGTCTGCGTTACTACGGACCGATCGACGGACACGACATTCCCCTGCTCATCCAAACCTTCGAGTTTCTGAAAAAACAGGAGGAGCCGGTGCTGCTCCACATTCTCACACAGAAAGGCAAGGGCTACGCGCCAGCGCTGGAAAAACCCGACAAGTTCCACGGGTTGGGCAGTTTCAAGGCCGACACGGGCGAGACCGCTGCGGCGCCTCTGCCGACCTACTCGCAGATCCTCGGCGAGACCCTGGCGAAGTTTGCGGAGAAGGATGACAAAATCACGGCGATCACCGGGGCGATGCCCAGCGGCACGGGGCTCGGTATTTTCCAAAAGGCATGTCCCGGGCGATACTTCGATGTGGGCATCGCGGAGGAACACGCGGCGCTGTTTGCCTGCGGGCTCGCGACCAGGGGGTTCAAGCCGTTCCTCGCGATCTACTCGACTTTCATGCAGCGCGCCTACGACATGATCATCCACGACATGGCGCTGCAGAACCTGCCGGTCGCGCTCTGCATGGACCGCGCGGGCCTCTCGGGAGATGACGGCCCGACCCATCACGGCCTGTTCGACATCGGCTACCTGAGACACATCCCCAATCTGGTCCACATGCAGCCCAAGGATGAGGAGGAATTTGTCCACATGCTCTGGACCATGGCCCACCACCAAGCGGGTCCCATCGCCATCCGCTATCCGCGCGGCGCCGGCACGGGCGCCACTCTCCCCGCGAAACCGATTCTGCTCGAAATCGGGAAGGCGGAAACAGTGCGAGAAGGCGACCGGGTCGCTCTTTTCGGCCTCGGTGCCCTGTTTCCCATGGCTCTCGAAACCGCAGATCTGCTCGCCAAACAGGGCATTTCCGCCGCCGTAATCAACCCCCGCTGGATCAAACCCCTCGACACCGAGACGATTGTGGCCTTCGCAAAAAAGTCCGAAGTCCTGTGCACCTTCGAGGATCATGTCCTGCACAACGGTTTCGGAGCGGGCGTCATTGAGCATCTCAACGATGCCGGAATCGCCACGCCCGTCGTGCGTATCGGATGGCCCGACCAGTTTATCGAACACGGCACGGTGGAGATCCTGCGCGCCAAGCACGGACTCACCGCAACGGCGGCTGTCGAAAAAATACTGGCCCGGCTGGGATCGTAGTCAGGCGTTTTCGGATTTCTCCTCCACCGGAAAGAGAACGGTCACCGCAGTGCCCACACCAGGCTATAATTTCAAGAATCCCGCAATCTCAATTTTGATCCATTTACGAACCAGATTTTCGGCCGGCCGCACCGGGGAATCAAATCGGGGAATGGGCCAATTCCCTGCGCGCCAGTTCCGCCGCCAGATGCATTGCGGCCATGAAACTGTC
>DYRR01000093.1 GCA_020718605.1 Chthoniobacter flavus | reverse complement strand
TGGTGTACGCCGGATTATCGAAGCTCACCCGCACATGGCTCTGGGCGCCCAGATTGTATATCTCCTCCGGTTGCACTTTCAACAGCAGGCGCGACATCGAGTTGGCGTCCGCCAGATCGCCGTAGTGCAAAAAGAGGCGAGTGTCGCTCAGTTGCGGATCGGACCAAACATCGTCCAGACGCCCGCGATTGAACGTGCTCACCCGGCGCACAATGCCATGCACTTCATAACCTTTTCCCAGCAGGAATTCGGTCAGATATGAACCATCCTGCCCGGTTATCCCGGTGATGAGGGCTTTCTTTGCCATAAAACGGCAGGGTTCCCAAAAAGGCCCGCAAAGACAAGCCAATTAAGCAGTCGGCGATAATTCCCGGCCTGAACAGCTCGCATCCCGAAGATGCTGCCCGAGGCTGTCGGTTGAAGCCGCTGTGGGTATCTGGCCGTTCACACGGCGCAATAGGTTTCCGCGGCGTCCGCGCAGGCGCGCTGGTCGTGGGGGTAGCGGAACAGCGGGGCGACGCCCATCGCCTTTTCCTTGATGCTGGCGATTTCGGCTTTTTTCAAAGGCTTGATCTTTGGCGCAAGCCCCATCGCGAGCCTCATGCATTGCGGGCTGGCGGGGGGGATGGCGGCTGTTACGGCGTGTGACAGCGTGAAGCGCAGTCCGGTCAGGGCCTCCTCGGGGCTGGTCATCGGCTCGTACCAGCAGTTTGGAAACGCGGAGCGGTCCGCGCCGGGCTGCCAGGGCTGCTTCGCCATCGCTTTGAGCGCCAGGATGCCCATGCGCTTTTTCCGCGCTGTTTCCAGGGCCTGCGGGCCGAAATTCCCCGCATGCCATGTGGCGTAGTTCACGGGAAACAGAATGGTGTCGAAATCATACCGGTTCATCAGCGCCATCGCCGCCTCGACCGAGTGCGCCGAGAAGCCGACGAATCGGATTTTTCCCGCGCGCTTGCCCTCATCGATGGCCTCCATCGCCCCCCCGGCGCCGAATACCGTCTCCACGTCCTCGACTTTCGTCACCGCGTGCAATTGGTACAGGTCGAAATGGTCCGTCCGGAGGCGAGCCAGGGAGCGGTCCAATTCCTCGGCGGCCTCGGCGCGTTTGCGTTTGTTGGTCTTGCAGGCGAGGAACACATCCTTTCGATACGGTTCGAGGGCGGGGCCGAGCCGCTCCTCGGAGTTGCCATAGCTCGGGGCGACATCGAAATAATTCACTCCGGCCTCGAATGCCTCGCGCACCAAAGCGGCGGCATCCTCCGGCGTGGAGTCCTTCAGCGTGAGGCCGCCGAACCCGATGATGGAAAGCCGGTGTCCGGTTTTGCCGAGCGTCCTGCGCTCGATTTTGCCTCGGGGTGTCTCGCGAGCCACACCCGAGAGGCAGGCCGGGAAGCAGGACAGCATGGCGGCTGCGGCCGCGGTTTCTCCAAGAAAAGTTCGTCGTTTCATATCTGGATAATTGTTCCTCCACCCTACGCTTTCCGGGGGCAACTTACAAACAGAACCACGGCAGAGCCAGCACCCGGTCGTGCAATTGCAGCGGACGCGCGCATCGGCAAATGATGAAGCCAAGCTTCGATTCGGGATGCTCAGCGAGAAAGGAGAGCAAGTGCCGCGCATCGCGGGGCGTGGGTCTTTCGGTCCACTTGACCTCGACCGGCGTGAGAGCGCCGGGGCGCTCGATGATGAAATCAACCTCGGCGCCGCCTTTGGTGCGGAAGTAGTGTAATCTGCCGCCAAGATAGCGGAGTCGTTTCCACAGTTCGATACCCACCCATTGCTCAAAAACCGGCCCGGGATTGCCCGCCACGGCTGCCGGCTCGATCGGCAGTTCCGCCGCGGCGTGCCGGACGCCCAGGTCGAAAAAGAAAAAGCGATCCGTCGAAAGCAGGTTCTTGCGCCGGCTGCGGGAGAACGCCGGAACTCGAAACGCGATAAACATGTCCTCCAATAGCTGGTAATAGTTCTTGACCGTCGGCTGCGACACGCCCGCGTCCTTCGCGATTTTGGCAAAGTTTATGGCCCTGCCGGACTCGGACGCGGCAAGCGCAAGAAACCTGGAAAATGCCGACCAGTCTTTGATGAGCGCCTCCCTCCTTAGTTCCTCCTCCAAATACACCAGGCTGTAGGCCTTCAAAATATCCTGGCGGTACTCCGGCTTTGCCACCGCCACCGCAGGCAGTTCCCCGTATGTCATGCGGTCCATTAAATCACTGGCCGGAAACAGCGAATTCCTCGAGACGGAATCCTTGATCGAGAACGGGAGCGGCGACTCGACGGTGTGCGTCGGACCATTGCTCTCAGGCAGTGGACGCTCCGCAACCGTGAGGGGATACAGATGATGAAGAATCGTGCGACCCGGCAATAAATTCGCGCTCGCCTGCCGCAACTTCCGAACTGAACTGCCGCACAGGATAAACCTCCAGCGCTGTTTGTCCGAATCGTACAGGTGCTGCACCGCGTCAAAAATGCCAGGGACCGCCTGCGCCTCATCCACCACGACCGTGAGAGGTTCCTCACTTAATGGCAATGCCCGGCATTGCCCCACCAGCAGCCCCGGATCCCGCAAGAACTCCGACCTCTGCCGCGGGTCTGAAAAATCCAGCCAAATCGCCGCATTTAACGTGAGCTTTTGAAGGAGCGTGGATTTTCCCGTTTGCCGTGCGCCAAAAATCATCTGAACGAAAGGCGACACCAGCTTATCCGCGAGAGGTTTTTCCAGCCAGCGACTAAACATACAGTCATATGTATATACGGAATCCAAATATAAAGTCAACCTTTATATTTAGACTGTAAATTATAAACTATTACATAGGAACATTTTACGAGACGATTTTTCCACGTTCATGTGCGCCTGCTCCGCTTCTCGACCTTAAAAACCGCTGGTAGGGAATGGACTGGCGCTTGCGCGCCAAACGATGCACAGTTTTCGCCGCATCAGATCATCAGACGCATGAAATTCAAACTGGCGTTGATCCAGATGAGGGTGGACGGCGGCGAAAAGGAAAAAAACATCGCGCGAGCCGAAGCCCGCATCCAGATGGCCACCTCAACCGGAACTCGGCGCTGTTGGCCTCATGGTTTGCGCGGATGGCTTTGCTCGTGACCGGGTTTTGAGCCGTTCCCTCTGCTACATGGGCGCCGATATAATACTGTCGCCATGCGCGTGGGCCGTGCCGTCCGATCATGATAATTCGGCGACTCCGTATGGCGGGCTTTGGGTTGATTCCTACTCGCCCGTGGCCCGGGAATTTCGGGTCTGGATCGCCGCCGCGAGCAATGTCGGCCCTATCACATCCGGCCCCTGGCGGGGCAGAAAATGCATCGGCTGCTCGATGGTTTTCAGCCCGGATGGAAAGCAAATTCTTTCCGGACGCCACGGGGAGGACGCGGATGAGATTCTTTTTGCCGAAATTGCCGGCGGCCTGCGGCCTGCCCGAGGCTGCGGATGGGAGGATTTCAACCCGGCGTGACAGGCACGAGGTCGGACCGCCACGATTTCATCAAAACACTGTCCGGAGCCTGCCAGAAGACAGACTGGCGGGTGCATGCCTTCTGCCTGATGAAAAACCATTACCACCTCCTGTAAAAAATTTCCCAGGTGGGGTGAGCCGCGAAAGCGCAAGAGACACAAAAAGGGCGTTCAGCGGATTTCCAGGACGCGCACTCCCTGCTCGATCCATGCGAGGACTTGCGGCAACTGCGGCATGAACCACTGTTGCAAAACTCGATTGGTCGCATTGCCGATGCGCAACCAGACGATGACCGGACTGACTTCAGTCTGTTGCGCCCGCGTGGGAAAGTCTTCGTCTTTGGTGATGAGGACCGCGGCGGTTTTCAGCGCGTAATTCCAGATGTCGCCGTCCTCGGCTTCGCGCAAGCCCACTTCCCGGACGGCCTGGGCGTCGTGGCCGGCATCGCGCAGCCAGAGGGCCAGCGCGGGAGGCAGTTGGGCGTCAACGAGGAACTTCATCGGGTGGCCACCAGGACGGGGTGATCGATTTGGGCGGCCGCGTACTCAATGGCGGCTTGGATGTCCTCCGGTTGCAGGTCGGGATAATCGGCCAGGATTTCGGCTTCGGGAACCCGCGCGGCAAGGAGATCAAGCACATCCTTGACGCGAATGCGCATGCCCCGGATGCAGGGGCGTCCTCCGCATTGCCTGGGATTGAAGGTGATCCGATCCATGTGTTTCATACGATGTCACCTTACTGGCTTGCGGGGCTTTTCTCAAGCCATGCTTCGGCTTCCAAGGCGTTTTGAAACGCCGAAAGCCTCATCGGAGCGGATCATTGCCGGGGAACTGGCGCGGCTTGGCTGGGATGCGGGGCAATTGCAATTGCGGCGAAAGAACGATCCTCAGAAGCTGTCCATCGCGGCGGGGTTGCGTCGGGGGGCGCCATTTGCCGCCGCTTTAGGATTTAGGCTGGACGACGCTGGTCTGTGATTCACAATACCGGCATGGGCATAACAAGACTCGATCATTGGCATTTCCGCCTCACTTCTTTGTTGGCTTTCACATTGGCCTTTTTGAATCCGATCCATGTGGAGGCGGCGGAACAATGGATTCCGCTGTTCAACGGCAAGGACCTTTCGGGGTGGACGCCAAAGATCAAAGGGCACGAGTTTGGCGACAACTTCGCCAACACCTTTCGGGTCGAGAATGGCGCGATCTGCGTTCGATATGACGGCTACAACCAGCAGTTTCAACACCGGTTTGGCCACCTGTTTTACAAGGAGCCATTCTCGAATTACGTGCTGCGCGTCGAGTACCGGTTTGTGGGGCCTCAAATCGCCGACGGCCCCGGCTGGGCGTTTCAAAACAGCGGGGTGATGGTTCACTGCCAGCCGCCCGCGACCATGCGGAAGGACCAGGACTTTCCGGTCTGCATCGAGGTGCAACTGCTCGGCGGCGACGGCAAGAATCCCCGCTCGACCGGCAACCTTTGCACTCCGGGCACGCATGTTGTGATGGGTGGCAAGCTCATCACGCAGCATTGCACAAATTCAAAATCCGGCACGTATCACGGCGACCAGTGGGTCAGCGCCGAGTTCGAGGTGCGCGGAAACGGTGTGATTCGTCACCGCATCGAGGGCGAAACCGTTCTTGAGTATGAGCAGGCCCAGTTGGACCCGGGCGATCCTGACGCGCGGGACGCGATCAAGGCCGGGCATCCCATGATGATTTCCGGCGGCTACATCTCGCTCCAATCGGAAAGCCACGAGGTGGAGTTCCGGAAAGTCGAGCTGCGGCGCCTGGAAAACGTTCCCTGATTCCCGGCGGGGAGCCGAATGGTCTTCCGCGAACCGGATGTCCCGCCGCCCGGCGTCTTTGCTGGACATTCAAGGCTCGCGCGGTGTACAAGCCTTCCACCATGTTTTGGGACCAGGAATCTGAGACGCTGAATCGGCCCGCCCTCGAGGCGCATCAAGTGAAGTGCCTCCGCGATACGGTGGCGCGCGTCGCCGCGCGTGTGCCGTTCTATGCCGGCAAGCTCAAGGAAGCCGGTGTCGGCCCCGAAAAAATTCAAGCCATCCAGGATGTCACGCGGCTGCCGTTCACGACCGGCATTGACCTGCGCACCATTTACCCGGACGGGCTTCTCGCTGTGGACGCCGCCGAGACCGTCCGGCTGCACACATCGAGCGGCACGACCGGCAAACCCAAGGCGCTGTTTTTTTCCCGCAGAGATGTCAGCAACGCCGCCGAACTGATCGCGCGCTCGCTGGTGATGACGGGAATCACCAAAGCTGACGTGTTTCAAAACATGATGAGCTACGGGCTTTTCACGGGTGGGCTGGTGATGCATTACGGCGCCGAGAAAGTGGGCTGCCTTGTGATTCCCTCGGGCCCCGGCACGAGCGAGCGGCAGCTTATGCTCATGCAGGATTTCGGGACCACGGCGGTCCACATCCTCCCGAGTTACGCGCTGTATTTCGCCGCGTTTCTCGAGCAAAGGGGGATCAAGCCCGGCAGCCTGAAGGTGCGGAAGGCCTTCGTGGGCGCCGAACCCCACACCGAGGAAACCCGGCTGCGCATCGAGCAGGCGCTCGGCCTGGATGTTTACAATTCCTACGGCCTCACCGAGATGAACGGGCCGGGCGTGGCTTTCGAGTGCGAGCACAAAGCCGGCATGCACCTTTGGGAGGACAACTTCCTGATGGAAGTCATCAACCCGGCCACAGGCCAGCCCCTGCCGGATGGCGAAACCGGCGAGCTTGTCCTGACCACACTGAAGCGCGAGGCAATGCCCATTCTGCGCTACCGCACCCGCGACATCACCTCGATCATCCCGGAGCCGTGCGCCTGCGGACGAACCCACCGCCGCATCCGCCGCATCACCGGACGCTCCGATGACATGCTGATCATTCGCGGTGTGAACATCTTCCCGCAGCAAATCGAGCGCGTCCTGATGCAATGCCCGCAGGTCGGGCGCAACTACCTCATCATCGTCGAGGGGTTGGATGACCTGACGATCCAGGTGGAGCTTACTCCGGCGGGTTTCGATGGAACAATCGAGAACCTGAACGCGCTTAAAGCCCAACTGATGGACAAGCTGAAGGCGGAAATCTGGGTCCGGCCCGCGATTGAACTCGCCGCGCCCGGCAGCCTGCCTGTCGCCGAGGGCAAAGCCAAACGGGTGCTCGACAAACGCTCCCTTTAGCCATGCGCGCGTCGGCTTAAGCGTCCGACACCGCACGGCGAAAGGATTTTTTGACGGCCCGGCGCGACTTGTCCGCGAGCATCCGCCGTTTCGCGCCCCGGCTTCGGGGCCGGTTGCTCCTGCGGACCTTCTCGCTCGCCGAACGCGCCTCGTCCCTCCTGGCCTGGATTCGTTCGGAGATTTTATCCAGCAGCAGCCGGCGCGCGATCAGGCGGTTCTGTCCCTGGTGGCGGGTTTCCTGGCACTTCACGGCCATGCCGGTTGGCTTGTGCCGCAGCATGACGCATGTGGCGGTCTTGTTCACGTTCTGGCCGCCGTGTCCGGCGGAGCGGACAAAGCTCTCCTCCAGATCAGATTCCCTTACCCCCAATTCACTCATGCGGGCGGCCAATTGCGCCTCTTTCTCCGGGCTTGGAGCAAACAAGCTCATGATCGAGAGTTGCGCTTTAACCCCCTCCCCGCAAGCGGAATCCACTTGCCGCTCGCGGGGACGCGGCTAGGGTGTTCGTGGATGAAGATACTCTTTATCGGCGATGTGGTGGGGCAGCCGGGCCGGCGGGCGGTCAGGGACTTGCTGCCCGCGTTGCGCGCGGATGCCGGGATTGACCTGGCAATCGCCAATGGAGAGAACTCGGCCGGCGGCTCGGGGATCACCCCCGCCACCGCAAAGGAACTGTACGATGCGGGCGTGGATGTGATCACCACCGGCGACCATTTATGGGACCAGAAATCTGTGATCGAGCTTCTGTCCGGGGACGCTCCGTTCCTGAGGCCCGCGAACTACCCGGCCGGCACACCCGGGAAAGGAAGTCTCGTGTTCAGGCGCGAGGGACTGCCGCCCGTTGGCGTCCTGAATCTCCAGGGCAGGACGTTCATGGCCGATCTCGAGAATCCTTTTCACATGGCGACCGCCGAGATCGCGCGGCTGGCGAAGGAATCGAACGTTCTTTTTGTTGATATCCATGCCGAGGCCACCTCCGAAAAAATCGCGCTCGCGCGCATGCTGGACGGAAAGGTCAGCGCGATCATCGGCACGCACACGCATGTCCAGACCGCCGACGAGCAAATCCTGCCGGGCGGCACCGCCTTTCTCACGGACGCGGGTTTCACCGGCCCGCACTCGGGTGTCATCGGGCGCATGGCGGAGCCAGTCATTCAGCGGTTTCTGACCGCCGTGCCGCAGCGGTTCGAGGTGGCGAAGCATGATGTCAAATTGCAGGGCGCAATCGTCGAGATTGACGGCCAGACAGGCAGGGCGCTCTCCATCCGCCGTGTTTCTGAACGCTGGAATCCCCCGCAGAATGCGTAGAATCGCGAAATCACAGTGGGAGTTCGGCGATCTGTTTCCAGCGGAACAGGCTCAAAAGCCGCTCACCGTCTCGGAGCTCACCGCGCAAATCAAGCGTCTGCTCGAGCGGCAGGTCGGCGAGGTGAGGGTGACGGGCGAGGTGTCCAACCTCAGGGCGCAATCCTCCGGCCACATTTACTTCGTGCTCAAGGACGCTGACGCGCAATTGAACTGTGTGCTGTTCCGGGGCGAGACCCAGGTGGACCGGTCTCTCCTGCGGGACGGGCGCATGCTGGTCTTAAAGGGGCAGATGACGGTTTACGAGCCCCGGGGGGCTTACCAACTGCGTGTGACCGCTCTCGAGCCGCAGGGCATGGGCGCTTTGCAGATAGCGTTCGAGCGGCTTAAGGAAAAACTGAAGGCGGAGGGGTTCTTCGCGCCGGAGCGGAAGCGTCCGCTGCCCGCGTTCCCGCGGCGCGTCGGGATCATCACCTCCCCGACGGGCGCCGCCATTCGCGACGTTTTGCATGTGATCGAGCGTCGGAACCCTTCACTCGAGCTGATCCTCGCGCCCTGCCGTGTGCAGGGGGGCGAGGCTGCCGAAGAAATCGCCGCCGCCATTCAGCGCCTCAACGAGTTCAGCGCCGCTCCGGCCTCCCGCGGAGGGCTGCCCCTGGATTTGATCCTGATCACCCGGGGCGGCGGCAGCCTTGAGGACCTATGGCCGTTCAACGAGGAGGCGGTCGCGCGGGCCATCCATGCGTCCCTCCTGCCGGTGGTGTCCGCCATCGGGCACGAAATTGATTTTACGATCTCGGACTTCGTCGCCGATTTCCGGGCGGCGACCCCCAGCGCCGCCGCCGAGATACTCACTCAACCCATGGTGGATGGCCGAAGGTCGCTCGAAGACCGCGCGGCGCGGTTGAGGCAGGTCGCGTCGCAGCAGTTCTTCCGCAAGACCGAGGCGCTGGCCCGCGCCGCCCAGGATCTCCAGCGCTCGCACCCGGCGCGGTTCCTCGAGCAATCCGCCCAGCGGGTGGATGTGGCGCTCGCTGATCTGAGCCGTTGCGCGCGGCTGGCTCTGAAATCACACCGGTCCAGTTTCAAGGAGCTTGCGGACCGGCTTGCCCGGCTAAGGCCATCGAGCGTGCTGGACCGGAGACGCGAGGGGCTTGCGGTTTTGGCCGCGCGGCTTCAGGAGTTGGCGGCGCGGCATGTCAGCCGCAAGAGCGACCGGGTGGTGTCCGTGTCCTCGAGGCTCCGGCTGCTTGGGCCGGATCAGGTGCTTGCGCGCGGGTATTCGATCACCCGAACCGCGCGGGGGCGGGTCGTGAGGGAGGCCGCGTCGGTCCAGCCCGGCGAGGTGTTGGAAACTATTCTGAACAAAGGCCGTGTGAAGAGCCAGGTGAGTGGG
Source organism: Chthoniobacter flavus (assembly GCA_020718605.1). Lineage (GTDB taxonomy): Bacteria > Verrucomicrobiota > Verrucomicrobiia > Chthoniobacterales > CAKUMP01 > DYRR01. The sequence continues at coordinate 741 of DYRR01000093.1, read as the reverse complement.
GTGGAATGATCACCTGCCCAGCGGAAGCGTCTCCGTGATTTCCCGCGCGGGTTTGTACACGCCTGGACGGAGCGAGTTGATGTCCTGAGAATTTGATTTCCGCCACGCGAGGATGCCCAGCACAATCGCCGCGATGACCACGGCGGCGGTGACGCCTGCGAGGCTCCTGCGCCAATCCAGCTTCGAGAGTTGCAGGGTGGCGAGGTCGAGAATTCCCTTCGTCTGGTTTTGCCGGGCCGCGCTCTCGCCGAACTCGGGTGTGCCGCCCATCTCGTTCTCCAGGCCCGCCATCAGGGCGGCCTCGTCCAGCTTCAGCAGCCTTGAGTAGGTGCGCACAAAGCCCCGAATATAGACCGGCGCGGAAAAGGCCTTGTAATTGCCCTCCTCGATGGCTCGGACATGGTCTGTCCGCATTTTTGTTATTTCCGCCACTTGCTCGACGGTGAGGTTTCGCGCCTCACGGCCCTGGCGGAGCTGTTCTGCAACCGTGGACATGCGTCCATGGTTAACCGGAGTTGGGTCTTAAGGCAATCCCGGACTGATCGCGGCCAAATCAGACCTCTTGGGACCGAGGTGGGCCAAACTGGGCCAAACTGATACCAGAAAAACGCGTTTTACGGTTCGGTTCATATCGCCGGGTATATTCATAGCGCGGGCCGCCTGGAAATTCAGGGGCAAAGCTTGGTACCAAAACTTGCCCGGAAACTGAAGGGGAACGGCCAGCCGAACCGTGGATGAACC
>DYRR01000231.1 GCA_020718605.1 Chthoniobacter flavus | reverse complement strand
CCACCTGCTTGCGCAGCTTGACCTTCTTGTGCACGCCGTCGGCGGCCTCGCGCAGGGTGATCATCACCTTGACCTGGAGATCGCGTCCCTGGCCCCGCCCGCCGGCGCCGCCTCCCGCGAACGATTGCGGGGGGGGGATGCGATTTTGGGTGCCGACCGCGCCTGCTGAAGTTCCTGCCGCAACCGCTGGAACTCACGATCGATCTGCTGGAGGAGACGCGGGATGTCTCCGGAGGATTCACGGGAAGGGGATTCGCGCCGGGACGGGGCGGGATTTTCCCGGCGCATCTCGGGATGCGCCGATGGCTCCGGGGCCGGTTTCACGGGACGGGGTTGCGGTTTTTCATGCCGCGCTTCCTCGGGAAGAGCAATCACCGCAGCGATCGACCCGGGGAGAGTGAGAGATTCCGCCGAGAGTTCCTTTTTCAAACGCCCCGGCCAGCGCTGGATCTGCCCGGTGAATTGGGCAAGAAGCTCCGGCGGAAGAACGTCCATCAATCCCGCGCCAACCAGCCAGCGGACAATATAAAGCTGGGAAAGCGGCGGGCTCACCATGCCCGCATACACGACACACCGGGCCAGGGGCGACGAGTCCGCCAGATCGGCCAGGGGAAGATTGTGAAACCACGGACGCCCCTTGCCCAGAAAAACACCGGCAAAATTTTGCCGGCTTTTCTGCGAAGGTTCGCCGTCCGCGAGCAGGCCCGCACAGAGGTTCTCCAGGAGTTTGAGCGCGGTGGCGGGATCCACCGGTTGCAGACCGCGCGCGAGACTCATCACCAGGCGGCGCACCGATTCATCCCCGGTCACCGGGAGTTCCGCCAGGAGATATTTGCGCTGGGCCGGCTTGAATTCCATCCAAACGGGGCAGACAGATTCCACCGCAACATTCCAGGACATGGCCGAAAGAATCGGAGCCACGGCGACAACCCCTCCTTTTCCGGAGGAAAGGAATTCCCGTGTGAGTTCGATGGCGAGCTGTTCGTCGTTGGGCGCAAGCCGGGCTTTCTGCGAGGCAACCGCGAGCACTTGGAGTTGCTCCAGCTTTGCGGGGTCGGGTGCGGACTTGGTTTTGGGTGTGCTCATGTCCGCCGAGTTGTAGCGGATTCCCACAGAAGGTCAGCAACATTTCGATGCCCCGACATTCTGCGGACCCGGACAGTATTTCAATTCGTCAGGAGGAACCCCGTCCGCTACCCTGCGGAGACATGCCCCGAAAAGAAGCTCCAATCAAAGCGGCCCGCGATGAAGTGAGCGCGGTTTATGAGGCGCTCGCACGGCGTCCGGTGGAACGGTCGTGCGGGTTGCGGACAGATTGCTGTCATTTCAAACTCACGGGTCTCACCCCGATGCTCACCCGGGGCGAGGCACTCGTGGCCGCTCATGCGCTGAGGGCATCCGGACGCAAAAAAATGCCGGATCGCGCGGATGGCGCGTGTCCCCTGCTCCACCCCGGCACGGGCCGGTGCATGATCTACGAGGGACGCCCCTTTGGATGCCGCACCCACTTCTGCCGTGCCGCGGGAGGTGTCATTCCCCGGCAACAAGTGCTCGACCTGATCCGAAGGCTCGAACGGGTGGATGAACAACTCGGGGGCGACGGACCGAGACCCCTGCCCGCAGCCGTTCGGGACGCCCTGGGGTGAGTTCCGCCGCCTCATCCAATCGTTCGCCGGCAGGGTCACATATTCCTTGGGGATCACGGCTTGGAAATATCGCGCCAGCACGCTCTGCGATGCGGTGATGGTATATCGGTCACAACAACTGGTAGGGGTCCACGTCCACGGCCACATGCACATCCTCCGGGAATGTGAGGGCGGCGAGTTTTTCCCGCAGGTATCGGCTCAGGGGGAGGATGCGCGGGGTCCGCAGAACGATGTGAAAGCGGGAGCGATCAAAAGGGTCAGTCCGCGCATTGCACAATTTTCATTGCCATTGTTGTCAATTTTCGGTCTTTCCCTTCCTCCACCGCAAACACCGCACGGGATATGTTATTTCGGTGAGTGGCGAAAAAGTCAAAAGGGTCAGTCCGCGCATTGCACAATTTTCATTGCCATTGTTGTCA
>DYRR01000092.1 GCA_020718605.1 Chthoniobacter flavus | reverse complement strand
CGTTGATATGGCAGAAATGAAGCAGGCCGTCTCTGCCGTTCTGGCCGTTTCCGCCGTGCTGTATTCTGTATCGGTTATGATCTCCGGTGCGCCGGTCCGAGTGCATCTTTTCGATGCGGCTGCGATGTTGCCCGCTTTTACGGTGCCGAACCTCGTCCTCGTAACGATCCCAAAGACGAAGCTCGCCTGGATTATAGCGGTCTGAGTGCACCGCGTAGGACTCGAACCTACAACCAATTGATTAAGAGTCAACTGCTCTACCATTGAGCTAGCGATGCGTGGACGGATGGCCCGCTTTGTGCAGCGGACAAAACCGGAGACTACAATGACCAAGTCTCACGCTGTCGGGCAAGCACAAAATCCCGGCAATTTTCTGCGGCTCACAGCCTGCCTTCGATGAGTCCGAGGGGCAGGGGAGAGGGCTGGGGCGGGTGGGAGACGATGGCAACGTGCTGGCCGGTGTCGGAGGATTTCTCGAACGCGTGCATGACTTCCAGCACATGGTAGGCGAGTTTGCCGCTGGTGCGGTGTTTGTGTTTGCCGCCGCTCAGGATTGCGCCGGCCATGTCGGCTGCGCCGATGCTGCGCATGTTGGAGGTGTAGCGGTGGCTGAGTGCCATCTCACGCCAATCACCGGAGGCCGGAGTCCACACCGACACCGGACCGCCGAAGGTGTTGGGGTCCGGGGCTTTCAATGAACCTTCGGTGCCGTAGAGTTCGATGGGGCTGTGCCCGTGGCAGTGCACGTCGAATGAGATCGTGACGGTGACCGTGGCGCCGGAATGGAACTCCAGCGAACCAGAGCAATGAGTGGGGATTTCCACCGGCAGAATTTTGCCAAACTGTTCCTTGCAGGTGGCGATGCGCTTGGTGTGGGCCCGGGAGGTGATGGCGCTCACCCGCTTCACTGGCCCCAGCAGATGCACCAGGGCGGTGAGGTAGTAGGGGCCTATGTCGAACATCGGGCCGGCGCCCTGCTGATAGAAAAATGCGGGATTCGGGTGCCACGACTCGGGGCCATGGGACATCATGAATGCCGTCCCCCCCGTGACCTTTCCGATCCAGCCGTCGTCCACCAATTTGCGGCAGGTCTGAAATCCCGCGCCCAGAAAGGTGTCCGGGGCACAGCCGACCAGAAGCCCTTTTTCTGCGGCGAGATCGAGCACCGCTTTTCCATCCGCCAGATGCACCGCGAGCGGTTTCTCGCAGTGGACATGTTTGCCGGCGCGGAGTGCCTGCAGGCTCACCCCGGCATGGGCTGCGGGGATCGTAAGGTTGATCACCAGGTCCACATCCGGATTGGCGAGCAGCTCGTCCACACTCTGTGCCGTGGATTGATTTTCTGTGGCCTTGGCCCGGGCGGCGTCCATGTTGACGTCCGCACAGGCGACGATCTCCAGAACCTCAAACACTTTGGCACCGTCGAAGTACGCCTGGGAAATGTTTCCGCAGCCAATAATGCCGACGCCGATCTTGTTGTTTTTCATAGATTATTTGAGTCCGCGTGCGATGCCCTGGGTGGTGAGGTATTGGTAGCTTTGCCGGACGGCTTCCATCATGTCCCCGGTGTAGCTGTCGAGTTCGACGGCGATGATCTCGGCATGGGTGGCCGCTTTGGACGCCGCCGACAGATCGACCTGTCCGGCACCGGCCGGAAGGAACGGGACGGAGTCGCTCACCATGATCTTTCCATCCTCGGTCTCCGCTTCGGTGAACGTGTCGTTGGCGCGGAGGATTCCGTCCTTGAAGTGCAGCGCCTTGCCGCGCACGCCGATCTCCCGGATAAAATCCGCCGGGTCGCGCCCGGCCTTGGCGACCCAGAACACGTCGGCCTCCCAAAGCACGGTGTCCGGCGTATTCTCCAGGAAAATCCGGTAGCCGGGGGTTCCTTCCACATCGAGGAGATCCCAGTCGTGGTTGTGATAGCCGACCTGCAGCCCGTGCGGTGCCGCATTGGCGGCCGCCTCGCAATACAACGCGGCGGTGGCCTTGATGGCATCCGCCGACGCGAAGTTGGCTTTGAAATCGGGCGGACACCCGGTGAAGAGGTAGCAGTGGCCGAGCAGCAGCGCGGTTTCGATGACCTCATTCTTTTTGTCGCCCACGGGCAGGCCGCAGTGACAACTCGGTGCTTTCAATCCGAGTTCCGCAAAGAGCGCGGCTGCTTTCTGCGGAGTTGTGCCGGGAAATCCGGCGGGTTCGACGCAGCCGAAGCCCATCGCGGCAATCGCGCGGATGGTGCCTTCGTAGTCGGCGGCGGCCTGCTCTCTGACGCTGTAAAGTTGGACGGTGATTTCCGGGGTCATGGATGGTATTTGGGTTGAAGTTTGATAAAAACCGTGGTGAAACGAATGATCGTCGTAACGTAGCAAGCCGTATTTTTGGCATCAATTGACAAAAACTATGATTCATGGTGCAAAAAAAGCCGCTCTGGAAAGTGTGGGAACCTATGTCAGCCCTCCGGGGGGCGCGGGATCGCCCGCGCAGATCGCGGCGAACTGCCTCCTTTTTGAATTGATCACCAAGGGAACAGTCTATGCCCCCGATGCGGACACGCTGCATGGGGTCGGCACGATCTTTGTGCATCATCCCGGCGAGCAGACCGTGTTCCGAAGCCCGGCGGAAGGGCATTACGCGTGCATGACCGCGCGATTTCGACTGAACAGCATCGCTGCGCGGGTGGAGTGGCCCCGCCATTTTTTCTGGGACGATCCCCGCAGCGCACTCGGGTTCTGTGAGGAGATGCTTTTTGCATTTCACCATACCGGCATCGATCCCGGTGTGCTCGGGGATTTGATCCTGAGCCAGTTCCGGTTTCGTCTGGATCACTATCGCCAGCAGACGGGTTCACGCGGCATTCCGCCGCATCTGGCGGGTGTGTTGGCTTACATTGAGCGAAATCATGCCAGGCCCATCGGGTTGGAGGATCTGGCTTCGCGGGCGGGCCTGAGTTCGTCCCATCTCCACGCCCAATTCCGCCGGCATGTGGGAATGACTCCGCACCAGCATCTCATCCTCCAGCGGATGAGAGTGGCCAAACACGTTCTTGTGACCACCAACCAGCCGATCAAGGCGGTGGCAACTTCCGTGGGCTACGCCAACACCGAGAATTTCTGCCGGGCATTCCGAAAACACTTCGGCGCCACCGCCGCCCAATACCGGCGCAAATTCAAGGCCTACTGAAATCAAGCGCGCGGGTGGGCCGCGTCGTAGGCCTGTTTGAGGCGTTCCGTGGTCACATGGGTGTAGATCTGGGTGGTGGAAAGGCTGGCGTGGCCGAGCAGGCTTTGCACGCTGCGCAGATCGGCTCCGTTGTCCAGAAGGTGGGTGGCAAAACTGTGGCGCAATTTGTGCGGGCTGAGCGAAATGGGAATACTGGTGGCGGCCAGATATCGCTTGAGCAGGAGCCATACGGCCCGGGGATTCATGCGCCGGCGCACCTTGCTGAGGAACAGGGGGCCGGATTGGATGCCGGCCGCCTGCCGGTATCGCTGGATGGCTTCCAGTGCGGGGGCGCCCACCGGGCACAGGCGTTCCTTGCGGCCTTTGCCAAAGACTCTCGCGGTCTCCGAGATCCAGTCCACATCCGCCACGTCCAGGGCGACCAGTTCGGCCAGTCGCAGACCGCTGCTGTAAAACAACTCCAGCACCGCCGCATCCCGCAGAGGCATCCACCCGGGTGCTTGCTGTTGCTTTTCCACACGCAACGGAGCACTCAAGAGTTCCTCAATCTGCGTTTGGTTCACCAACAGGGGGAGTTTTTTTTCCGGCTTGGGCAGCAGCACCGCCTTGAGCGGGTTCACCGCAAGCCGCTTGCGCTCGATGAGAAACCGGTAGAAGCGCCGGAGGGCCGAGAAATGCAGGCGGATGGTTGCGCGCGACAACTCCGCCTTCATCCACCGGTAGAGCAGCCCCCGGTAAAAATCCGGCCCGGCATCTTTCCATCCCGGGAATCCGGGCGCGGCGGACACCAGCCGCAGGGCATGGCTGTAGTTGCCCACAGTGCGGGGTGCGGCGTTTTCTTCAACCTCCAGATGGCGGATAAAAGCCACCACGAGCATGTCCTTGGATTTTCTGCTTTGAGCGGGCATGGCGTTGGAATGCGGCTTGCGGACGGTCCGGGAGGTTGGGTTGGGGATATTTCCGCCCGGGAGCGGCCCGATGGGATTGGGACTGCGGCGGGGGATGGCGACATCCCATATTGCAGGCAACCCCGGGACGCAATTCCAAAGCCATGGCATTTTATCCGCCGGTGCCGTCGGCGGAGGGGGGTGTGATTTGCGATTGTCAGACCGTCTGGTTTTTCGGAAACATGGGGGATGGATTTGAATCACTATCTTGCGGAGCGGGTGCGGATGATCGAAACGGCCCTGTCGCGGCATGTTCCGCCCGCCTCGCGCAAACCGGCCACGTTGCACAGGGCGATGCGTTACAGCCTGCTCGCCGGCGGCAAGCGGCTGCGTCCCGTCCTGTGTCTTGCCGCCGCCGAGGCCTGTGGCGGCAAGGCGTCCGCCGCCCTCCCGCTGGCCTGCGCGGTGGAGTGTGTCCATACTTACTCGCTCATTCATGACGATCTGCCGTGCATGGATGATGATGATTTCCGCCGGGGTCGCCCGACTTCCCACAAGGTGTTCGGAGAAGGTGTGGCGGTTCTGGCGGGGGATGCCCTGCTCACGGTGGCGTTCGAGATTGCCGCGAAAGTGCCGGGCTGGCCCCGCTATCCGCTGGCGGCAGTGATCGCGGAACTTGCGCGGGCCTCCGGCAGTCTGCAGCTCATCGCCGGCCAGGTGGCGGATCTTGAGGGCGAGAGACGGGATCTGGGCGCGGGGGATCTGCGCTTCATTCATCTGCGGAAAACTGCGGCATTGTTGACCTCCTCGATCCGTCTTGGGGCGATGAGCGCCAACACAACGCCCGCCCGATTAAAAGCCCTCACCCTGTTCGGACGTTCCCTGGGACTGGCGTTCCAAGTCATAGACGACATTCTTGACGTGACCCAGACGTCCGACAAACTTGGCAAAAGTGCCGGCAAAGATGTGGCTGCCGGGAAAGCCACCTATCCGGCTATTCACGGTCTTGAAAAATCCAGGGCGGAAGCCCGCAGGCTCACGGCGGAATCCGGGCGCGCTCTGCGCGGGTTCGGGCGGGACGCCGACATTCTCCGCGCCATCGCCGCCTATCTCCTGCAGCGCGATTATTAACAGTTTCCACTCCCGGAAAAACGCGATGCCCCAAAACAAACATCTATCCGATGATGCTTCCCGAACCCCAAAATTCGGGGGCTTTCTGAAGTGGGCGGGTGTTGCCCTGCCCGCATATTTGCTGGTTGCGTATGTGATTGTTCCCCGGATTTTGGAAATCAAATCCCACCACGATCCTGTGTCGGTCACCGCCTACGGAAAGTGAATCGTGTGGAGAGACCTGCTGCCAGGTGTCATTGCGGTTTGTCGGGCGTTTGTTTGCTTTTGGAATCACGGGCCTGGGTGCGCAGTTTGTCCCGAAGCTTCGAGTTGATGCCGTCGGGAATGAGATCGAGATAGGCCGAAGCCTGGTCCGGCTGGCCCAGTCTCAGACTCACCCGCGCGAGATGGAGCCGACCGAAATCCTTGTCGGGCATCAGCGAGGTTGCCCTCTCCCATGCGCGGAACGCCTCCAACCAATCGGCATCGGGGATCAGGTAAAAAGTCTCCGCATAGGCACGGGCATAGTCCGCATTGTGTGGGGCGAGAGCGGCGGCGCTCCGGAAGTGATCCAATGCCCGCCGCAGTGTCTGCTCCCGTGTTTCCCCCGGTTTGCCGGCTTCCCGGCGGAAGAGATGGAGAACGTTGGCGAGTTCGAAGTGATATCTCGCCGAATCGGGATCGAAAAAGACGGCTTTTTCGTGGTACCCCGCCGCAGTGGGAATGTCGGCCCGGACACCCAGATAATATCCCCCGAGCAGGGATGCGGTCTCGGGGTTTGACGGGTCGAGGGCCTCGGCCTCGGTCCATTGCAGGAACGCGCCGTCCGGATCCCGGCGGCTCATGCGATAGAGTCCGCAGGATTGCCGGACCGGGATGCTCCCGGGATATTCCGCGACGAGGCGCACCCAGGTGGAATCCATCGACTCCAGAGCGGCGGCGGACGGTTCGGGGCCGAGCGCGGTCTCCAGGATCCGCGCCGCCCGCAGCGCATCCCGGGCGGGATCGGGGGCGGATCCGGTCTGCGCGAGGCCGGACGCACACGGGAATGTGCAGAGGAGGATGGAAAAAATGAGAAGGGAGGTGAGCATACTTGCGCAATTCGGGTTCGCGACTATTATACCACACTCATGTTCCGATTGACGACCCGCGAACGCTGGCTCGTGCTGCTGGTGGTGACCGCTCTTGTGGCGGGAGCCGCTGTCCGGCACTGGCGCGAAGTCCGCCGCGAGAGCAGTTCTCATGAGGAGCGACAACCCTGATTTTCATTTCTGTTCATGCAAAAAAAAGGCTTCCCCGAAACCATCGACGAACTTGTTGAAAAGGATCCGCGTTATGACCGCGAGGCATATTTCTTCCTGAGGGGCGCTCTGGAGTTCACGGTGAAAACGCTCCATGGGGGCGAGGGGGGGAAGGGCGGCGCACATGTGAGTGCCGGGCAGTTGCTGGAAGGCGTGCGTGATTTTGCCCTCAAGGAATACGGCCCCATGACCCGCATGGTTCTCGAATACTGGGGTGTCCGGGAATCGATGGATATCGGGTATCTTGTTTTCAATCTGGTCGGGTCCGGTGTGTTCGGGAGGAACGATACCGACCGGCTCGAGGATTTTGCCGGCGGACTTGATTTCGAAGAGGCGTTCACCAGCCCATTCCGTCCGGCCCGGATCACTCCGCCTCCCGGAGTACCGGACGAGCCCGCCGAAAAATCCGTATGAAATCCACCGCCCCAATTCTTTTTCTCATGGCCATTACGTTTTTGACTCCTTCGCATGCAGAGACGAGCACCAAGACTCCCGTGACCTTGCCGGAAACGCCCACGCGGCTCCATGTGTATGACAATGGCCTCACCGTCATCGTGCGGGAGGACCACTCGGCACCGGTGGCCAGTGTCCAGGCCTGGTGCCGCACGGGCAGCATCCACGAGGGTGAATGGCTCGGGGCGGGACTCTCCCACATTCTGGAGCACATGCTTTTCAAGGGAACCCCGACCCGGGCCGGGAACGAGATCGCGCGTTCCGTGCAGGATCAGGGCGGCTATGTCAACGCCTACACGTCCTTTGATCGGACGGTCTTTTACATCGATCTGCCGGCATCCGGAGTGGACACGGCGATTGACGTCCTTGCGGATGCGATGCAGCACTCGACGCTGCCCGAGGCGGAGTATGCCAAGGAACAGGAAGTGATCCGCCGGGAGTTTGCCATGGGCCAGGACAGTCCCGAACGCGAGGGACAGAAGCTCCTGTTTTCCACGGTTTATCAAAAGCATCCCTACGGAATGCCGATTATCGGCCACCTTGACGTTTACAACAAGCTCACCCGGGACGATGTGCTGCGGTATTACCATCGCCGCTATGTTCCCAACAATCTCTTCTTCGTCATTGTGGGGGACGTGAAGGCCGACGAGGTGATCGCGCGGGTTGGGCGGGCTTTCGAGGGCACAACCCGCCAGCCGCTGGCTCCGGTGTTTATTGCACAGGAACCCCCCCAGACCAGTCGGCGTGAGATCCATCGCGAGTTTTCCACCGAACTCACCCATCTCGACATGGCCTGGCCGATTCCGGCACTCACCCATCCCGATGTGCCGGCCCTGGATCTTCTCTCCCTCGTGCTCGGCGAGGGGCGCAGCTCGCGGCTTTACCGGAAGGTCCGCGAGGAAATGGGGCTCGCCCATTCCATCTCCGCATTTTCCTACACGCCCGGTGATTGCGGGCTGTTCGGGGTGAGCGCACTGTGCGATCCCGCAAAACGCGACGCCGTGGAGTCCGAGGCGCTGCGTCTCATCGCCGATGTCGCCGAGCGGGGCGTCACAGCGGAGGAACTGGAAAAGGCCCGGAGGCAGACGCTTTCCTCTCATCTGCAAACGCTCACCACCATGAGCGGTCAGGCGGGGGATCTCGGCGCCAGTTATCTGCTCACCGGGGATCTTCATTTCACGGAGGCCTATCTGGAAGGCGTTCAGCGGGTGACTCCCGCAGATCTGAAACGGGTCGCCGTGCAGTATCTCCGCAAGGACAGGCTCACGGTCACCTCCCTCAATCCACCGTCTGCTCCGCACAGTTCGGCAACCCCCGGCACGGCTCCGGCCAACGTGCCCGGGATACAAAAATTTACCCTTTCCAACGGACTTGTGCTGCTGGTCCGCGAAGATCCGCGCCTGCCATTGGTCTCGGCCTCCATCGTATTTCGGGGCGGGGCACTCGAAGAATCCGCCGACAAGGCGGGCATCACGCGGCTCATGACCAGTCTCCTGCCCAAAGGCACCAAGACACGATCCGGAGCCGATATCGCGGAGGAAATTGAGGCTGCGGGCGGCGGGATCACCGCCGAATCGGGCAACAACAGTTTCTCGGTCCGGATCGGCACACTCAAACCCGATTTCTCCAAGGGCCTGGAGATTCTCTCCGATGTGCTGCGCAATCCCGTGTTTCCAGAGGAAGCACTCGAGATCGATCGCGGCGCCCAACTCGCCGCAATCAAGCGGCAGCGCGACGAAATCACCGCCGTGGCTTCGGAACTGGTCCGTGCGGAACTCTTCGCCGGATATCCCTACGCCCGTCCGGCCCTGGGCACCCCGGAGTCGGTGACATCCGTCACGCGCGGCGATCTGGCCGGGTTTCATAAAAAAATGCTTCGCACCAGCACCCCGGTTCTGGCGGTGTTCGGCGATGTGAACGCCGGGGAGGTGAAGACGCTGGCCGAAAAATACCTGGGCAACCTCCCGGGAGCGGATCAGGTCCTGCAGGATGCCACCCTGCCATCCTTCAACGAATCCAGGACCGTATCCAAGGCGATGGATAAAAAGCAGTCGGTTCTCATGGTCGGCTTTCGCGGGCCGGCCATCGGCGATCCCGATGAGACTGCCGTGAGTCTCATCGAGGAGGCTTGCAGCGATCTTGCCTCCCGGTTGTTTGTCCGGATCCGCGAGGAACTCGGTCTGGCCTATTTTGTGAGCGCCGGATACACGCCCGGCATCGGAACGGGATCTTTCATTTTTTATCTCGGCACCGATCCGGCCAAGGTGGAGACGGTGCGCGCCGCGTTGCTTGAGGAAATATCCAAACTCGCAGCGGACGGACTCACGGAGGAGGAATTGGCCCGCGCAAAAAAGAAATTCATCGGCCAGATGCAGATAGAAAACCAAAGCAACGCGTCGTTCGCCTACCGCTCCGCGCTGGACGAACTCTATGGGCTTGGGTTTGACCACGGAACCAAACTCGCGGCGGAGGTCCAAGCCATCACGCTGGACGATGTTCGCCGCACGGCGGCCAAATATTTCAAGGATCGGCCCAGAGTGATGGTGACGGTTGGGCCGGAGACCAAACAGCCCTAGTTTTATGCCCGAAATCCAAAACACCCCGCAGCAGGGAGATCATGTCGCCCGGTTCATTGAGTTTGTGCTCATGCACAGCCAGCAGGCCGCATTGTGTCTGGGACAAATTCCGCATCCACAGACGGGCAAACCCGCGACCAACCTGCCTCTTGCGCGCATGTTCATCGATCAATTGGAAATGATCCGCGAAAAGACCCGCGGCAATCTCAACCAGGACGAGTCCGCAGTTCTGGCCAATGCGCTCGGCAATCTGCAGATGGAGTATGTGAGGGCCGCCGATGCCGCCGTGAACCCGCCCGCATCCGGTGCGCCAGCGCCCGCCCCAGTTCCTGAAGATTCGGATCCTGGGAAGGGATCATGATACCGGGAAAGGTGGCTCCCATGCCCACCCTTGGCCCGCACCCAAGATCGGGAGAATCGTTATGGGTAGGGACGTGCGGCCCCGCGCGTCCGTTTGTTGGTGCGGCCCCGCACGAACAAACAAGCCACCGGCAAGGCCCGGCTCTCCAAACCCGCCACCTGCCACATCCTTCGCCACCCACCTCCTTGAAAATGGCATCGACATCCAGACTGTCCAGGACTTGCTCGGCCATACCGACGTGTCCACCACCATGATCTACCTC
>DYRR01000230.1 GCA_020718605.1 Chthoniobacter flavus | reverse complement strand
GGATACAGGGACGGTCCCGCTCCTCCCGGAGCGGGCTACAGGCTGCTTTCGTAGCTCGGCGCGGGAGCGTCGGGATCTGCCAATGATCGGAGTGGGACAGCCCACACCCCCGGAGTCTGCACGACGGGCGTTTGTATTGTCGGGACCGAAAAGATCTCTATAATCCCGCGACCATGACAACGACCGGACCAATCCCCGCGACCAACCCCAGGCTTGCAGCATTCGCCGCCCACATTGACGCAAAAATTCTCACGCCGGAGGATGCCCGGCTCGCGGATGCACTCATCGCCGATGGGCAAGAGCATCTCTTCGCCGATTGGGATGCGCCGGGCGTTCGCGATGAGGAAAAGATCCGCCTTCTGAACACGCTGCGCACCGCCAATGGCTCATATCCCGGCGGGCTCGCCGCTTACATCGCCAATGCCCGCACCCTGCTCGCCGGAGCTGTGGCGGAAGGAAATCCTTTTGCCGGCTACTCGCCGGAACAGCCCGCGATGGTGGATCTCTCCGGGTTCGGCCCGGAGTACGACGGGGCCGAAGCAGCGGGTCTGGCCGCATTTGCCGACACCGCCGTCGTGCTGGTCGCCGGCGGACTCGGTGAACGGCTGGGGTATCACGGCATCAAGCTCGATATTCCCGTGGAAGCCACCACCGGCACCACCTATCTCGCGCACTATGCCGGTGTGATCCATGCCGCCTCGCGCCGTCTCGGGAAGGTGATTCCTCTCATCATCATGACCAGCCGCGACACCCACGAAGGCACGATGGCGACTCTCACTCGCCACAATCATTTCGGGCTCGCCCCGGATCAAATCATCGTCCTGCGCCAGGAACTCGTGCCGGCGCTGGCCGACATCCAGGGCCGTCTCGCTCTCGACAAGCCTTACGGACTACTGATGAAGCCGCACGGCCATGGCGACATCCATATGCTGCTGCACACGAGCGGAACCGCCGCAAGACTGGCCGCAGCGGGCACGCGCTATCTGCTTTTCATCCAGGATACCAACGGTCAGGTGTTCAATGCCGCCTTTGCCGCACTGGGCGTCTCCGAACGCGAAGGCTACGACTTCAACTCCATCGCCGTGAACCGCATTCCCGGCGAGGCCGTGGGCGGCATCGCGCGCCTGGTGAAACCCGGCCACCCCGATCTCACGCTCAATGTGGAGTACAACCTCCTCGATCCGCTCCTGCGGGACACCGTGAGCCCCGAGGGCGATGTGCCCAATGCGCGGGGGTTTTCGAGGTTCCCCGGCAATATCAACCTGCTCGTCGTGCGGCTCACCCCTTATCTGCGCGTCCTGGAAGCCTCCGGGGGTATTGTCGCCGAATTCGTAAACCCAAAGTTCTCCGATGACACCCGCACCCGATTCAAAAAACCCGCCCGCCTCGAAACCCTCATGCAGGATCTTCCGAAATTTTTCGATCACGGCGAAAAGGTCGGAGTGACCGTGTTTGACCGGGCCTGGTGTTTCAGTGCATGCAAAAACAACCTCGCAGATGCCGCCCTCAAGCATGCCGAAAATGGGCCTCCGGAGAGTGCCAGCAGCGCCGAGAACGATTTTTATCTGGCCGGGCGAACCCGCCTGCGCGCAGGAGGCATGGAAGTGGCGGATGCACCAACCGCAGAAATCCGGGGCGTGCCATTCACCTCCGGACCACGGGTGATTCTGCGGCCCACCTTTGCCCTCACCCTCGCCGATGTGAGAGAGCGGGTGAAGAACGGGCTGATTTCCGGCGCGTCCACCCTCGTGCTGGACGGGGATGTGTGGCTTGAGGACATTGTCATTGAGGACGGCGGAACGCTGTGGATCGAAGCCGTGCCCGGTGCCCGGGTGACGGTGAGGGGTCTGCATATCCGCAGCGGCAATGGCTTCGATCTGGTCAAACTAAGCGACGGGGAAATGCAATCCCCCGATGTCCCCGAATATCTCCGCATCCGCGGCTACCGGATCGAGGATCGCGGCGCCAACAAAATCCGGATCACCCAGCCGGGAAAATGGAACATCGGTGCCGACGGAATATTAACCCGGTAAATAAATGTAGTGATATTCCTGTTGTGGTTGGAGGGTCAGG
>DYRR01000229.1 GCA_020718605.1 Chthoniobacter flavus | reverse complement strand
GGGCTGAAACTCCGCCCTCAAAAATCCCGAAATCTCCCTTGCAAAATGAACACAGTTGCTGGGCTGATGGATTACTTCCCTTTCAGGGAATTTGGTGAAGAAATCTGTCCTGAACCCGTCGTGGTTTCCTCGCTGTGAAGCGTGCCTTTTTTGCCGAAGCTTTCGGCGATGCTGGGGACTTCAGGGCGGGCCTCGCCGGGGGTCCCGGGAACAGGCTGCCGGTCCGGCAGTGAGTTGTTTTCGGTCCCGATGAGGTCGTTGCGATCCCGGGTGTTTTCGCGTTTGGTGAGTTTCACCCCGACGAGTTTGCTCACACCGTGCTCTTCCATCGTGACGCCGTAGAGGATGTCGGCTTTTGCGATGGTGCGCTTGTTGTGGGTGATCACCACAAACTGGCTTTGGCTCACGAATCGGTCGAGGATTTTGATGAACCGGTTGATGTTGGATTCGTCCAGGGGCGCGTCCATCTCGTCCAGCACACAGAACGGGGCGGGCTTGACCATGTAGATCGAAAACAGAAGGGCCACAGCGGTCATGGTTTTTTCGCCGCCGGAGAGCAGGGAGATTTGCTGGAGCTGCTTGCCCGGGGGCTTGGCGATGATCTCGATGCCGGATTCGAGCGGGTCGTGCTCATCGGCCAGGATGAGGTTGGCATTGCTGCCGGCTCCGAACAGCTCGGTGAACATCGTTTTGAAATTCACCCGCACCTGTTCGAACGTGTCGGAGAACAACTGGCGGGTGGTGATGTTGATTTTCTGGATCACTTCCAGCAACTCGGCTTTGGAGTTGGTGAGATCGGTGTACTGTTCCTCCAGAAATTTGTGGCGCTCCTCGAGTTCATCGTATTCCTGGATCGCCTCAAGATTCACCGGCCCCATGGAGTCGAGCTTCTCCGTCATCTCCCCGACGAGTTCCCCGACGAACGCCCAGTCCACGGCCTCGCGGTCCTCGGCGGATTCGACGATGTCCTCCACGGTCAGTTCGGCTGCGGGCACCTCGGCGGGAAAGCCCCCGGCGGTGGCGTTCGGGTCCGCGGAATCTTCCGGTTGCCCGGAGGTGGCGGGTTTGCGTCCGCGCAGTTTGCGCTGTTCGCGCACGGAGCAGTGAAAGGCGTAAAAATCGGGGGAGAACGCCGTGATGTCGAGATTGTAGCGTTGGCGGACGTGTTCGGCAACGTGTTCGAGGCGGAGCTGGAGCTGGGTCTGGCGGACCTCTTCACGTCCGCGTTGTTCCTGGATGTCGGAGAGTTCCCTGCGGGCCGTGCGCAGACTGGCGTCGAGTCCGGCAAGGGCGGTGGCCAGTTCGGCGCGGGATGTGGTGATGCGGTCCACCTCCGCCTCACTGGCGGCGGTTTCCTCCCGCAGCGCGGCGATGGACGTTTCGAGCCCGGCATTTTCGGCGGCGAGTTTGGCGTCGCGTTCGGCATAGCCTTCGATATCCAGGCGGCGCTGGGCGATGAGGTCCCGGAGTTCCTCGGCGCGGGAGGTCATGGGGCCGCGTTCCCGCTGGAGATTGTCACGGTGCTGGCGTCCGGTGGCCACGGTGACGCGCAGGTCGTTCAGGGATCCCGCAAGTTGTTCTTCGCGGCTCAGGATTTCCGCCGCTTCGGACTGGAGAATCTGGCGTTGTTTGGCGGATTCCTCCAGCGCGGCCTGATGGCTGCTGATCTGGGATTCGAGGTCGCCGAAGCGTTCCGTGGTGGCGCGCAGGGCGTCGGTGACGCTGTTCTGTTCCCACTCCAGCGTTTCAAACTTCCCGGTGGTTTCGCGCAGTTCGCGGTCGAGGAGGGAGAGCTGTCCCTCCAGCGTGGACACGGCCACCTGGGCCTGCTGGAGTTCATCCCGGACCGATTGCAGATGCGCGGCGGCGGAATCGGTGACTGTCGCGGCCTCTTCACGGCGGGTGGTGAGCGCGGCCAGGGTGCTGCGAAGTGCGGAGGCTTCCACGTCGAGGGCGTGGATTTGCAGTTTGCGCTCCAGCACCGAGCCGCCTCCCGAATTCTGGCCGGCCTTTCCTCCGTGCACAATGCCCTCGGGGGTGATGACTTCGCCCGCCAGGGTGGCGATGGCAAGA
>DYRR01000091.1 GCA_020718605.1 Chthoniobacter flavus | reverse complement strand
GTGGCTGTCAGTTCGGGATGCTTTTGCAACCATTCCGAAAAGGCCCGCCGCTCGCCAAGAAGTGGATTTCCGGCGAACTGGAACCATTCGTCAAAGATAATGACCGATCCATCCACCAGTGCCGGATAAACAAAATCCAGCGCGAGAACGGCCGACTCATAAAGATCGGAGTCGATATGAACCACTCCCGCATGCCGAATACCCAGTCGTTCCCGTGTTTCCGGAGTGAGTGTCTGCTGAAAAAAACCTTTCACCGTGGTAACCTTCTGCCGGTCCACCCCATACTGTTCGATATTGCGATAAAAATCCTCCTCCCCGCAGGAATAAGTCCCCTCTGGAAAAATCTCATACACTTTGTCCACTCCCCTTGATGCGGGCATTCCCTCAAAGGAGTCGAACGCAAAAAATCGAAAATCATTCCATGCCCGGTGAAATTCTGTCTTTCTGGCTTCCGGATCACTGAACGAATGATCCCAGTGCCCCGATGTCAGATGGTCATGCACCTCCTTCGCGGAATGATAGGCGGCGATGAGCGAGGTTCCGGAGAATACTCCGAATTCCAAATATTCTCCGGAGACACCTGTCAGTGAAAACGCCTTGTGGATAATGGTGTTCTGGCGCTGGTAGGCATGTAAGGCGGATTCTAAGGCGGATTCTAAGGCGGATTCTAAGGCGGATTCTAAGGCGGATTCTAAGTGCGCCAAACGCTCGGAAGTCGAAATCTCCAGTTTTTCAACCTTCTTCTTGAGCTTCTGGTGACTTACGGACAGCCGACTGTATTTTTCTTCAAGCGTTCTCTTTTCGCGTGGTTGCATATTGTTTTGGGGCTGGAATTCGATTTGAAATACTGCCGGTCGGCAGCATTTCCAACCAAGGTCGGGCGGTCAAGTTTTATCTAATTCGCCCCAAATGAATTGCCCTCCGAGTGGAATCAGGCGCGGGACTCACCGCTTTCTCCAGCCTGGGCGACCGATTCGGGCTCAACACCCAAAATTGGGGGGAATATTACGACAACATCGGCAGGGGATTGCCGCCGATCAACCGCGGTCTGGTCCGTAACAAGGAAGAGCAGATCCGCTGGGCCACTGTGCTGCCACTCAAGAATCGCGACATCACGACCTCTTCGGTGGCCAAGCCGGGCAAGGCATCCGCCCCAAGCCCGACCTCTACATCCAGCGTCCGTAATTGTAGCTGTAAACCCAGCCGCTCCCGTTTGCATACAGCCACCCGAAGCTGGTGCTCCAAAAATAGGTGGCTGTTCCGGCTTTGTTGGAAACCACCCAACCCATACGTGGACTCCAAACCCAACCGCCGTAATCGCCGATTTGGATCCAGCCCAGCGCCGAGGTGTTCACCCACCTTGTATTTGATCCCGGGGTGAGCCAGCCGTAATCGAAGCTCCACAGACTCCCGCCGGGACCGGCTGAGAACCAGCCGTTGAGCCTCTGACACCAGAAATACTGGCCCGTGCCCGAGCGGTTGCTGACCACCCAGCCGCAGGCGTTCGACCAAACCCAGGGTGCGTTGGATGGCATCGAGGCTGTCCCATGGCTGTGAATGCGGATCCACCCGAGTTTGGAACTGTTGACCCATGCGGAATTGCCGCCCGGCGCGAGATAACCGTAGTCCGCGCTGTGAACTTTAGATCCATCGGTCGCCATTCATCCCTGCAGGGAGCCGCTCCACGCCCAGCCGCTCTTGAGATTGGCGTTGGCGAAACTCATTTGCCCGAAATGCGAGCTCCAGTAGTTGTTGGTTCCGGTGAGAGTCTGGACATGTATGAAGTATTGTATTTCGGGCTTTTCTGTTTGACCGGCGGGCGGGGCGGGATGTCTGATGCGTCGCATGTCCCACCTTCCCGTTGCCGCCCGCGCGTTGCGCCGGTCTTTCCAGATCGGACCGCGCACGATCGACGTCCTGCGCGGCATCGATCTGGAGGTCTCCGAGGGGGAATGCCTTTTCCTGTGCGGGGCGTCGGGTGCCGGAAAGACCACCCTGCTCTACACGCTGGCCGGCATGGAGCGGCCGGACTCCGGCGAGGTGCTTTTCGAGGGAGCCCCGCTTTATGGCCAGCCCGAGGCCGTTCGCGCCCGGGTGCGCAACACCCGCATGGGGTTTGTGTTCCAGGGCTATTTTCTGTTGTCCGAACTCACCGCGCTGGAGAATGTCCTGCTGCCCGCGCTCATCCGCGGCGCGGATTCCGTGGCTCGGGCCGGGGAAATCCTCGGACGGGTGGGCCTGGGCGACCGGCTGCACCATCTCCCTTCCGAACTCTCGGGGGGCGAACAACAGCGGGTCGCCATTGCCCGCTCGCTCATCAACGAGCCGGCGGTTCTCTTCGCCGATGAACCCACGGGCAACCTCGACTCGAAGACCGGCGAATCCATCGTGGATTTGCTTCTTGCGTTGGTCCGTGAAAACAAGAAAACATTGCTCGTCGTCACCCACGATACACGGCTCGCCGAGCGCGGAGATCGGACGGTGGTCATCCGCGACGGGATTCTCGGGGTCTAAGCCGGCAAACCGGCACGGGCACGCGATCCGGGAGGGATCGGCTCATCGTCCGACGCGCTTTTGCGGACCACACCTTGTGCAAAACCATGAAAATCTACATCAACGGAGCATTTTTTGAAGAACAGGACGCGAAGATCTCGGTGTTCGACCACGGTCTGCTTTATGGGGACGGCGTTTTCGAGGGAATCCGGTTTTACAGTGGACGGGTGTTCAAGCTCGAAGAGCATCTGGAACGCCTCTACGACTCCGCAAAAGCCATCCTGCTCACCATCCCGGTGGACCTGGAGCAAATGCGCGCGGCGACTCTGGAATCCATCCGGCAGAACAATCTCCGCGACGGGTACATCCGCCTGGTCGTCACCCGTGGCAAGGGTTCCCTGGGGCTGAGTCCCGAGAATTGTGCGCCCGCCGTGATCATCATCGCCGACAGCATCCGCCTCTACCCCCGCGAGTTTTACGAGCAGGGACTCGTGGTGGCGACCTGCAGCACGCGCCGCCCCAGTCCGGCCGCGCTGAGTCCCGCCGTCAAGTCGCTCAATTACCTCAACAACGTGATGGCCAAGATCGAGGCGCAAAACGCCGGTGCCGCCGAAGGCCTCATGCTCAACGAGCAGGGGTTCGTCGCCGAATGCACCGGCGACAACATCTTCATCATCCGCAAGGGGAAAATTTTCACGCCGCCCGTGTCCGCCGGTGCGCTCAAGGGCATCACTCGTGCCGTCATATTCGATCTGGCCGCAGAACTGGGTCTGCCCATCGGGGAAGCCGATCTCACCCGCTACGATATTTACACCGCCGACGAGCTTTTCCTCACGGGCACAGCCGCCGAGGTGGTGCCGGCCGTGAAGCTGGACCGTCGCACGATTGGCGACGGCAAACCCGGCCCCTGGACCCGCCGACTCATGGACCGCTTTCATGAGTTGACACAATCCGAAGGCACGCCGATCTATCCGTAGCGCGGACCGGCCCACGGGCCGCCCGTCCGATTCTTTTTCCCATGCTCTGCGACATCTGCAAATCCAACGAAGCCTCGGTGTTTCTCACCCAGATCATCGATGGCAAAAGCCAGAATGTGAATCTCTGCGATTCCTGTTCGAAGGAGTACAACGTCACCGATCCCACCGGGTTTGCTCTCGCCGATCTGCTGCTGGGACTCGGGGCCGGACAGGAAATCCAGAAGGGCGCGGCCGGGTCGGTGTGCCCGATCTGCGGATTCACCCAGGCGGATTTCAAAAAAACCGGACGCCTCGGCTGCAGCGCCTGTTACGATGTGTTCCCCGAGCAGCTCACCTCCCTGCTCAAGGCCGTCCACAAGGGCACGCATCACACCGGCAAAATCCCCGCGCGCCAACATCAGTCGCTTCTCCACCGGGATCGGCTCAAATCTCTCCAGGACGACCTCGACCACGCCATCCATGACGAGGACTACGAGAAAGCCGCCACCCTGCGCGACCAAATCCGCGATCTCCCAAAAGAGGGCGCCCACGCCGTATGAACATTTCCGGTATCACGGGGAATCCGGGCGAATGGGTCAAGGGCGACGGCTCCAACCACCAGATCGTCATCAGCAGCCGCATCCGGCTCGCGCGCAACCTGCGGGAAATGCCATTCCCGGGCTGGGCAAAAAAGGCGGAGCGCATCGGCATTCTCGAGCAGATCAAAAAAGTCGTGGACAACCTGCCGGAGATGAAGTCCGCCCTCTCGGAGTATCTCCAGGATCTCTCCGCGCTGGACAAGCAGATCCTTGTGGAACGCCACCTCATCAGCCGCGAGCACGCCGCCAAAAGCACCGGCAGTGCGGTGGTCGTCAATCCCGCCCAGACTCTTTCCATGATGATCAACGAGGAGGATCATCTCCGGATGCAATCGCTCCGGCCCGGGCTGCAGCTTCGGGGCGCGTACAAGCTTCTGGACAGGGTGGACACCACACTCGAATCCCAACTGGATTTCGCGTGGCATCCCCAGCTCGGCTATCTCACCGCCTGCCCCACCAATGTCGGCACCGGCATGCGCGCCTCGGCCATGGTCCACCTGCCCGCTCTTGTCCTTGGCGAACAGATCAACCAGGTCATCCAGGCGGTGAACAAAATCGGTCTCGCCGTCCGCGGTCTCTACGGCGAGGGCACCGAGGCGATGGGCAATCTTTTCCAGGTCTCCAACCAGACCACCCTCGGCGAGAAGGAAGAGGAGATCATCGCCCGGCTCACCAAGGTCATCGAAACCATCATCCAGCACGAGGAAAATGCCAGGATCAGTCTGCTGGACAAGAAACCCGGCGTCCTGCTCGACCAGATCGGACGCGCCTACGGCATCCTCACCAACTCCTGGTCGATGGCCTCCAAGGAAGCACTCAATCTCCTGAGCTTCATCCGGCTGGGCACCGATCTTCGGTTTTTTCCCGAGGAATCCCGGCTTCCCGTGGACGAACTTTTTATGGAAACCCAGCCCGCACACCTCCAAAAGAGCGCCTCGCGCAAGCTCTCGGCGGAGGAACGCGACTCGCTCCGGGCGGAAATCATCCGCCACAAGTTGAAATCCCTCCCGGCACCTGATAGTGTCAAGGCAAAGCAATCACCGGGCCCCTCCGGCGACAAGCCCGCACCCAATGATGAATAATTTCACTCCACGCGCCCAACAAGTTCTCGCCCTCGCCCGCAAGGAGGCCGATCGCTTCAATCACAATTACGTCGGCACCGAGCATCTGCTGCTCGGTCTCATCAAACTCGCCCAGGGCGTCGCGGTGAATGTCCTCCAAAAGATGGGGCTCGACCTCGAAACCGTCCGCATGGAAGTCGAAAAGCAGGTCGGGTCCGGACCCGAAACCAAGATGGTGGGCAACATTCCCTACACGCCCCGCGTGAAAAAAGTCCTCGCGCTGGCGGGCAAGGAGGCCAAGGTGCTCAACCACTCCTACGTCGGCACGGAGCACATCCTCCTCGGCCTGCTCCGCGAGGGCGAGGGCGTCGCCGCCCGCGTGTTGAAGGCGCTCGACGTCGATATCGAGCGCACCCGCAACGAAATCCTGCGGGAACTCGATCCCAATTTCTCCCCGCAGGAAGGCGAGGAGGAGGGCGGTGATCCCGCCGAGAACCCTTCCGCTGGATCCCAGAGCGGGAAAAAGGAGATCAAAACCCCCGCGCTCCGCGCGTTCGGACGCGACCTCACCGAACTGGCAAAAAGCGGGTCGCTGGACCCCGTCATCGGGCGCAAGGACGAGATCGAGCGCGTGATCCAGATTCTCTGCCGTCGCACCAAGAACAACCCGGTCCTTCTCGGGGAAGCCGGGGTCGGCAAGACCGCCATCGCCGAGGGTCTCGCCCAGGAAATCGCCGCAGGCTCGGTCCCGGAAATTCTCCATGGCAAAAAGGTCATCACCCTCGACCTCGCCCTCATGGTCGCCGGCACGAAATACCGCGGCCAGTTCGAGGAACGCATCAAGGCCGTGATGGACGAGATCCGCCGCACCAAGAACGTGATTCTTTTCATCGACGAACTCCACACCCTCGTCGGTGCGGGCTCGGCCGAGGGGGCGATGGACGCCTCCAACATCATCAAGCCCGCCCTGAGCCGCGGGGAACTCCAGTGCGTCGGCGCCACCACGCTCAACGAATACCGCAAATACATCGAGAAAGACGCCGCACTCGAACGCCGTTTCCAGACCGTGAAGGTCGAGGAACCCAGCGAGGAGGAGGCACTGCTCATTCTCAAGGGATTGCGCCCGAAATATGAGGCCCATCACAAGGCCCGTCTCACGGACGAAGCGCTCGAAGCCGCCGTGAAACTCTCCTCACGCTACCTCACCGGACGGTTCCTGCCCGACAAAGCCATCGATGTGATGGATGAAGCCGGCGCCCGCGCCCGCATCGGAGCCATGACCCGGCCCCCGGACATCAAGGACATCGAGGCCAGCATCGAAACCATCAAGACCGCCAAGGAAGCCGCGATCAAGGAGCAGGATTTCGAGAAGGCGGCCTCCCTGCGCGATCAGGAGAAAAAAGCCAAGGAGGAACTCGACAGGGTCCTCGAAACCTGGCGGCTCAAGCGCGAGGAAAAGGAAGTGCTCGTGGACGTGGAGGACATGATGCACATCGTTTCCAAATGGACCGGCGTGCCGCTCCAGCGCATGGAGCAGAAGGAAACCGCCAAGCTCCTCGCCATGGAGGACGAGATGAAGACGCGCGTCATCGGACAGGACGAGGCGGTCACGGCGATCAGCAAAGCCCTCCGGCGTTCCCGCGCCGATCTCAAGGATCCCTCGCGCCCCATCGGTTCGTTCATTTTCCTGGGCCCCACGGGCGTTGGAAAAACCTTCCTCGCCCGCACCCTGGCCGAGTTCATGTTCGGCGACTCCGATGCGCTCATCCAGATCGATATGTCGGAATACATGGAGAAATTCACCGCCTCGCGCCTCATCGGGTCGCCTCCCGGATATGTCGGCTACGAGGAGGGCGGACAGCTCTCCGAAGCCGTCCGGCGGCGTCCCTACAGCGTGGTGCTTTTCGACGAGATCGAAAAAGCCCACCCCGACGTGATGCACCTGCTCCTCCAGATCCTCGAAGAGGGCAAAATCACCGACAGCCTCGGACGCAAGATCGATTTCCGCAACACGATCATCATCATGACCTCCAACGTGGGGGCCGAGCTGATCAAAAAACAGACCTCGCTCGGGTTCGGGGCCGCAAAGGGGGAGGAAAACTACGAGACGATGAGGGATAAAATCCTGGAGGAATCCAAGCGGGTTTTCAAACCGGAATTCCTCAACCGTCTCGACGATCTCATCGTGTTCCACACGCTCGACCGTCCGCAGCTCATCCGGATCGTGGAACTCGAGACCGCCAAGGTCCTCACCCGCATCCAGGCCAAGAACATCCGGATCACTCTGGAACAGAGCGCCCAGGATTTTCTCATCGAAAAAGGATACGACCCCGCCTACGGGGCGCGTCCGATGCGGCGCGCGGTGGAGCGGTTCCTCGAAGATCCGCTTGCCGAGGAATTGCTGCGCGGAACGGTGAAACCCGGCGACACCGTGGTCGCGGTGGCCAAAGACGGCAAACTCGTCTTTGTGCCCGCCTCCCCCGCCGAGCCCGCCCCGCCCGAGCTCGTCTCCCAGCCCTGATTTTTGGGTGCGTTGGGACCGCAGCATCCGTCCGCCGGGTCGGCGTCCCCGCCTGGCCGGACATGCCGGAGGATGTCCCTCCCGGGGTGGCACAGGCGTCGCGCCTGCCGCATACGGCGTCCCGCCGGATGCTCCCCATCCGACACCAAATCACAAGCCCCCAACCAGCCGTTTCCACCGGGCCCGCTTGTCCGTGGCAGCACCCCCCCCGAAGAACGCGTGAGGCCGCACGTTCCCACCTTTGACGCGCGCCCAATTTTTGAAAACTTGACGCTTGATCGTGCTGGCCGCCGCTGTATCTTCTTAATCCCGTTCGTTTGCCTCGTGGTGTAACGGTAGCACAAGTGACTCTGAATCACTTTGTTAAGGTTCAAATCCTTACGAGGCAGCCACCGGGGGGTTGAAGGGCAACTCTGGCGGATTCTCCGACTTTCGCCAAAAGTCGGGCGGATTCATGGCACACTTGTTGCTCTCAAATAATGTGAGAATTTTTGAGCGGCCATGAACTCTTCCAACCCATCCCGTGAGAACATCCGCCAGTGCGGTCGCCGGGGATTGTTGGGGCTCATTGTGGTTGCCTGCTTTTTTCTGGCCCTGCCCATCCCGCACCTCGACGCGGCCGATTGGACTCCTGTCCGGATCGAGGGGCGCGACTATGTGTCGGCCGCCGAGATCGCACAATTTTACTCGCTCGGGGAGAGTCTCCGGCCCGCCGAGAACCGCCTCAATTTTCTGGCCGAGCATGCCGATCTCCAGTTCCAGATCAACAGCCGGGAGGTGCAGATCAACGGTGTCCGGCATTGGCTGGGGTTTGCCCCGTTCGAGCACGAGGGCCGGGTTCTGGTTTCCCGCATCGATCTGGTCAAAACCCTCGAACCCGCCCTGCGTCCCAACGCCATTCCCGATCTCAAGGTTCCCCGCACCGTGGTGCTCGATCCCGGGCATGGCGGTCATGACCTGGGGGCGGTCGCGGATGGCAATGCCGAGAAGAACCTGAATCTTGGCGTGTGTCTTTATGCCGCCGAGCTGCTTCGGGCGAAAGGGTTCAAGGTAATTTTCACCCGGGACAAGGACGTGTTCGTGCCGCTGGAAAAGCGGGCGGAGATCGCCAACGCCCATCCCGACGCCATTCTGGTGAGCGTCCATTTCAACGACAGCCTGGACAACAGTGATGCGAATGGATTTGAGGTGTTTGCCCTCACCCCCCGCGGTGCGCCCTCCACGGCGGACACCGATCTGCGGGTGTCCCACATGGAAATGCAGGCCGGCAATGCGCGCGACTCCACCAATCTCGCACTCGCCACCGCCATCCAGCATGCCGTGCTGGGCAACATGCCCCAGTTCGATCGCGGAGTGAAACGCGCCCGCTTCGCCGTGCTCAAGCTCGCAAAAATTCCTGCGGTGCTGGTCGAGGGCGGATTTCTCAGCAATCCATCCGACCGGGCTCTGGCGGCAAAGGAAAGCTGGCGGTGCGCCCTTGCCGCTTCGATTGCGGCGGGCGTGGTGGATTACCGGCGGCTGGCCACGGAACACCGTCCACCCAAACTCGTCGCCGACTATCAGGTGGCACCGTCGTTCGAGGAAACCACGGGCACCGTCTCAGTCGATCCCGCAGTGATCCTGCCTTCGGACGGGGAATAATAAGCACTCCGTCCGGCCTGCCTCGTAGCCTGTTCCGGAAGGAGCGAAGGCGAGATCGTCAGGATTGGGGCTTGCAAAACAGGGCGTGTGGCCGTAAGTATGGCCGTATGAAAACAACGATTGAGATTGATGAGGGAAAATTGGGGGTCATCATGCGTTTGACCGGGTTGGGGACGCGGAAGGATGCGGTGGACTGGGCCTTGACCGAGGCGGTGAGGATTGCGGAGATCAACCGGGTCGCGGAATCCCCCTGGGATGCCGGTTTCCTCAAAGATGCGGTGGATCCCGCCTACGATGTGATTGCCCTGCGCCGGTCATCGGTCGCCTATGCGTCCGCCTCTCGCGGTCGCAAGCGCTGAACACGCCTCACAATGAGCCCGGTGATCGTGGACTCCTGTTGTTGGATCGACCGTCTGCGTGGTGGCCGGGACATCCGCCAGGAATTGCTGCCGTTGTTGCGGGCGGGGATGCTCTACAATTGCGGGGTGATCCGGGCAGAGGTGCTGCGCGGGATCCAGTCCGAACAGGCGAGGGACGGACTCGGGGCATTCTTTGACATCATCCCGGAGATTCCGTGCGATGCCAAAATGTGGCGGGAGGTTTCGCGGGTTGCGTGGGATCTGGCAAGGAGGGGAGTGCATCCGCCGATCCCCGATCTGATGATTGCCCAGTCCAGCCTGCGGGTCGGCGCGGTATTGGTCACCTTTGACGCCCACTTTGACGAAATCCCCGGACTTCGACTCTCAAAAGACCTTCCGCTGGGGCCATGAATGATTATCCCAAATCCGGCAATTGCACCGCGAATTACTGCGCAGTCTCGGGGAAGTATTCATTTCCCCCCCCAATCTCCGTGATCGAACCACGCACGCATGAGACTGCCCGTTGATTCCCGTCAGCGTCCGCTCCGGGCCATGGCGGACAGGGTTTCCCATCGGGCGTAG
>DYRR01000228.1 GCA_020718605.1 Chthoniobacter flavus | reverse complement strand
GCCGCCCGAGGGTGCCGGGGGTGAACGGGGGATCAAAAGCGCCGCTCTGGAGCAGGGTATCCTGGGGCTGGCTCTGCGAGACGGAGGACAGGGGTGGCTTGGGGGTGTTTTCGTTCATTTCCGGTCTCCGTCAGAGGTTTCCAGCAGATGCAGGCTTTCCTCGATCAAGGTGCGGGTGGGGGCGTCGAGCCACGGGCGGGCGAGGACCCAGCGCAGGCCGTCGGCCAGGGCGTCGTTGGGCAGGCCGGTGATCCGGCGGCGGCAGCGGACAAGAGCGGCGGCGATGCTGGCGAAGTAGAGGACGGAGGCGATTTCGTGAGGCAGCGCGCCACGGTTGCTGAGGCGGCAGGCCTTGGCGAAGTCCTTGGTGACCTGGAGGAGTTCCACGGGCGGATTGGGATGGGCCAGCAGGTCGCCGAAGCTCTTGAGGGTGAGCCCCTGGGCATCGGCGAGGTTGCGTACCTTGACGGCGAGCCCGCGTTCCAGGTTGACGAGGTCCACCTGCATGGGGGCGGTGAGCTGATGACGGAGGATGGCGCCCAGTTCCTCATCGCGCCAGAGGCGTTCCGGCTCCGGACTGAGGTCGAGCAGGGTTGCAAGTTGTTTGCGGTCGGTATCGAAAGCGCTTTTCTGTTGTTGGGTCATGGTTGCAATGTCCTTTTTTACGGGCGTCAGGGCCTCTCTGGCGGAAGTGCTCTTCATGCCCTCACCTGATACTACGCATTCGACCCTGCCGATCCTGCGTCACGATTTTGACAAAATTTTCTTTAATTCCCGGATCTCCGCCTCAACATCCCGATCGTCGGCCACCGTTTCGCGCACGACCTCGTGCAACATCCGCGCGAACATGCGCTTGGCGGTGATCAACAAGTTCGAGGCTTCGGAAGGCGAACGCAGCCCGAACCGCGCCACCAGCTCTTCATAAGGCAGGGGCGCGGAATCGTCGAACACCGGACGGAGGACTCGGGCCTCCAGCACCGCGAAAAGCGTTGGACGATGTTTGGCCCGGCATTCCGCTTGCATGCGCTCCACCGTCCGGGCGAGTACCTGGCGAGCCCAGAGGGCATCGAGGGAGTCCGCCAACGGGGTTTCGCCGGAGGGCAGGTCGGGCAGATCGTCGAGGCGCACGGCATCCGGGCGGGCGGGGCCGCGCTTGAGTGCCTGCTGCTGCCGCAACTGATCCCGCACGAAGTTGCTGAACACCTTCAGGATGAAGGACCGGAAGCGGCCTTTTTCGGGGGCGGCCTGGCGCAAGACATTTTGGGTCAGGAGTTTTTCGCAGAGAAAAGCTTGCACCAGATCTTCGGCCTGGTCCGGAGGTACGCGCAATTGAAAGGTCAGGTGGCGAACCAGCACCGGTCGGTAAAGTCGCGTGATGGTGCCCAGAGCCTCCGTCCAAGTCTCCCGGTCCCGGTCGCCGGACCGTGCGACCATGGTCCATTGGGTCAACGGCAAGGCTGCCGCGCCATCGGTGGTGCGGGAGGTATCCAAAGCGGGGATACGCTTGGGGGATTTAATGGGGTCATCCTCGTCAGGGTTTGCGGCGCGGCGCAGGCATGGTCTGACCGATCGCGTCGGGGGACAAATCAATTTCGATGACCGGGGGTTGATAATGCTTGTCCAGTTCGAACAACAACTTGTAGGGACCGATCAACACCTGGTCGCCATTTCGCAGGATCGCTTCCTGGACGCGGCTGCCGTTCACGAGCAGCCCGTTCCGGCTGCCCAGATCTCGAATGGACCATCCTTGGGGCGTATGGTGCAAAAAAGCATGACGCTTCGAAACTTCGGGAGACGTCAATTGCACCGCGTTGCCCGCATCGCGTCCGATGCTGGCGCCCGACTCTGCAACAGGAACACGCAGCTCCTGCTTATCGTTCCGATACACCACTAGTTGGGCTTGCACGCTTCGTCTCCATTTCTCAGGAAACCACCAAAGGAGCCGGGATCACCGATAGTCCAGAGCCTCGCCTCGGATGGAGTTCGTGGGGGAGAAATTACAGGAAGCGGGACGGTGGTGTCAATGGTTGAAGCCACCATCTGGCTTCAGCACACTTAACTGATCCGCGTAGACATTAAAATCGGATC
>DYRR01000008.1 GCA_020718605.1 Chthoniobacter flavus | reverse complement strand
TTCAATAAGCGGGCAGGATGCCCGCGCTCCTATCCTCAAGCAACGTCCTTGCAACAGAGATAGATGCGGCCAATCCGCTTTCCTTCCAAGTTCGACTGGCCATGCGGCGTCGGAGTGTGGCACGATGCCCGGATGCACACCATCGCGCAGATCCGTGCCGACACTGTCGCGGAAGGATTGGATGCGGAACTCTCCGCCCAGGTCGCCTCGGCCACGGCCCGCCAAACCAAGGACGGCAAACCTTTTCTTGAACTGGTGATGGGGGATGCCACGGGACAGATCACCCTGCGCGCCTGGAGCGATCACCCCGATTACGCCATGCTTTCCTCGCTGCCGGCGGGCGGGTTTTTGTGGATCGATGGGCGATTCCAACTGCACCCCTCCTTTGGTGTCGAGGCGCGCCAATGGCGGGCCCGGATCTGCACCGACCAGGAAATTGAGGACCTCCTCGCGGGCCCGCCCGGGCTGCGGGAACGCCAGTCTGCGGACTTTGCTTTCATCACCGACGCCGTGGCGCGGACGGCCGATCCGCGTCTCCGCGCTTTGGCGGAGTTGTTTCTTGAAAAATTCGGGGACCGCATGCGGCGCACCGCCGCCGCCCGCAATTACCACCATGCCCGCCGGGGGGGCCTCGTCGAACACGCCGCACAGATGATGCGCGCTGCGGAGGCACTCTGCTGCGTGTATCCGGATCTCCATCGCGATCTGCTTGTCGCCGGCGCACTTTTTCATGACTGCGGCAAGCTGTGGGAAAACAGCATGCCCGAACGCGGTTTTGTGATGGCGTATCAGGAAACCGGGGAATTACTGGGACACATCGTCACCGGCGTCGAACTCGTGAACCGCCTGTGGCACACGCTGCTCGACGAACCCGCCGCCGCCGCATGGGAATCGTTCGAGCCCGCCAACGACGATGTGCGGATGCATCTGCTCCACCTCATTGCCGCGCATCACGGCGAGATGGAGTTCGGGTCGCCCGTGGTTCCCAAAACTCCGGAGGCCATCGCCCTGCACTACATCGACAATCTTGACGCCAAACTGGAAATGTTCCGCGCCGGCTATCAGGAAGCGCGGCTCCTCGCGCCCCGGATCCAGGAACGGGTGCGGCCCCTGACCGGAAATCTGGTGCGGCCACTCGCCGTCCTGGTTCCCGAAGCATCGGCCCCGGCACCGGAAACTCCGACCGCTCAGTAAACCATCAGGGGGCGCGTCACGATACGGGCACGTCCTCCGGGCAGGATCTCGCCCTCGGTTTGCTCAACACTCTCGACGATTTGATCTTTGAAGGACACCGACAGTCTGCCCGTGGGCATTTTCACATAAACCGTGTCGTTGTAGGGCTGTCCGAACCGGTCGTAGCGCGTGAAATACTGGGGCACCCGCTCGTAGCGGATGTATTCCCAAAGCTCCTGGCGCGAGTTGGCGTCCATGCGCGAAGTTTTCTTCTCCGGTCGTCCGAGGCTCTGCTTCACCTCGTCCTGGGTCATGCCGACGGCGGCCTCGTTTGCGGCGATGAGGGCATCGACCTGCCGCTTGCGTTCCGCGGCTTTGCGCACATCTTCGAGAAAAGAATTCCCGGGCAATACAAGTGCTTCAGGACGCACCCAGCCTGCGACCTGACCGTGCCGCGCCCGACCCCGGATGCGGAACGCTCCATCCGACACCGCCTGAAGTTCCACCGCCTGATTGGGCACCATCTCCCCGAGAACCCGGCGCATTCCGATGTCGTAATAGATGGGGGCGGCTCCGGTGATTTTGACCCGGGGAAGCCGTTCCATGATATCTTCGAGATAGGTGGCGCCGTCTTCCCGGAGCAATTGGGCGGATGCCGACCGTCCCGCGTCGAATGCAAGACACAGGAGGAGAACCGGAAGCAAAAAGGGGGACCCAAAGCGGCGTTGCATATCCCCAATCTACTCAAAGAAACCCGGATGCAAATGCGAATCTTCGACTGGTTGACCCTCCTGTCGGGGCTCAGGCGCGGGCCGTCGAGTGTGCCGTGCGTGTGCGTGTCTGTGTCAATGTGGAGATTGACAGGCCGCAACTTCCCGTTTATACAGTCGCACTTCCGGCAATGCGAAGCCGGAACAAGCATGGCGGGGTAGCCAAGTGGTAAGGCTGAGGTCTGCAAAACCTCCATTCGCGGGTTCGATTCCCGCCCCCGCCTCATGCTGTTGATTGAGGCGGCAAAAAATGGCTGCGTGACACCGGAAATCAGGCGGTCTTGGATGTCGGGCCGACCGCAGCGGGCGGGGCGGGTTCCTCGTCCTTGGGATAGGCGATGCGGGTGTGCATCATGCTCTGGAGGGTGAACCGGAACCGTTCGGCGATGATTCTCAGATCTCTCAGGGTGAGATCGCAGTCGTCGAGCTGCTGTTCCTGGATGCGGTTGTCGAAGATGTCGCCGATCAACTGATCGATCTTTTGCGGGGTGGGTTTTTCAAGGGAGCGGGAGGCGCTCTCGACGGCGTCGGCAAGGCTGATGATGGCCGACTCCTTGGTATGGGGTTTGGGTCCGGGATACCGGAAGCTCTCCTTGTTCACCGTGGGAATGTCCTCCACGCGCAGATTCATGATCTTGCCGCCTTCCCGGGCGTCCTTGTGCTGTTGCAGGGCGCGCCGGTAGAAGTAGCCCACCAGACTGGTGCCGTGATGCTGCTGGATCACATCGATGATGGTGGAGTTGAGCCGGTGTTTGAGGGCGAGATCCACACCCTCCTTCACGTGGGCAATGATGATAAGGGCGCTCATGGTGGGGGCCAGATCATCGTGGGGATTGCGTTCGCCACTCATGTTTTCGGTGAAATAATCGGGCTTCACCAGTTTGCCGATATCATGAAAGTAGGAGCATACCCGGCAGATAATGGGGTTGGCTCCGACGGCTTCGGCGGCCGATTCCGCGAGGTTGGCCACGACGAGGCTGTGATGGTAGGTGCCGGGGGCTTCGAGCGTCATCTGTCGCAGGAGCGGATGATTGAGATCGGCCATTTCGAGCCAGGAAATGTCGGTGGTGATGCGGAAGCACGATTCGAGCATGGGCAGGATGCCACCCACGAGCATGGCGGTGAAAATGCCGGAACCCAGGGCGAAAAGGCTTTGAATCCCGATTCGGGACCAATCCGTGATTCCGTAGGGATCGATGGGACCGATCCGTCCGAAGGTGAGAGCCAGCACCCAGGTGGCGCATCCCACATACACTCCCGCCCGGACCAGCCGGCTGCGCCGCCGGACCTGCAGGGTCACAAAAACCGCCAGAAATCCGCAGATGAGACTTATGACGACAAAGACAGGGTCGATGCGTTCGAGCAGGACGGTGCCCCAGAGGCTGGTGAAAACGGCGGCAAACATGCCGTGAAAACGCCCCAGCAGGACAGAGAGAACCAGTGGGGCGAAGGCAAGGGGAAAGAGGAGGGTGCCGTAGGCGAGGGGCAGTGCTCCCGAGGCGGCCATCATGAGCGGGATCTTGATGAGCGCGAGATGCACCAGACAGGTGCCGAACATGAGAAGCAGGCGCGAATTGCTCGCAAAGGCCCTCGGGTGATTGATCCAGAGATGGGCCAATGCGGTGAGGAAGATCAGGAATCCCACAAGGAAACTTTTTGCGGGTTCCGGAGTCAACCCGTTGAACATAAGCACCGCGAGCCCGGCCACAAAACCGGCCAGGATGGCCCACTTCGCAACAGCTCCGGTTTCCAGACTGGCAAGAATCTCGCTGCGGTTTTTACGGCGTCGCTGTTTGGGGCTGGCGAGGCCTTGTTTGACGAGTTTGCGGCGGT
Organism: Chthoniobacter flavus; assembly: GCA_020718605.1. Lineage (GTDB taxonomy): Bacteria > Verrucomicrobiota > Verrucomicrobiia > Chthoniobacterales > CAKUMP01 > DYRR01. The sequence continues at coordinate 27,163 of DYRR01000008.1, read as the reverse complement.
TGAAAAAAGTGAGCATGGCAGTGTGGGGCTCGGGGTGCGGGTCAGGCGGGGCGGCTGTCCTGACGATGGTGTTTGTAGGCCTGGATGATGGATTGAACCAGCGCGTGCCGGATCACGTCTTTGTCGGAGAACTGGACAAAGCCGATGTCGGGGATGTGTTGGAGGGCGTCGGCGGCTTCGATGAGCCCGGATTTGCGGGAGGAGGGCAGGTCGATCTGGGTTCGGTCGCCGGTGATCACGCACCGGGATTCCGCCCCGAGCCGGGTGAGGAACATGAACATCTGTTCGGCGGTGGTGTTCTGGGCTTCGTCCAGAATGATAAATGCGTGGTTGAGGGTCCGTCCGCGCATGTAGGCGAGCGGGGCGATTTCGACCACGCCTTTTTCGATGTAGTTCTGGATTTCATCGACATCCAGCATGTCGTGAAGCGCGTCGTAGAGAGGGCGGAGATAGGGGAAGATTTTCTCGTTCAGGTCCCCCGGCAAAAATCCCAGGGCCTCGCCGGCTTCCACCGCCGGGCGGGTGAGGATGATCCTGCGAACTGTCTGTTTTTTGAGCGCCTCGACGGCCATGGCCATGGCCAGATAGGTTTTTCCCGTGCCGGCCGGACCGATCCCGAAAACGATGTCCTTTTCCCGGATGGCGGAGACATAATCCCGCTGGACATGGGTGCGCGGGATCACTTGCGGGCGGCCACCGCCGGTCGAGATGCGGGTTCCGCTCAACTCGCCCAGACCGCCGCTGTTTTCCCGCGAGGATTGCATGGCGTATCGGAAGTCGTGCCGCCCGATCTCGATGCCCTGCTGTCGGGCGGAGTCGAGATCCTCAAAGATGCGGCGCACATGAGACACGGCGTCCGCAGTGCCCTCCACCTTGAGCCAGCCATCCCGCGCGGTGATGTGCGCACCGGTGTCGGCTTCAAGATGCCGGAGCAGACGGGGATCGTTGGCGAAGAGCGATTGAAGCGCCCGCGCGTTCTCGAATTCCAGTGTCTGAACCTCGGTGGGTGATGTCATGGATTGGGGCGGTCGGGCGGATTCCCGCGCGGCGGGTCGGCCTAGCGGAATCCGTAAACCATGGCCCATCCGGTGCGATCGGCGGGCGATTTCACGACTTTGACAAGAAGAAAATAGGAGCCGGTGGCGCTGGGACTGATGCGGGCCGCCGCAAATTTCCCCTTTTTCCAGAACTCCGCCTCGGCGAGTTGGCCCGAGGCGTCGTAGATGTGGATCTCGAGTTCCGCGCCCTCGACATCGGTGGCGGCCCAGAACCAGTACTCATTGCCCTTGAAAAGCTGATGGCGAATCCCCTTTTGGCCTCCCTCTTCGAGATCGCCACCCCAGGCATCCTCGCGGATGGTGAACCCCTCTTTCACATAGGGATCGGCGGCTTCATACGCGAAGGAGAGCGCGTCGTCCACCATCGCCCGCCCGGTTGGCGTCGTGACAAAAAGCACCGCACCGACAAGGGAAACGGCACCGCAAAGGCGCAGAAAGGAAGGGGGATGCATCGGGGAATCAGGCTCCTTTGGAAGTGATCGAGCCCACGAGTTCGCCGGTGATATCCCGGATGCGGCCCACCGATTCGGAGGGGATATCAAGGCCGGAATCCATTTGGACCAGAGGACGAATCTCGGCAAGCAATGAGTGGATGCGGGCCACCAGAGGGTTGTCCCGGAGCTTTGGAGACATGCCTTCGATACGGGTCTCGAAGTATTTCACCAGAGCGGGCTGGTGCAGGAGTTCCGCCCCGTCGCGGGTGTAATTCTGGGATACCACGAGGGTGAGAGCTTCCGTGCCCCGAAGCCATCCGCCCAGACTTACCAGATGGGCCAGTTGCTCGTCCTGAAGTTCGATCATGGCGTTGCGGACATCATGCAGCGCCCCGTCGAGTTCACGGCGGACCTTGGGCCAATCCTGTTTGTCGGCGGAGTCAATGATGCTGTTGCTGCGGCTCAGGACCGATTGGCGCACCCCGATCGCACCGGCGAGGCGGAGCACCGTGCGTCCGGTTTCCTTCACCCGCTCGCGATCCTGCGCCTGGACGGCGATGAATCCGTCGGCAATCACGGTGCCCAGCAGAAGCGCCGTGCGGGCGCGGTCTTCGGAGGCCTGAAGTTCGCCCTCGCGCAGAAGGCCTTTCCAGTCCGGTGTGCCCAGTTTGTCCAGAACCCCGAATATTTCGCTCGGCACCGGCACCACCACATCCTCCACCATCTCTGCGGGAAATCCCGAGACGTCAATCTCCGGAGCGGGTGAGGCGTTGGTACAGACCAATGGCGAGGTCAACGCCAGCAATAGGACGGTTGTTTTTTTCATCGGATGGACCTACATATACCAGCCTCCGGGGCGGTGCAAGGCAAACGCTGCCCCCCCCACGATATTGGGGATGCTATTTTCGGAGTCTTCCGGTAGAGTATCCGGCCCATGCCAGCAGATGTTGTCTATTTTGATCTGGAAACCCAGCGCACCGCCAACGATGTGGGGGGCTGGAACCGCAAACACGAGATGAAAATGTCGGTGGGGGTGACCTACAGCACGGCGTCGGAGCAATATCGGATCTATCCCGAGAGTGCCGTTCAGGATCTCATCGGCCAGCTTCGCCACGCCGATCTGGTGGTGGGCTTTAATGTCATCAATTTCGATTATCAGGTGCTCATGGGCTATACCGTGCTGGATCTCGTCCATGAACTCCACACACTGGATCTGATGGTGGAAGTGGAAAAGGTCGTCGGCCACCGGTTGGGCCTGGGTGCTCTCGCCACCGCCTCGCTTGGCACGGGAAAAACCGGCGACGGACTCGACGCAATCAAGTGGTGGCGGGAGGGTCGCTACCTTGACGTCGCCCAATACTGTTGCTTCGACGTGAAGGTGACCCGGCTTCTCCACGAACACGGTCTTGAACACAAGGAACTGCGCTATCAGGACAAATTTGGCCAGCCCCGCACGATCGGGATCGATTGGCCGCGCGAATGATATGATCCAGCCGCTTCATTCCCCGAAAAATCAGTGGGTGCTCGATTGGGTTCACTTCGACGAACCGGTGCGTTTCGAAGGGGGCGTGTATTTGCCGACCTGTCTGTTTGTCCTTCGCGAGGGTGGGGAGCCGGTGATCGGACAGGAAATCCTGCGCGAACTCGACCATCGCAGGGCCGAGAACCTGCTGGCCCGCCTGTTCTCGGACTACGGAACGCCCGACGAAGTGGTCATGGCGGACACCCCGGAGTGGGAGCCCGACGCATGGAAGGCTTTTGCCAAGGAAATGGGATGTGCCATCCGGGTGCTGGCCAAAGAGGAGAAGCGGTTGCCTCCGTTGCTGGCCATGACCCGGCGGGTACGCGCTCAGATGGCCCACCGTCTCTTCGAGAGTGTTCGGGCGGAGACCGCCAAGGAAAGTCCCGCAGCACTGGCCGAAGGGCTTTGCGCGGGTGCCAATGCGATGCGGTCCCAGGAAAGGCGGGTGGCGATGCTTCAAAAAGCCGTCCAACTCGATGCCCATTGCGCCGCCGCCTGGATTGGGCTGGCGGACATTGCCTACACCGACGGCTCTTTCAAGAATGCGCTGGACCAATATCGGAAGGTGACGGAGCTGGAGGCGGGCCGGTGGATCGCTGAGGTGCCGCTTTGGTGGAGCGACTCCGCCACCCGCCCCTACCTGCGCGGACTCTACGGCACGATGCTGGTGGAGTGGCATCTCGGGCGGTTTGAGGAGGCGTTGCGGCCCGCAGAACTGCTGCTCCAGCTCAATCCTGCCGACAATCAGGGAACCCGCTTTTTCATACCCATGCTGCACCTGCTCTCGGAGCATCCCGAAGAAGCGTTGAAGTTTTTTGAGTGGTATGAAAAGCGTTATCCACGCGATTACTCCGAACCCTCGTTTCTGTTCGGCTGGGGCCTCACCTGCGGTTTGTTTGACGATGAAGCCAAGGCCCACGCCAAGTATCGCGCCGCCATGCTCCGCAATGTGTTTATGGCTCCGTTGCTGCTGGATCTCCCGGAACCCCCCCGGGATGTGTGGTATCCCAACGACCGGAGCGAGCCGGGCTATGCCGATGAGTTCTTCGATTCCTATGGGCTGTTGTGGGAGCGGGACACCTCCCAGTTGCGCATCCTTCGCGAGGTCTGGCAGAGGATACAACCCGAAATCGAGGCTGTTTCCAATCTCCGCCGCCGCATGGCGGATTATCAGGACCAACGCTACGACCCCGGGCATCAGCAGACCTGGGCCGCCCTGCTCGCAGAGGAAAAGAAAATCCTGGGCGAAGAGTAGCCGGGTGCCACAGACGATTGATGGTGTCGCCCCAATCGTTTGGATTGGCAGATCCCTGCGCTCTCTCGCGCAGGGCGACCCGATCGAAGTAGCCTGTAGCCCGCTCCGGGAGGAGCGGGATCGCGCGCAATGATCGGGTGGTGTCGGACTTTGCTCTTGGAAAAATAACACTCCGGTGCAAGGGTGGGGCGAATGAAAATAATCATGCACAATCATCGCCTTGCCCTTCTGCTTCCCGTGTTGGCCGGTCTGTGCCTGGGAGCCTGCAAATCCGCCCCGCCCCAGGCGGCGCGCGTTCCAAAAGTGACCGTGGAGTGGATCGGCTGCAACGCGTTCAAGGTCACCTCTTCGCTGGGCATCGTGTTGGTCACGGATCCTTTCAACCCGAAGCAGGCGGCGTATCCGGTCCCTCAAAATCTCAAGGCCTCCATTGTGACGGTGAGCCATGAATCGGATCTTGCCAATTACTCGGGTCTTCTTGCCAATGCCCCGCAGATCATCCGCACCAACATGGGTGTGGGGTCCAACCGCGCTTCCGGACTGCTGGTGCGCGGGGTGGCCACCGGCGGGGCTCCGGGGAGATCGGATTTGAATGTGGCGTACTCCTGGGAAATGGACGGGGTCCGTTTTTGTCATTTGGGCGCCCTCACCGGGCCGATCACCTGGAGTCAGGTTGAGGCACTGGGGCGCCCGGATGTTCTGTTTCTTCCCGTCGGAAGCCCCCCGGAATTGGACGACTCCGGCAGGGACAAAACGCTGCAGCTCCTTCAGCCGCGTCTGGTGATTCCCATGGGCTATAAGACACGCCACACTTCCAAACTGAACGCCCGTTCCCCGCGCGAGTGGCTGGCCTCCCAGCCGAATGTCATTCCCCTGGCCTCAAACCGTTTCGAAGTTTCCAAGGACAGTCTGCCCTACACCCGCGCGGTGCTGGTCCCGGCTATTCCCTGAACACATTCCTCCATCCTGATAAACTCATGAACATCGGATTCAAAGAATGGGCCATCGTATGCAAGGCATTGGGGGAGGGGAGTCAGCGGGTGATCGTTCGCAAAGGCGGCATCGCCGAAGGCCGCCAGGGCTTCCGGTTTGAGCATCCCGAGTTCTTTCTCTTCCCCACTCTGTTCCATGAGCAGATCGCAAAAACGCGCCTGCCTTCCGATACGCCCGTGCCCGCCGCAGAGCCGGGACTGGTGCGGATCGATCTCCTTGCCCGGGTCGAGTGGACACGCCTTCTCACGGATTGGGAGGCGGTTCGCCGCATCGCGCCATTCCATATTTTGTCGGAAAAGCTCGTGCGTGAGCGATTCGACTACGGGGGATCACCCGGTGTGAATATCGCCTTCGTGCGAGTGTTTCGGCTCGATGAACCCCGGATTCTTGAGGATCGCCCGGCGTTCGGCGGCTGCCGCTCGTGGGTCGATCTTCCCGGGCCATCCGCAGGAATCGGGCGGTCGCCCATCGTGGACGATGAGGAACACCGTCGTGCGGGCGCAGAGATCCTGAGTGCGACGGGGGATGCCTGATCCGGGATCTCCGTATTTTTCAATGATGAGCATTTCTCCGATTTTTATCCGCTTTCTCGGACTGCTGCGGCCTGCAAAGTTTCATTTTATTCTCGGAGTCGTTCTGATTTTATTCGCCACGGTGCTTGCCTTGCCGGCCCCGTGGATTTTCAAACTCATTATTGATGAGGCGCTGCCCACCCACGATGTCCGCAAACTCGGGGTTTATCTTTTCGTGTTTCTGGTGCTTTTCCTTGCACGGGGCATCGTCACATTCATCCGGAACCGGGTGTTGCAGTTTGCCGCCATGCGGGTTGTGTGCGATCTGCGCATCCGCCTTTTCACCCACATTCAAACGCTCTCCCTGCGCTATTTCGACGGCACGCACACGGGCAAGGTGATCTCGCGGATCACGCAGGACACCGGCGAGGTGTACGGCATGACGAATGGATTTCTTATTGGGGTGATCGCGGACGCCGTAACTCTGGCGGGGGTGCTTGGATTTCTGTTCTTCGTGGAGTGGCGGCTTGCGCTTGCGGTGACTCTCGTGCTTCCGTTGTTCGCAGCCAATTATCTCTACAACCGCCGCAGGATGCGCGAAGAAAGCCGCGCGCACCGGGATAATTGGGACAGGGTGGTCGGGTTTCTTCACGAGCGGATCGGGGCCGCCCGGCTGGTGAAATCCTTCACCCGGGAGGCCGCCGAATCCGCTGCGTTTTCCAGCGGGATCAATGCGGATTATATGAATTTTTCACGGATTGTGATGCGAAATACGCGGCTTTCCGTGACGGCGGACATCATGGGGTCGATCGGTGCGCTGGTGGTGCTGGGGTTGGGCGGATGGCTGGTGATCCAGGGGCGGATGCAGGTCGGCACACTGGTCGCGTTCAATGCCTATATCGCCTTCATTTTTCCCCCCATTGTGAGATTTGTGGATCTCGTCGCGGTTCTACAGCGCGCGGAGACGGCCCTGGAAAACATGTTTGCCCTTCTCGACACAAAGCCCGAGATCACCGATTTGCCGGACAGCCTGCCGATCCCCGAACCGGTGCGCGGCGGGATCGAGTTCCGGGACGTGAGTTTCGACTATGACGCCGGTCCGCCGGGTCAGGGCCGGCCCAGAACGCTCTCGGAGGTCTCGTTCGCCGTGCCCGCAGGTCAGACCATCGCCATTGTGGGGCCGAGCGGTTCGGGGAAAAGCACGCTCATCAATCTCATCTGCCGGTTTTATGACACCGCCTCCGGCGCGGTGCTGGTCGATGGACGCGATGTCCGCTCGCTCACGGTCGAGTCGCTCCGCCGTCAGATCGGGATTGTTCTGCAGGAAAATGTTCTGTTCTCGGGAAGTGTCGCAGAAAACATCAGTTACGGGCGTCCCGATGCGCCGGCGGAGGATATTGTCGGGGCCGCCCGATCCGCCAATGCGCACGACTTCATCGTCGCAATGCCCGAGGGTTACGATACCGTCGTGGGAGAGCGCGGGGCAAAGCTCTCGGGCGGTCAGCGCCAGCGCCTCGCGATTGCCCGGGCGATTCTGCGCGACCCCAGGATTCTGATTTTTGACGAGGCCACAAGCGCCCTGGATACGCAGTCGGAAAGAATGATCCAGCAGGCGATGGAACGGCTCCTGCGCGGCAGGACGGCCTTTGTGATTGCCCACCGGCTTTCGACCATCCAAAACGCCGATTGCATCCTGGTGATGGACGGCGGTCGCCTGGTGGAATCGGGAACCCACGCGCAACTCCTGGCCGGGGATGGCCTGTACGCCCGCCTTCATTCCCTCCAATTCCGGGAGGGCTCGTAGGGGTTACTCTTTTTCAACCTTCGCGGTCCGGGGCGCTCCCACGGATCTGAAGGCGATCATCGCCAGAGCGAAGGAAGCGACGGTGCCAATCATCCCGGCTGCGGCGGTCGCAAACTTCGGGGATTGGATCTGCGGAACAGAGTAGTCGGCGAGGGGAGACACAAAGAGCGGCATGGAGTCGTGAAGAAATTGGAATTTGTCCGCGACGAACTCCAATCCATCCGGCAACCCCGAGGCAAACGGAGCCAGCACCACCGCGAGCAAAACGGCGCCCAGCGCCAGCGCCGCCGGACGGGATCGGTGGGGTGAGGGTGCGGCGAACTGTTGGATGAGGGCAAGCGCGGCGCAGGTGAGTGCCGCTTCCCCAAGCCCGATCACCGCATGGACGCCAAGCATGGACGCGATCACCCGGCCAAAGGGAATGGTGCCCGCGAGAGCAAGCTCCGCACTGCACGCGATCGTGGCAAGCATCACCGAGCACCAGGCGGCGATCCCGGTGGCAGGCATCCCGGGGAGGCCGCGGTGCTCTGTCAGGTGGAGACGGATCATGCCGCCAACCCCCGCGCCCAGAATTGCCATGTTAAAAATGTTCGCGCCGAGTTCGGCCAGTCCGCCATCGGCAAAAACCAGGCACTGAACGGCAAGCACAAGCGCAAGGGACAATACCGCCAGAGGGATGCCAAGCAAAGAAGCGGCCAGCACTCCGCCGATCAAATGACCGGACGTTCCCCCGGAGATGGGGAAGTTGAGCATCTGTGCGGCAAAAATAAGTGCGGTGACCCCGGCGAATTCGCCCGCAGTGGTCCCGGCGCTTTTGTGGGAGCGAAAGGCGGTCAGTCCGATTCCGGTGGCACTGGCGGCGGCGGTCGCGGCGCACACAGCGCCGCTCAACATCAGGGTGGGAATATGCATGGTGCAATATGGTGGAACGCGGAACGTATTAGCCCGGTTGTTTCCCTCTGTCCAGTGCGAACCGGCGGAGCCTATTAACCCGGTAAATAAATGTAGTGATATTCCTGTTGTGGTTGGAGGGTCAGGCTCCTGCCCTGACCGGCTTGAAAACAGGTCAGGCGAGGACGCTGACCCTCCAAAAAATGTCTGCAACGTCACTATAATTCATTGCCGGGTTAATAAAACTGGCCACGGCGGATTTTTGCACGGAGAACCGCCAGACGGTTTTTCCTGCCGACGGCATAACGCTTATGGATCGTCAATTCTTCCTGTTGGTCGCCATTCCAGGCTCCGTGCAAAAATTCGCCGTGAAAACTGGCCGCCCATCTGCCAGTATCGCAGATTCATCGAAGCGGGCGGACGACCATGATGCCGGCATGGCTGCTGAATTCGTTCAGGTATCCGCTCAAGCGCTGGTCGGTCACCACCCTGCCGAAATTGCGCGGACTGGAGGCATGGACAAAGCGCAGCGTGCCCGAGGGGTCGCGCCATGCGAGGCCCACATGCGAAGTGCCGATCCGACCGCCTCCGGAGTGGGACCAGATCCCGATGATATCGCCGTCGCGCAGTTTGGATTCGATCGCGGGCACCCGGCTCTTGGGAATGTAATAGCAGGGCATCGCGGTGATGCGGTCTTCATGCTTTTTCAGGGCAGGAATCAACGATGGATTGTTGCGCAGATACCGGTAGCCTCTCCATCCGATGGTCATTTCCTGTGCCACATGGTTGGCCCGGACGCCGCCCAGTTCGCGCGTGAGATCCGCGACGAGTCCCCGGCGCTGATTGTCGGCCGCCCAGTCTTCCAGATAGTGGAGCCGGGAAAGGTATTCGCCCGTGCACTTTCCGCCACGGTAGCGGTCGAGCTCGATGAATCGCAGCATGGTCTCCGGAGTCCACGCCGCACCCGGGCTTTCGATCATTCTGGCAAAAGCCAGTGCGGCTTCGAAAAAAGTCCAACAATCCAGTCCGTTGAGATTGACCGAAGGCGCCTCGATATGGTCGTCGATTTCCAGCGTGTAGGATTTGTAGGGTGTGCCCACCATGGCCAGACCGACGGCCATGGTGCGGGTCCCGATGGGCAGGGACGCCCAGTTCCGACGGCTGGCTTCGGCCGCCAACCGGTCAAATTTTTCCCGCCCCTGAAAGACTGTGGAAAACGGCAGGGACGCGGCATGGGTGTCGGCAATCGGAAAGGGGATGGCCATGAGTAAAAGAAGGCGAAGCAATCGGGGCATGGCATCGCAATAGCACAGTTCCACCGCTTTGAAAAGCTCGACAAATGGGCGCGGATCATGAAACTGCCGACCATGAAAGATGGAAGCGCCAAGGAGGGAGTGGTCCCGGGAGCGTTGCGATGGCGCGGGATATTGTCGGCTCTGGATTGGCTGCGGGGTTACGATGCGGGCTGGTTGCGCGGGGATCTCGCGGCGGGAGTGACGCTTGCCGCCTACCTGCTTCCGGCCGCGCTGGGCGATGCCTCGCTTGCCGGGTTGCCGCCCCAGGCTGGGCTCTATGCGTGTCTTTTCGGCGGACTCACTTTCTGGATGTTTTGCAGCTCGCGGCACACCTCGATCACTGTCACCTCGGCCATCTCATTGCTGATCGGCTCTTCGCTCGGGGGAATTGCCGGGGGAGATCCCTCGAGGTTTGCGGCATTGGCCGCCTGCACCGCCATGCTCATGGCGGCGATTGCGTTTGCTGCGTGGTTGGTGCGGGCGGGATCGGCGGTGAGTTTCATCTCCGAAACGGTCCTGCTTGGGTTCAAGGCGGGAGTCGCGCTGCATCTTGCGAGTACCCAGTTGCCGAAACTTTTCGGGGTGAAGGGCGGGCACGGGGACTTTTGGGAGCGCATGGGCGATTTTCTCCGGCATGTCGGCGACCTGAACCCGGCTTCTTTGGCCGTGGGCGGAGTGGCACTTCTTTTTTTATTTTTCGCGAAGGTCCGCAGATGGAATCTGCCGGTCGCCCTGTTTGTGGTGGTGGGCGGGGTTGCCTTTGCGTCGGTCGTGGACATCGGGGCACTTGGAGTGAAGATGCTCGGGGATGTCCCGAGCGGCGTGCCGCTGCCTTCGCTGCCGGATGTCTCGCTGAGTGAAGTGCGGGGATTGTTCCCCCTGGCCTTTGCCTGCTTTTTGCTCGGGGCGGTCGAGACGGCCGCAATTGGCCGGATGTTTGCCGAAAAGCACGGCTATCGTCTCGACAGCAACCAGGAGTTCCTTGCGCTTGCGGGTGCGAACCTTGCCTCCGGACTTGGGCAGGGCTTTCCGGTGAGCGGAGGAATGTCGCAGTCGCTCGTGAATGAAAGCGGCGGGGCACGGACCCCGGTATCCGGTTTGATCTCGGCAGGTGTCATCCTGGTGGTCGCGTTGTTCTTCACCGGATTGCTGCGCGAACTTCCGCAACCCGTGCTTGCGGCCATCGTGATCATGGCGGTCACCGGTCTTTTCAAAGTGTCGGAATTGATGAGGCTTTGGCGCGTTCATCGGTCGGAGTTTTTTGTTGCCCTCGTCGCGTTGTGCGGGGTGTTGTCGGCGGGGTTGCTGCAGGGGGGACTTATCGGGGCGATCATTTCGCTGGTGATGCTGATCCGGCGCGTATCGTCGCCGCATGTCGCCTTTTTGGGCCGCATTCCCGGTGCCCGGCGCTATTCCGACATGTCGCGGCATACGGACAACGAACCCACTCCCGGCGTACTGGCCTTCCGCGTCGAGTCCGGAATGGTTTATTTCAATGCGGAGCATATTTTCGACACTGTGCTGGAGCGTGTGGATGCGTCTGGTGATGCAATCCGTCAGGTGGTCTGCGACCTGTCCACCTCACCGCAGATCGACATGGCCGGAGCCAGGATGCTGCTCAACCTGAATGGCGAACTTGTCCGGCGCGGCATGATTTTCCGGCTCGTCGAGGCGCACTCTTCGGTGCGGGACATGCTGCGCGTCGAGGGAGTGGAGGAAAAAATCGGACGCATCGACCGGTTCACCTCACTGGCCCATGCCATCGAGAGTTTCCAAAACCAGCCCGAGCCGCCGCATCCTGCACGAAGTGGACATTGACAGAATTCTGTCCCTATGCGATTGGAACTTCATGCAGACGATCAACTACACCGACGCACGAAACCAGCTCGCCGGATTGATGGAGGCGGCCTCCCGTGACCGGGAACCCATCACCATCACCAGAAATGGCGCCGGGAAAGTGGTGATGCTGGCCCTTGAAGAGTATGAGGCGATGGAAACGACCCTTCATCTTTTTTCCACGAGAGCGAACGCCTCTCAAATCCAGAAAAGTCTGGCCGATTACTCTGCGGGCAAAGTCCAATCGGGTGAGTTATGCGACTGACATGGCTGCCCAATGGCTGGAAGGATTATCTCTATTGGCAGGACAATGACCGCAAAATCCTCCATCGGGTCAATGAACTCATCCGTGATGCGCAGCGGAATCCATTTTCGGGCATTGGCAAGCCCGAATCGCTCAAGAACAATCTCAAAGGCTGGTGGTCGAGGCGGATTACCCAGGAGCACCGGCTCATTTACCGGGTGGATGCTGGTTGTCTTGTGATCATGCAATGCAGATTCCACTACGATGATTGATTCTTTACTCTGCTTTCGTAGCCCGGCGCGGGAGCGTCGGGATCTGTCGATCCCAATGACCGGGGGGGCTTTATGAAAATCCGCACCGCCCGCCGGATCTCTCAGGTGTTCTTTTTTTTGCTGTTCGCGTTCTTTGTGCTCGTGACGGATCTCCGGTATTTGGGCGGCTATCCTGTCTCGATATTTTTAGAACTCGATCCGCTCGTGGCCTTCGCGACCGCGATCACCACGCACACGATTTACAAAGGTCTGCTCTGGAGTCTGCTGCTTATCATTCCGACCGTGCTGCTTGGACGCGTTTTCTGCAACTGGATCTGTCCCTACGGCATTCTGCATCATTTCATCGGATGGCTTTTTGGAAAAGGGCGCGCTGCGGAGCAGGTTCGCATCGAGTCCAACCGCTACCGCAGCATCTACCAGGTCAAATACGTCATTCTCGTCGCGATGATCGTGGCGGCATGTTTCGGCACCCTTCAGATCGGACTCCTCGATCCCATTTGTCTTTTCTACCGATCCATGAGCACCGCCATTCTTCCGGCGGTCAATCTCATCCTTCCCGGCAGCGTCTATGTCCGCCAATACTTCCATGCCGGGGCGTGGGCGATCGGATTTCTCCTGTTCGTGCTGGTGGGAATGAATGTGTTCATTCCGCGCTTTTTCTGCCGCGTGCTCTGTCCTCTGGGCGCGTTTCTCGGGACGCTCTCCTCGGCGGCCCTCTGGCGGATCGAGCGGAATCCCTCCAAATGTGTGGACTGCGATCTTTGCCTGAAAAACTGCGAGGGCGCGTCCGACCCCCACACCCAGCTTCGCAAGAGCGAGTGTTTTGTGTGCTTCAATTGCATTGAGGATTGTCCGGAGGATGCGCTTTCCTTCAAATTCATGCCGCCCTCCGCCCACGAAGTCACGATGCCGACCGTGCCAGCGCGCCGCGCATTTCTCGGAGCTCTGCTCGGGGGCGCGTTCTTCGGCTTTGGGCGGTCCTCCGGCGATTCGGACCGGAACTACAGCAAGAAAGTGATTCGTCCGCCGGGCTCGGTGGAGGAGAAGGATTTTCTGGACCGTTGCATCAAGTGCGACCAGTGCATCCGGGTCTGCCCGACGAACGTCCTGCAACCGGCGATCTTCGCGGCGGGCATCGAGGGGTTCTGGACACCGATCCTCAACATGAAGGTCGGTTATTGCGAACTGAACTGCACCCTCTGCGGTCAGGTGTGCCCGACCGGCGCGATCCAGCGGATTTCCATCGAGGAAAAGAACGGGTTGGGCGAGTTTGCGGCCCGGGGACCGGTGCGGCTTGGCACCGCGTTCTATGACCACGGACGCTGCCTGCCCTGGAGCATGGAGACGCCATGCGTCGTGTGTGAGGAGGTCTGTCCCGTGTCACCCAAGGCGATTTTCTCGCGCGAAGTGACGATCACCAAGCGGGATGGCACCCCCATCACGCTGCGCCAGCCCTGCGTCGAGCCCGCGCTGTGCATCGGTTGCGGCATTTGCGAGCGCGAGTGCCCTGTCACCGACGAGGCCGCCATCCGGGTCACCGCAATCGGCGAGACCCGCTCCCGCGAACGCCGTCTCCTGCTCGACGGGGGAGCTTCCCCATCCTGACGCCATGGCCAAACTCCAGCCCGCCACACGCATCCGCACCTGCCGTTCCTGCGGCACCAGATTCGAGTATCCGCTCAAGGGCGCGACGTCCACCCGGCACCACTGCGCCGAGTGCGCCGGGATTCCTCCGGCTTTGCGGAAAACCGGTGAGCGCCTGTTGCTGCGAATCCAAAAACTGGAGCAGGAAGTCGCCCGGCTCCGTCGGACGCCCTGACCGAGCGACAAGCCGCAGAGCCCCAATCAGTGCGCTCGGCGGGTCCCTGTGCTCCCGCACAGGGCCACGAAGCAGACTGTAGCTCGCTCCGGGAGGAGCGGGATCGACCTCATCATCGGGAATCACCGCTTCTCTTCCGCAAGGGCCGGTGCGAAGGGGTGGGGAGGAAGAGAAAAGAGGTGTTCCCCAAACGAAAGCGGGACGGATGCGGGGGAGAGCACGATGCCACGCGGGGGCCGGCTTCCTCGTTTCGCAAATGTCGCCTGGAAGGCGCGCATGCCATTGAAATCCGGCCTTGAGCCGATCCTCAGCCCATCGATTCTTGAATCCTTTCATGGCGTGAAAGGATTTGTTTCATGCCGTGAATGGCTGACAACGAAAAATCACCGCTCCAGCGGAGGGCAAGTAATGGCGGTTCTTCTCGTGGCCCGGCGCGGGAGCGTCGGGAGCCTGTCAATTCCAATGATCGGGGTCATCCCGTTCTCTTCCCGCTCGCACCGAAAGAGCAGAATGACCTGCCGCTGTTCGACAATGGCCGCCCGTTTCGTGTGACGGAGTTTGGCCTTCGCGATCTGCACCGGCACATCCGTGGGTTTGCGTTCATGCGTGGCGAAAAGGCGGTGCGCAGCGACCCGGAAGACCCGGCAAACCTCAAGGCGACCCAGCTTCTCGCCAATCTCCACGATGCCCTCGATGCCACGGGCTATCAGGGCCACGCACTGGAGCGTTATCTCGTCCGGTTGCTGTTCTGTCTGTTCGCGGACGACACCGGCATCTTTGACGCTCCGGGTATGTTCACGGCATTGGTCGAGCGGACGCGCGAGGACGGGTCGGACCTCGGCCCGCTGCTCTCCCAGTTTTGGGACGTGCTGAACACGGACATTCCCGACCGGCAAAGCAACCGACCCTGTTCCGCCAGATCGCCCAGCCGGATTCCGACTACCTCGCCGTTCCAGAGGTCTCTTCAGAGCGGACGGGTGGAAGGTCGTGCTGACAAGAGCCGAAGGGCATGACAAGCGCCACTGGATGCTCACGGCCTACGAGCAAGCAAAAGAGAAGGGAAGCCGATGAACGCACAGAAGATCCGATTTGCCGTGCGCCTATGCACTGGAGGCCTACTTGGCAGCACCCGTCCAGTGGGAGCGGCTTCCGAATCCAATCTAACCCCATGAATGAGCAGCAGTGGGCGGAGAACGTGCAAAACCAGAGTCGTCCAAAGTGAAGTGAGTTTTGGCAAATCCACGGCCGAGGTGTGAAAGAAATCCAGAAATCGTCCATTCTATCAGATCAGCTACACCCACCGGGGGCGGGGCCGCTCCGAATACGCCCGCCCGGAAAACCTCGCCGAACTCCGTCGGGAAATGAAGAATTTCAAACGCTTCCGGACGCTTACCGAGCAGTGGGTCGAACTCTCACTTGAGGCATCGCAACTGCGCGTCAAAAATGCCAACACTCAGGCTTGAGATCCGTCCGAGAACTCCGTACTCTCAAGTCAAGAAGACGCAAAAAACACCAACCGAGGACAAGGCTGTGGCCTTGCGAAGAAAAAATGACCACCAACACGCAGAAAAAGAATAAAAATCCGCACGACGGGACAACGCTCGATGACTTTTTGAAGGCGGAAGGGATCGCCGAAGAAGTGCAGGCTGCCGCGCTCAAACGCGCGATGGCGCTGCGTATCGCCGATTTGATGGAGGAGAAAGAAATGAAAAAGACGACGATGGCGAAGCGAATGCACACCTCGCGCGCCGCGCTCGACCGACTGCTTGACCCGTCGAACACATCGGTCACGCTGGCAACCCTGGCGCGGGCGGCGGCCGCCCTCGGACGCCGGGTGAAAATCGAATTGGTGCCGGTCTGATCAATCTTGGAAAATAGGGGCTGTAAACCGTGACGGGCGGAACGATTCTATTGTCGGAACGATTCTGTTTGACTTGAGAGGGTTGTTCGGGCATTTGTCCCGCCAATGTTGACCGCCGGAATGTTTTCCATCATTTTTTTCACGTTTGTAGGCTGCGTTTGGTGGGCCTGCAAACGGGATGAAACCTGACCACCCCCAAATGCCCGGATACGGTCCGGAAACGCACAAAAATCAATCCATCATGCTCAACCGCGAGGAACTCGAATGGCTCAAGCGGAGCGCGAACGAGATGAACAATCTCCTCCAGGAGATCTCCGCCTCCAACTACCGCATGGAAGGGCTCTCGCAGCAGGTGCCCGAGATCCGGCAGTATCTGGCCATCACGGTGCAGAGCGTGGAGCGGGCCTCAAAGCTCACGGCCTCGATGCTCCAGCGGGTCCGCGACGCGGAACTTGGGATGTCTTCCGATTCCGCACCTTCGGGAAAGGACGGGTTCGGAAGTCTCCGGGTCGTTTCCCGGGAGCATTCCCGTCATGACGGTTCGGCCGCAGGGGCCGGGTTGGCCTCCGATGGAAGCGAAAACCCGGCCGATATCGCCGCCGAAATGGGGTTCACCATTGCCAACCCCGCCGGTCCCAATGAATTGGTGTTGATGGTGGATGATGAAAATGCCGTGCTCATGCTGGCCAAGATGATGCTTACGGATGCCGGCTACCGGGTGATCGCGATCACCGATCCGGTGAAGGCGCAGCATGTATTCTCGCGAATCCACCGTCATGTGGGGTTGGTGATCCTGGATTTTGCCATGCCCGTGATGGATGGCGGGGAGCTTTTCGATGAAATGCGCATGGTGGATCCCAAGGCGTGCGTGGTCCTCAGCAGCGGGTTTGCCGATCAGGCCAAACTCAGCCGGATGCTGTCCAAGGGCCTGAAAGGCTTTATTCCCAAACCCTATTCCCCAGAGAAATTGCTCTTTCAAATCCGCTCGGTCCTGGATCTCGGAGCGCGCAGAACCGGTGGTTGAACCCCTCAGGATCCTTTTTTTGCGGCAGTTGGCATCGGATTCGCTCTTAACACCCACAATATTCCGACGGAAACACCATGGCGCGAATCGATTTATTTTTCCGACTAATGCTCGAGCAGAAGGCATCCGATCTCCATCTTGCCAGCGGCAACCCCCCCATGCTGCGGATCAACGGCGAGCTGATCCGGGTCGAGCATGAACCGCTCACCGACGAGGAACTGCGTTCCCTGGTCTATGAGATCACACCCGAGCAGAAGCAGAAGATCTACGAAGAAACCGGCGATGTGGACTTCGGATACGAGATTCCCGACTACGCGCGGTTCCGCGTGAATTTCTACACCGAACGGCAGGGCATCGCGGCGGCGTTCCGGCTCATTCCGAGCAGGGTTCTCACGCTTGAAGACCTCAATATGCCGCCTGTGCTCAAGAAATTCGCCATGCTCAACAAGGGGCTCGTGGTGGTGACAGGACCGACGGGGTCGGGCAAGTCCACAACATTGGCCGCGATGATCGACTACGCCAACCTCAAGCGCCACGACCACATCATCACGGTCGAGGATCCCATCGAGTTCGTTCACCGCAGCCAGCAGTGTCTGGTGAACCATCGCGAGGTGGGGCCGCACACAAAATCCTTCGCCGCCGCCCTGCGCGGGGCGCTGCGCGAGGATCCCGACATCATTCTCGTGGGTGAGATGCGCGATTTGGAGACCATCGAACTCGCGCTCACCGCCGCCGCGACCGGCCACCTTGTCTTCGGCACACTCCACACCTCGAGCGCCTCCAAGACGGTGGACCGCATCATCGACGTGTTTCCCACCAACCAGCAGAACCAGATTCGCGCCACGCTTTCGGAGTCGATGAAGGGGGTGATCGCCCAGAGTCTGTTCAAGCGGGTGGACAAGCCGGGCCGCGTCGCCGCGATGGAGATCCTCGTCTGCGACAGTGCCATCGGCAACCTGATCCGCGAGGCAAAGACCCACCAGATCCCCGGTATGATCCAGGTCGGCAAGAAGAAGGGCAACCAACCCATGGACGATTCGATCATGGCCTACCTGCAGCAGGGCGCCATCTCGGCCCAGGAAGCGTATGAAAAAGCGCAGGATAAAAAGAAATTCCGCCCGTTTCTTCTGGAACCGCCGGACGATTTCGAAGATTGATTTTTACAACCCATGAGACGCGCCGAACTTGATGCCATCCTGGAAACAATGCTCCGGAGCCATGACGGCATCTCGGATTTCATCTTCACGGTGGGCCGTCCCTTTCAGGTGGAGTCCGACGGGGTGCTCAAGCCCGTCTTCGGCGATCCGGCCGTGGAGTCGCTTTCTCCGTTCCAGACCGAGCAGATCGCGCTCGCGCTCATCGGGGGCAGCCGCCGGTTGCTCAAGGAATACTGCATGCTCGGCGCCTGCGACAGCAGCTACAGTCTCAACTCCGATCTGCGTTTCCGCGTGAATGTATTCAAGCAGCGCGGCCATTTCGCCGTCGTGATGCGCAAATTGCAGACCGATGCCCCGACGATCGACCGGATGGGGCTGCCGCCAATTCTCAAGGACATTTCCCGCGAACGGAACGGCCTGGTGCTCGTGACCGGCGCGACCGGCAGCGGCAAGACGACGACGCTCGCCGCAGTCCTGGAGCACATCAACGAAAGCCTGGCCGTCCATGTGGTGACGCTCGAGGACCCCGTGGAGTACGTTCACCCCCACCTGCTGGCGACCTTCAGCCAGCGCGAACTGGGGCATGATTTCGACACCTACGCCAACGGGCTGCGCGCCGCCCTGCGCCAGGCGCCCAAGGTGATTCTTGTCGGCGAAATGCGCGACCGGGAGACGGTCGAGATCGCCCTCACCGCCGCAGAGACCGGCCACCTCGTGTTGAGCACCCTCCATACCATCGATGCGGGACAGACGATCAACCGCATCCTCGGCATGTTCAGTCAGCGCGAGGAACAGCATGTCCGCGCACGCCTCTCGGACACCCTCCGCTATGTCGTCAGCCAGCGTCTCGCCCCGAGGGTCGGCGGCGGCAGGCATCTTCTCATGGAAATATTGGGCAACAATCTGCGCACCCGCGAGGTGGTCGAGCAGGGGGAATCCGATGAGCGCAATTTTTACAACATCATCGAGGTGAACCGCCAGAACGGCTGGTGCACGTTCGACCAGGCCGTTCTGGAAGGCTATGAGTCGGATCTGATCACCGAGGAAACCGCCCTGCTCTACTCCACCCGCCGCGGCGTGGTGATGCGCGCACTCGACACAATCAAAAAAGCGCGCGGCGGGATGGGCGGACCCGGCGGCACGGGGCTGCGTCTGGATCTGGCCGCCAAAACCGAGCGATACACCCAATGAATCCCAGACAATCCACACCGGCTTTTTTTGTGGGCGACCGGAGTGCGCTCGTCGTCGTCGAGGAGGAATCGTATTCCCGGCAGATTCTCGACGCCCTCGGACAGCTCGGGTATGACGCCCAGTTGGGATTCTCCACCGAGGACTCCATCATCAAGCTGCGCTCCCATGCCTACGACATCGTGGTGTTTTCCAGTGTCTCCGTCCCGGGCGGTCTCGATGCCGACCAGATTTATCTCGATGCCCTCCAGATACCGCTGGAGCAGCGCAGGATGCAGTTTTTTGTGATGGTCGGGCCCAATCTCCGCACGGCCGATGCGCCGCAGGCCTTCGCATTCAGCATGGATCTGGTGTTCAACACGGCCGATCTGGGCCATCTGCGCTCCGCGCTCAAATATGCCATGACGCAGAAATCCGAGCAGATGGAGCATTTTGTCGATTGCCTGAAGACCATGGACATCGCCTTCATGTAAAGGCTGGGAGTGGAAATCGGGGTTGTCATTTCCGGGGGAACCGGTATTGCAGTGGGCATGAGAGAAAGCGAATGGATACAGTTCCGGTGGAAAGCGGGCAAAATACCCTCCCAACCCGTCGAAGTGCCCGAGCACTTCAGCATCGGCATGCCCGAGCGGGAGGAGGTCAAAACCGCCATACTGGTGACGCATACCTCCTTCGGTCTGGACAGTGAATGGGTGCATCATCTCAAATCGCTCAAAGGGTTTCTCGACCGACGATTGGAGGAAGCCTTCGACGAGGATCCCATCCCGTGTGTCACGTTGCGGCATGGCTTGCGCATCATCGGAACCTCGTTGTTGGATCCGGCACAGGATGCCGACAATCACCTGGTCACCGGTCCCTGTGTGCTTGCGGAGTATCGCAGCCGCGGCCTGGGCTCGCTCCTTTTCAAGCAATCGCTGTGGACTCTGGGAAAATTGGGCCTCAAGGAAGTCCGGGGCCTCACCCGGCACCGGGGAACCGCCGCGCGCTTTATCTACCCGAAATTTGAGGGAATCTCGGATCCGTTCGATTTTGTATGGCCGGAGGAGCCATAGGAATATTCCTGTCTTCCCATGGAACGTCTGGTTCTGGCGGTATCGCTGCTGTTTTTTCTGGCGGGCTTCGGCTACACGCTCTACGCGTTTGGCGCGGGGCGGTTTCTTCCGAACCGCTTGAATTTCATCCTCATTGCCGGCGGATTTTTTCTGCAAACATTGTTTCTCTACGAGAGAGGCCGCCAGATCGGGCGTTGTCCACTCACGAACCTCTTCGAGGTGCTCGTCTTTTTGAGTTGGGCGCTGGTCCTGATCTATCTCGTGGTCGGTGCGGCCTATCGCCTGTCCCTCATGGGCGCATTCACTTCCCCGGTGGCGTCCGGCCTGCTGCTTGCTTCGCTGCTTCTCCCGCTGGATCGCGCGGCATCGAGGCCCGCGTCGCCGCCGGATCCCTGGCTGGAAATGCACGGCGCACTCTCGGTGATCGCCTACGGGGCCCTCGCGCTCGCCGCCGTCGCAGGCGTGATGTATCTGGTGCAACAGTGCCAAATCAAATCCCGCCACCCGGGATCCGTTTCCTATCACATGCCCTCCATTGCCGATCTGGCCACGGCCAACGCCCGCCTCATTTTTCTGGGATGGACGCTGCTTACTGCGGGATTGATCGCCGGATTCGCGGTGGGAATGCCCGAAGGAACGGCCAAGTTGTGGTGGTCGGGCGCGGTTTGGCTTCTCTACGGCGGCATGGTGTTGGCCCGGAGAATCCGGGGTTTGTCCCCCGGACGCCAGGCGCGTTTTTCCGTGGCGGCGTTCGTCCTCGTCCTGGTGTCGCTGCTGGGGGTCATCTACCTCCCTTGAGCCGGCCGCCCACCTGATTTTCGGATGAATATCGTCTGCCTTGGTCTTAGTCACCGCACCGCTTCCGTGGAAATCCGCGAGAGGTTTGCGGTTGCGGATCCCGCGCTGGACCGGGCACTGCAGCGGTTCCAGGAAGTCGAGGGCGTGCGGGAGGTGGTGATCGTGTCCACCTGCAACCGGGTGGAATTTTACGCGTCCGGCGAGAGGCTGGTCTCGGGATTTCATGGGCTCGATCATTTTCTGCGCGAGCACGGCGGGGTGAATGGGAGTTCCCGGGAGGATCTTGCCGCGATCTACCGCTACGATGCACCCCACAGCGTGCGGCATCTTTTCCAGGTGGCCTGCGGACTGGACTCGATGGTTCTGGGTGAGACGGAGATCCTGGGCCAGATCAAGCGCGCCTATGCGCTGGCGGCGGGTTCCGGCGCCACCTCGGGCGGACTCAACAAGTTTTTCCAGCGCGCCTTCCGGGTCGCCAAACAGGTCCGCACCCACACCGGGATCAACCGGGGTTCGGTGTCGGTGGGCTCGGTCGCGGCGGATCTTGCCGGGAAAATCTTCGGCAGCCTCGAAGCCTGTCGTGTGCTGGTGTTGGGGGCGGGGGACACCGGGGAGCGCACCGCCCGCAGTCTCGTGAGCCGGGGTGCCGGCACCCTGCTGGTCTCCAACCGATCCTTCGAACGCGCCGAAGAACTCGCCCGTGAACTGGGCGGACAGGCGGTGTCCTTCGAGGACTGGCCATCCCACCTGAAGTCCCTCGATATTCTCGTCACCTCGACCTCCGCACCCCATCCCATTCTGGACCGGGCCCGTCTCGAACGCGGCATGCGCGGCAGGGACGACCGGCCGCTGTTCCTTATCGATCTCGCCGTGCCGCGCGATGTCGAACCTTCCGTCAACGAACTGGAGAATGTTTATCTCTACGACATCGATTCGCTCCGGGATATTGCCTCGCGGTCGTTGTCCGAACGGGAGGCGGAACTTGAGGTCTGCCGCCGGATCATCGATCGGCACGTGGACGAATTCACCGCATGGATGCGGACCCGCGCCGCAGTGCAGGGCGGCATTCCCGCGCGGCCCGTGGCTTCCGGAGGATTGGGCACCGTATGAACAGTCAGCCCGCCCCGCTCACACTCGGCACCCGTGCCAGTCCGTTGGCCCTGGCTCAGACGGATCTTGTGGCCGCCGCATTGCGCACCGCGTATCCCGGATGCGAAATCCGCATCGAAAAGATCCGCACCACCGGGGATCACCGCATGGATGTGGATCTCGCCACCGGCGCGACTCCCTCGGGTGAGAAACTCGACAAAGGCCTTTTTACCAAGGAACTCGAAGCGGCCCTGTTCGACGGGCGCATCGATGCTGCGGTGCATAGTCTCAAGGATTTGCCGGGCGAAATGCCGCTGGGTCTCGCGCTGGGGGCTGTGTTGCCGCGTGCGGCGGATTCGGATCTGTTTCTGGGAAAGGTATCCGGGGGCTTTGATGCACTGCCCTCCGGCGCCGTGGTTGCGACGAGCAGCGAACGCCGCCGTCTCCAGGCACTGGCGCGGCGTCCCGATCTGCGGGTGGTGCCGGTGCGCGGAAATGTCGGGACCCGTCTTTCCAAATTGCGCTCCGAGATTTCCTGGCACGGGATGATTCTGGCCCGGGCCGGCCTGGATCGGCTGGGATTTGATTTGCTTCCGGGTCTCCTCGAAGACCCGGTGCAAATGCTTCACATCGAAGATCTGGGATCGTGGATGCTGCCCGCCGCCGGGCAGGGTGCCATCGCAGTCCAGATCCGCGCCGCCGATCCCGGAACCGCCCACTGCCTGGCCGCGATTCACCACACGCCCACCGCGCTCGCGGTGACGGCCGAACGCGCCCTCCTGCGACTGCTCGGTGGGGGCTGTCATCTTCCGGTGGGCGTCCGTGCGGCAATCCGGGACGTGGACATCCTGGATCTTGACGCGGTCTGGTTCCATGATTCCGCCGCGTCTCCCCGCCGCGCCTTTGTCTCGGGATTCGCCGGCGAACCTGCCGCGCTTGCCCGCACCGCTTTCAATATACTCAATGAAAACTAAAGGAATCTGTTATCTGGTCGGCGCCGGTCCCGGCGATCCCGGACTTCTCACCCTGCGCGGACGCGAATGCCTGGAACAGGCGGATGTTGTGCTCTACGATTATCTGGTGTCTCCCGGCATTCTCCGTTGGGCATCTCCTTCCGCCCGTGTGCGTTACGTCGGAAAAACGGCCGGGCGGCATACGCTCCCGCAGGAGGATGTCAATGCCCTGCTGGTAAAGGAAACACGGGCCGGACACCGTGTGGTGCGGCTAAAGGGCGGCGATCCCTTTGTCTTCGGAAGGGGAGGGGAGGAAGCACTGGCCCTGGCCGCCGCGAAACTGCCTTTTGAGATTGTGCCGGGCATCAGCTCCGCCATCGCGGGACCCGCCTACGCCGGCATCCCGGTCACCCATCGTGGGATGAGTGCCGCGTTCACCGTGTTCACCGGCCATGAGGATCCCTCCAAGGACGAACCGGTTCTCGATTATGCGCACATCGCACAAACCCATGGCACCAAGGTGATTCTGATGGGGGTGGAACGCGCCGGTGCCATCGCCGCCGCGCTGGTCTCCGAAGGGATGCCGGGCGGCACGCCGGTCGCGCTCATCCGCTGGGCCACCACCGGACGCCAACAAACGCTCTGTGCCACTCTGGATACCGTTGCGGACCGGGTGCGGGAAGCCGGATTCCAGTCGCCCGCCGTGACCGTGATCGGGGAGGTGGTGACTCTGCGCGATTCGTTGCAGTGGTTCGAACACCGCCCTTTGCTGGGGCAGCGCATCGTGGTCACCCGTGCCCGCAAACAATCGGGCGGACTCTCCGATGCCCTGATTGGACTTGGCGCGGATGTGATCGAACTGCCCACCATCCGCATCGATCCTGCCCCCGAGCCGATGGAGTTTGGCCGGTTGGTGAGGGACTCCCATACCTATGCATGGATCGTGTTCACCAGCGTGAATGGCGTGGATGCGTTCTTCGAATATTTTTACAAAATCTATGACGACGCCCGCGAAATCGGCGGGGTGAGGATCGCCGCGATCGGACCCGCGACGGCGCGGCGTGTGCGGGATTTTCATCTCAAGGTCGATGTCCAGCCCGAGGACTTCGTTGCCGAGGCGCTGGTGAAGGCGCTCAAAAAGGAGGGGGGGATCGAGAACGAAACTTTCCTGATTGTGCGCCCCGCAGAAGCGCGGGACACGCTCCCGCAGGAACTGTCTGCGGCGGGTGCCATCGTGGATGTGGCGGTGGCCTATCGCACGATGCCCGAGACGGAGGATCCCACGGGTGCCCGCGCCCGGTTGGAAACGGAGGGCGCGGATTGGATCGCATTCACAAGCGCCTCGACGGTCCGCAATTTCCTCGCGCTCAACCTGGCCCGCCCACCCGCGATGAAAGTCGCCAGCATCGGTCCCGTGACCTCGGCCACGTTGAGGGAAGCGGGATGGACGGCCGATGTGGAGGCGTCCAAACACGATATCCCCGGCCTGGTCGCCGCGATCCTCCGGAAGGCGGCAGTGAATCCTTGACATTGGCCGATGGCGGAGGGAGGTATGGAGCCACCATGAAAACAATCCTTTGGCTTGCTCTCGTCGCGATGTCGTTTTCCACCACCACGGCCCAGGTTGCGATCTATGATCTGGATTTCAAGAAAACTGGCAACTCGCTCAATTACGACTTTTACGACGGCGGATATTTCATCTGCGAACTCCCGGAGGGCACCGGCACTTTCATCCTCACCGCAGTTCGATCCGGCAAGAAGCTCTACACGACCAGCACGGACAGCGGCAGCCTCATTCTTGTCGAAAAAGGAAAGCAAAAAATGGCGGTGATCGGTGCCACCGGCGGATCGGGCAATGCCACTTCCTCAATGCTTGCTACGGGGTTTCATGTGGAATCCACTAATATCGGCGGTGGAATGAAAATGCCTCTGGCAAAGAAACTAACCGGCACGTTCATGGCGTTTGCGGCGGACAGCGATGCGGTTGCCGATGATGAAAACGCCAAGACCGAGGGGTTTGCGGGCAACAGCGACATGAAAGCCGAACTCGATTCCGGCGACACCCGGCATGTGAATGGGGAATCGATGACCGTCTCGGAGGCCACCACCTACATGGAAGAGCTGGTTGCCAGGCGCGGATACACCGAAGAGACAGCAGAAGACGACACCGGCGAGGAAACGACCGGAACGACGGTCACCACCCAGTGACGCATGTGGACGGAAAGGCGGCTCACCAGGGCAGCACTTCGATTTCAACACGGTCCGTCCGGCCGGTGACCGTGTCCCGGGCGGTGAGCGTATGCCGTCCGAGGCTCATGACAGCCCAGGCGCCACCCGATTCCCTCACACATCGCATGGTCTCCGAGGTCCATTCGACCTTCCCTCCGACTGCCCGCAATGCGATTCGGCGGGAATCTTCCGGCAGATCGCGGTCCAGATAATAGACGGCATTGGGAGCCGGGTGGAGGATTCTCACCGCGTCCGAATCCCCGGGACAGACCACGAGACTTCCGAGATGGTTCTGTGGTCCGGCCACCCATTCGGCATAGAGACCCGGCAGGACCACGCGTCCGTCGGCATCGAAATCCCCGGTGCGCGCAGCTTCAGGCGGCCAAAGACACGATTCCATTTGTGCGCCGGGTTGCCCTTCCTGAGTCAAGCGGCCGGTGAGCGGATGGATGGGCGCGTCGATCAAGCCGTCGGGCTTTGCATACCATGACGTGCCGTGGCTTTCATGGAGGCGGGTCATCACGGTGTGCAGCACCGGAGCGGCGCCTGTTACCCCGGTGATTTCCCGCATGGGCGATCCGTCCATGTTACCGATCCAGACGCCCACCGTGAATTCCGGAGTGAACCCCAGCGCCCAATTATCCCGATAATCGGAGCTGGTGCCGGTCTTGCAGGCCACGGGAAAATCGAAGGCCAGATGCGAATGCAAACCGAAGGCCGATGCCCGTGCGCTGTTGTCGGAAAGCATGTCGGCCAACACATGGGCGGCCTTTTCACCGAAGACATGCCGGGCGGGTTCGAGATTGGCGGAATCCCGCAGGACAAGGCGCACCGGTCGGAACACCCCCATGCGGGCGAGGGTGGCATAGGCGTTGGTGAGTTCGAGAAGGCGGACCTCGCCATTGCCCAGAGTGAGTCCGGGTCCGTAGTGCGAGGCCGGATGACCCAGCGTGGTGATACCCGAGGTTCGCAGAGCCCGGTGCAGGGCCTCGGGTCCGCCGGCCAGTTCCAGAGTGCGGAGGGAGGCGACATTGAGCGAGTTGCCCAGCGCGAACCGCAGGCTCACAGGACCGTGAAACCGGCGGTTGTAATTATTGGGCCGATAGATGCCGGTGGGGGTGGAAAAATCTGTGGGCACATCGGGCACAACCGTGCAGGGATTCGCCCCGCGCTCCAGTGCGAGCAGATAAGTGAAGGGTTTCACCGCGGACCCCGGCGACCTGGGCCGCCATGCTCCGTTCACCTGCCCCGTGCCAGGCTGGAAATAATCCCCCGGGCCCGCAAGGGCGAGCACATCTCCCGTACGATTGTCGATCACCACCACCGCACCGGAGGTCACATTGCGGTCATGCAGAAGGCGAAGTTGATCCGCGAGCGTCTCCTCCGCAACCCGCGTGAGTTCCAGATCCAGTGTGGTCCGCAACGGACCGCCCATCCCCGGCAACAGCCCCTTGCGGGTGAGCAGCAAATCCACAAAAAGAGGTGCCTGATACTCCCGTTCGCGGGGCGACAAATCCAGCTTCTCGCGAACCGCCCGCATGTGGGCAGCCTCATCCAGCCAGTGTTCCGCGCGCATGGCGTCGAGGATCCAGAGTTGCCGTTCCCTCGCGCCCCCGAAGTTTTTGTGGGGATCCAGCCGGCTAGGTGCTTTGGGCAGTCCCGCGAGAAATGCCGCCTCGGCCGGACTCAGATCCGAGGGCGGTTTGCGGAAATAATAGCGGCTGGCGGATCCAATGCCGACCCGCAGATTGCCGTAGTCGAGCCGGTTCAGGTACGCCTCGAGGATCGCGGACTTGGTCCACTGCCGCTCCAGTTTCACCGCAGCGGCCATTTCGTAGAATTTCCGCCGCAGGCTGCGCGGGGCGGGTTGCGTGAGT
>DYRR01000227.1 GCA_020718605.1 Chthoniobacter flavus | reverse complement strand
CCGCGCGCGGCATTTGTAGGTAAAATCGCGATCAGCTCATTACACTCTGAAATAGCTCTCGCAGCCTCGTTTCGTGACACAAGATTCTTACGGTCAATGATCTTGAGCCAGATCATGGTTTCACGCAACTCCTTCAGCATTCATATGGGAAATTCCATCAAAATTCAACACTCGGCAATCGCCAATTGAAGCCTATTCTGTTAATGCTTATGAACCATGCTGTGGCCCAGCGCAAAAAGTAGGGCTTGCCTTGGGCAGAATGTTGCGGACGTCCAGCAACGGCTCATAGGCCGGAATCCCCGCGCACATTGAGCGCAAAAACATGTGAACCTTTCGACAACCGGATTGTGCCAGGGCCAATGGAGAGGGTGGGGTCAGCTTCCCGCATCCGGCGAATCGGCAACGCGGCCCGGCCGGGGTGTGGAAACCCGGGCGGGTTCTTCGGAGGGCTGCGTTATCGGGAGGCGGAAGTGGAACGCGGCTCCTTCGCCGGGGCGGCTTTCGAGCCAGACGGATCCGTGATGAAGCAGCAGGATGTGTTTGACGATGGACAGACCGAGCCCGGTGCCGCCGGCGTCGCGGCTGCGGTCTTTCTGGACGCGATAAAAGCGCTCAAACAGGTGGGGCTGGTCCTGAAGCGGCACGCCCGGGCCATTGTCCGCGATCCGGATTATCACGGTATCGTTCTCCCGGCGGGCGCTGACCGTGACGCGGCTTTCGCTTTTGGAGGTGTACTTGATCGCGTTGTCGAGCAGATTGGTGAAGACTTGGTCGAGACGGTGGACGTCCGCCTCCACCTCGGGAAGGTCGGGCGGAAAATCGATGGTTAGTTTGGTTCCACGCTCATTGAGACGCAGTTCCATGCGTTCCGTTACGATCTGGAGGCAGCGTGTGAGATCGACCGGTTCGAGGTGCAGACGGGGATTGCCGGACTCCAGCCGGGAGAGCGTGAGGAGATCCGCAATGAGAAGGTCCAGGCGTTCGCCGTGTTTGTGCATGATCTTGAGAAAACGCCTGGCAAGCTTGGGATCATCGATCGCTCCGTCCAGAAGCGTTTCGACATAGCCCTTGATGATCGAAAGCGGTGTGCGCAATTCGTGGGAGACATTCACCACCAGATCCCGCCGCAGACTTTCCAAAACCCGGGTGGATGTGACTTCGTGAATGACGGCCAGCACCCCCGTGGGAAGCGTCTGCGGATTGGGTCTCAATTCCACCGCGCTCATTTCATAGTGCCGGGTTTCGAGGCCCGAGTCGCCGGAAATTTCCTTGGAAAAATACAGGGCGACCGGCTCGGTGACCTTCAAGGCCTCCTCAAGAGCCCGCCGGATTTCCACATCCCGGAAGACTTCCATCATGGAGCGATCGGCGATGGACCCCTCGATGCGGAACATGCCGAGCAGAGCGTCATTGGCCAGCAGGATGCGTCCGGAGCGGTCCACGATGAGCACTCCTTCGACCATGCTGCCGAGAATGGCGCGCAGATTGAGGCTCTCGTGGGTGGCTTGAAGGGTCACCTCCTGGAGACGGTCGGCCAGGTGGTTGAGATTCCTGTACGCTTCCCGGAACAACGGGGCGCCCGGAGCCGCCACGACAGGCCGCGTGTCCCCGGAGGCGAGGCGGGCGACCTCGCGGCGGAAATGCCGGGCCGGGCGGATCCACTGGACATACGCCCATCTCCAGCACAGCAGAAAAAGCGCAAGTAATGTGACCAGAGTCCATGTCATGAACGGGAAGATAGCATTGATGGGTCCTGGTTTCGACTGAATATCGCGGTGCAATCTGGTCAGCCTAAGTACAATGCCGTTCGGGAATTCCGGAATCTCGAGCAGTCCCGGAGGGACATCGGATAATAGCCGGTGGTGCCAGCCACCGGGATTTCACCCCCCGCTGGAACCCGCCCCGGCAGGGGCGGAGGAAGTTTGGCGAGGGAAAGACAACCACGAGCGATCCGCCGCCCCTGCCGGGGCGAGTCGCGTGGGTTGTGGGTCCGGTGGTTCCGCTCCCCTCCACCACCGGCTATCCTCCTTCATGCCTTCGGCATGGAATCCACAAGTTGCACGAACGGCATCCAACTTGTCTGCAGCTACTTGCAACGA
>DYRR01000090.1 GCA_020718605.1 Chthoniobacter flavus | reverse complement strand
GAAATATTTGGCGCCCGCCGCACCGCTCAGAAAATCCACCGCATACGCCAGGGTCATCAAAAGAGCCAGCACCGAGAGCGCGCCCCAGCCGGGCACCCCGGCGTCGGGATGCAGGATGCGGTGCAGCGCCCCGGCGGCGAAGATGAGTGCCGGACCCGGCAGCAAGGGCAGCACGCTCCCCAGCAACCCGACGGTCGCCAACAGGAAGGTGAGGATCCAGTAATAATCCTGCATGCCCACGCCCTACACGGAGGCCGGGTCGGAGTCAATCCGCAGGGCCGTTTATGTGGCGGTGGCGCCCGGTCACTCGTAGCGGAGTGCCTGGATCGGGTCGAGGGTGGACGCGCGCCAGGCGGGGTAGATGCCGGAAACCACGCCCACGACCACGGCGAATCCGAAGCTGATGAGAACCGCGCCGGGCTCGACGAAGGGCGCATTCTCCGCAGGAGAGATCATCACCAGCAGCCGCAGGAGCACCACGGAAAATGCGAGCCCGAGCAGGCCGCCGATGAATCCGATGACGGTGCTTTCGACCAGGATCTGGGCAAAAATATCGCGCTGGCGCGCTCCGACGGCGCGCCTCACTCCGATCTCCCGCACGCGTTCCGAGATGGATGCCAGCATGATGTTGGTGATGCCGATGCCGCCGACCAGCAGGCTGATGCTGGCGATGAGACCGCCGCTGATGCGCGCGGCCCGGGCGCTGGACTCAATGCGGTCGAACCAGTCCTCCCGGGTGTCGAATCCGAAGTCGTCGATGCCCCGGTGGGTGAAGTTGAGAATGTTGGCCACCTGTGACAGGGCCTCCTCGAAGCGGTCGGTGTCCCCCACCTTCAGCACGAGATCGGTGAGGCGGTGGTCGGGTCCCTGATCTTCATTCTGCGGTCCGAGCACGCCGCTTTTGAATTCCACAAAAAGCGTGCGCAGGGGAATCGCCACGGTCTGGTTTTTTCGGCGATACATTCCCCAACCATCCCGAGTGGATTTAGACGGCGTCCGGCCTTCGCTGCGGGCGATCTCCCGCCGCCGGCGGTCTGCCTCGCGTTCATAGAAATTGAAAATTCCCACGACCGTGAAGGGGCGCCCATTGATCAGAACGGTCTGGCCCAGGGGATTTGACTCCGGATCCTCGGGCCACAGTTCCCGCACCACTTCGCGTCCGATCACCGCAACCCGCTGGGCACGCTCGCCGTCGAGAGCGGAGAGGAAACGTCCGGCGGCGACCTCGTGGATGTTCACCGTGAGAAAATCCTCCGTGGCGCCGACCACCGGAATCCGCGCGGTGTGTGCGCCTCGCGACACGGTTGCGCCCCCGAGGTTCACCTCGGGTGAGACATGCGAAATGAGGACCGATCCTTTTTTGATGGCCATGGCGTCCACGAGCGTGCGTCCGGGCGAGACATCCCTGAGCGGGAGCAGATCCTGCGACACCTCTTTCTGGACCACCCGCACCTGTTCGACGCCGCCCACGGATTTGAGAGTGTCGCGCATGCCCTTGGTCATGCCCGCAGTGAGCCCAAACATGGAAAGCAGGCTGGCCACCCCGAGAATGACCCCCAGCATCGTGAGGAAACTGCGGAATTTGTGGGCCCGAATTTCTTTGAGCCCGATGAGAAGACCGACGAGAAGATTCATGAAACCGGATGGGGAGTGCGGCGGGTGGCGGCCCGTCCGTCGTGGATCTCGATCTGGAACCGTGCATGGGCGGCGATCTGGGCGTCGTGCGTGACGAGAATGATGGTGCGGCCCTGGCGGTTGAGATCGTGGAAGAGGGCAAGGATGTCCGCGCCGGTCTTGGAATCCAGATTGCCGGTGGGCTCGTCGGCGAGCAGAATGGGCGGGTGATTCACCAGTGCCCGGGCGATGGCGACTCTCTGGCACTGGCCGCCGCTGAGCTGGAGCGGGCGGTTTTGAACGCGGTCGGAAAGCCCGACCAGTTCCACCGCCTCGGCGGCGCGCTGGTGCCGTTCCCGCGCGGAGACACCCGAGTAGATCATCGGCAATTCCACATTTTGCAGGACATTAAGTCGCGGCAGGAGATTGAAGGATTGAAATACAAATCCGATTTTGCGGTTGCGGATGTGTGAGAGACGGTCCGAGTCGGCCTGGCTCACATCGATGCCGTCGAGCACGATCCGGCCCGTGGTCGGGGTGTCCAGACATCCGAGCAGATGCATGAGCGTGGATTTCCCGCTGCCGCTGGGACCCGTGATCGCGGCGAACTCCCCGGCTTCCAATTCGAAGGAAACCCCGTCGAGCGCCCGGATTTCCTGGTCGGCGATCCGGTAGATTTTATGGACGTTCTGCAGGGAAACGAGCGGCATTAGCTGCGTCCGGGTGCGCGGGGGGCTCCGGGGGGCGAGAGGAGCACTTCCTCGCCGGGCTCCACGCCCGAGCGGATCTCGGCGAATTCGATATTGGTGAGGCCGACATCGACCGCGCGTTTTTGGGGGGAATCGTTGTGGTTCACGTACACGATCCGACCCTTGTCGGGATCATTGAACACGGCGGATATGGGCACGGTGACGGCGTTCTCGGCGCGCCCGGCCACGGCGGTCATCACCACCGTCATTCCGGGCCGCAATGCGGGGTTGGGATCTTTGATGAGCGCTTCGACCTGGAATCCCTTCACGTTGCTTTTCAAAGTGGCGACGGGCGCGATGAAGCGGATGGTGGCCTGCATGTCCCGGGCTTCCAGCGCATCGGAGCGGAAGCGGACGCCCATGCCCTCCTTGATGTGGGCGATATCGACCTGGTTGATGTGGGTTTGGATGATGAGACTGGAGAGATCGGCCAGGTTCATGAGCAGGGTGCCGGAATTGACGCTGGCGGCGGCCACGACCACCTGCCCTTCCTGCACGTTGCACTCAAGCACCGTGCCGTCCGAGGGGGCCGGGACCAGGGTTTTCCGGAGGCGCTCCTCCGTGCTCTTGAGGCGGCTGCCACTTTTGAGCAACGCGTTTTCCGCGATTTCCAGGACGGACTTGGCATTGTCAAAGGCCTCGCGGCTGATGAGCCGGGCCTCGAAGAGTCCCGCAGCGCGGTCGAAGTTGCGTCTCTCTTTTTCCATGGCCAGCCGAGCACCGGCGACTTCGGTCGAGGCGGTTTCCTTTTCCGTGAGCAGGTCGGTGTCGTCGATCTCCACCAGCAAATCGCCGCGGCGGACGGTGTCCCCGGCGTCCACATGCAGCTTCTTGATTTTTCCTCCCACCTCGGGTTTGATGTCCACTTCCGAGACGGGGATGATGTCGCCCGAGAGATCGATCGTGAACTCCAGATCCCGGCGTTCGGCGGTCGCGGTGTCGGGAGTGAAGGATTCCAGGCCGCGTTGCGGGCGTTGCCCTTCCGATCCGGGCAGCGGTTTGCGGTAGAACCACCATCCGGCACCCGCCACGGAGAGCAGGAGGATGATGAGGATAAATTTCTTCATGAGCGGTGGATTGGGAAACAGCCGGGAATCCGGCGAAGCGTGACAATCCTCCCGAAACCCCCGGCGGGCAAGTCCGATGTTGGCGTTGTCGAAAATTCGCAATCAATACGCACGGCAGTCCCTGCGCTCCCGTGCAGGGCCACGAAGCAGCCTGTAGCCCGCTCCGGGAGGAAGCGGGATCGCCCCGCGCTCACGACTGCGGGGGATTCACGCGCACGACGGGCAGGGGGAAGCGCAGGCGGAGATCCCCGTCGAGTTGAACTTCCACATGATGCAGCCCGAATTCCCGGAGTTGGATGCCGGTGAAAAAGTGGACATTAGTCGCATGGGTTTCCATCTCCTGAAGGCGGAAACGCACCTCGCTCTCCGCCACCACCGTGACTTCGTCCGGGGACAGAATGCGCGAGGTTTGCACAAATTCGCCCATGCCCGAGCACCAGCGCGACCAGAGACAGAGTTTCATGATCCCGATGGGCACCATGGGGGCGGGGATGGCATTGAGCACACCCACCAGGGTATGCATTCCGTTCACTTCCTGCCGGACATCTTCGCAGAGGAAACATCCCTGCAGATCGGGGTTGATGGTTTGCTGGTTCATGGGATGGGAACGGGCTGGAGAAATCCTTTCCACAGCAGCAGGGCCACGGCGCAGGCAAGCGCGATGCGATACCATCCGAAGACGCCCATGCCGTGACGGTTCAGATAGCCCACCATCCAGCGCACGGCCAGAACGGCGGAAGCCCACGCGGCCACGAACCCGATGAGCAGCGGAAACGCGCCGTACAGATCGAGCATTTCGCGGCCGTGTTTGAGGGCGTCGTAGCAGGTGGCGGCGCCCAGCGTGAGCACGCCCAGCAGAAAACTGAACTCCACGGCGGCCGGGAGCGCGAGTCCGGCGAGCACGCCGCCCACGATGGTGACCAGGCTGCGGCTCACTCCGGGCCACATCGCCACGCACTGGCAGAGACCGATCACGAGCGCCATGCGCACCGTGAGATTCTCCAGAGAGAGTCCGCTGCCGGGCGCCCGGCGTTTGCGGAACGCCGAGACGGCCAGGATCGCGACTCCGCCCGCAAACCACGCCGCCACCACCGGCCACAGACCCCAGCGTTCGCCGCCGAAAAGATTCTCATGCACCCAGTCTCCCGCCAGGAAACCGATGACTGCGGCGGGCAGAAAGGCGGCCACCATCGCAAAGGCAAGATTGCGCCCCTCGATGTTGTTTCCCAAAAGTCCGCGCACCATTTGGGCCACCCGCGCCCGATACAATCCCAGCACCGCCACGATCGCCCCGGCCTGGATGCAGATGGCGAAAGCGTTTGCCGCGTCGGATTCCGGAATGCCCAGCGCTCGCTGCGTGAGCAGCAGATGTCCCGTGGAACTGACCGGGAGATATTCCGTGATTCCCTCAACAAGACCCAGAATCAGCGATTGCCACCATTCCATGACGGAAAAGGAATCAGGGGAAAGAATCGGAAAACCGCGCCCGCGATATCCATGGGGGCGCAGACCGCGTCAGACCGCTTTTTCTCCGCGTTCATCGGTCCGGATGCGGACCACTTCCTCCACGGGAAGCACAAAAACCTTGCCGTCCCCGATCTTGCCGGTTTTGGCGGAATCGATGATCGCCCGGATGGCCTTCTCGACGAGATCATCCGTGAGCACCACTTCGACCTTCACCTTGGGGAGGAAATCCACCGTGTACTCGCTGCCGCGATAAATCTCGGTGTGACCCTTCTGGCGTCCGAATCCTTTGACCTCGGTGACGGTCATGCCTTCCACGCCGATTTCATTGAGTGCTTCTTTGACATCCTCCATCTTGAAGGGTTTGATGATGGCCTCGATTTTTTTCATGTGCATGTGTGATAATGGAAAACCCGCACGGAACGCAAGCCCTGTCTTTGATCCGCCGGAAATGATCGTGCATTGAAAAATCCCTGCGCTCCCGCGCAGGGCCACGAAGCAGCCACGAAGCAGCCACGAAGCAGTCTGTAGCCCGCTCCGGGAGGAGCGGGATCGCCCGCCGCACAATCCCCCTGTTTCTGTATATCCTCCCGGAGGATCGTAATGATTCGGAGCCTCCGCTCCGGCCACAATGAGGTGGTGTTGCGGCATGAAACTTGCTTTAATTACAGGGTGGATTATATCTTTTCCGCATGAAATTGCCTTCTCCAGTGCTTTGTGCCCCCGGCGGTGGCGGACCCTTGCGGGTGCGTCTTCGGGCCGGATTTTCCCTCGTGGAGTTGATGGTTGGCTTGGGGATTGTCCTTGTGGCGATGCTTGCCGTGGTGTCGTCCATGAATGCGTTGAATGCCAACGCCTCCCACAATCGAACCGTGACGGCCGCTCGCGCGATTGCGGAGAGCAACGTGCGAGAGTTTTTGGCGACGCCGTACGCCCTGGAAGACGGCGTGGCGCGGGCGTCCAACCGCGACATCATCCGTCCCGGCACCCGCACCCAGACTGTGACCTTGGCGGGGACCGGAGCCGCCACCGGAACCCAGACCCTTTCCCGTCTTTTCGGTGCCAATCGCGAGATGGCAATCATCACGGGCACCCACACCTCTCTCACGGAGGCGGTGGCGGGCTCTGTGGGCATGGTCCGCATCACTTCTCGGGTGGCGTGGACCGAGCGTGGCAGAAATTACACCATCGAACTGGTGGGCATCCGGGCACCTGACTCCATCTGATGAAACCTCCATTCCTCAACTTCCGCACCGTCCTCCGCACTCCGGGCCGCCGGACGCGGGGATTCACCCTCGTCGAGATGATGGTGAGCACCATGATCTTGGGTCTGGCCGGGGGTATTGTTTATACGGTGGCAGATCTCGGAGCGCGATTGTTTGCACGCAATTCCTCGATCAATGTCTCCCACAGTGCTGCCTCCAAGGCATTGAACCACATCGCGGTAGATATCGAACAGTCCATTTGCCGCCCGATACTCCTTGACGGAAATGGAACGGTGCTTTCGGATCAGAACTCCCTCAATGCAATGGGAATCCGGGTCCGCCGGGTGGTGAACGAGTCTCTGCAATTCAGCGGAACCACGGTGAACCTCGCGGGATCTTCCTTTGTCATGGTTCTCAGGGCAACGCGCGCTGAGTATTTGCCAAACGAGGCACCGCAGGTGGGTGATTTGCTGTTTGTGAAGGCCAACCCTTCCTTTAGCAACATCAACCAGAACGCGATGGAGATCGACTCCAACATGACCAAGTATCGTATTTCCAGCGTGTCGCTGTCGGGTTCGGGCAACTCGACCCAATGGACGCTCACCTTTCCGGGTTCTTTCGCGGCGGGCATGGGCAATGTGACCGTATCTAACACCAGTGCTGTTATTGCCCGCGATATCAGCTATCGGGTGGTGGCCGCTTCGGACAATCTATCCGCCCAACTTCGGCAATTCCCAAACGCCACCAACACTAGCGTCTCGACGCTGCTGGTGAGCCAACTGGATTTCCAGCGCATGGCCACGGGCACCACGCCGCGTGTGGTTCCGTTTTCGTTCCAGACCTATCCCACCGCCACGGGTGAGGTGAGTCGTCGGATGGTGGACTTGGTATTGCCGCTCCGGGATCGGACCTATTCCAACCGGATCGCGCGCTTCAACAGTGCCTACATGGTTGATGCGATAGTGGCCTATAAAGCCGCCGGATTTTAGCCAGCAACAATAAAACGAAAGGATACACCCATGAAAACTCCACTCCACTCCCGCTCGGGCAGCGTCTTTGTGATCGCCCTCATCACCCTCACGGTGGTGGCCACCATCATCGGCGTCTCGGCGACGCTCACCTCCCATGTGGGACGCATTGGCGGGCGCAACAACAACAACGCGGAAGCCCAGACTGCGGCCGAGAGTGCCATCGAAGTGCTTTTCGACAACTGGCGCACACTCACCTCCGTGACGATCGATCCCACCAACGCCCAGCTATCCGCATCGTCCGTCGTGCCCACCACTTCGCAGTGGACCACGCTGCATCCGGGACTGGCGGGGTACACCCTGACGGCATCCGTCGAGGCACTGGATGGCAACGGTGCGCCTTTCAGGGATGAGAATGGCACTGTCATAGCCAATGCTATCGCCACCAAGCGTTGGACCTTTTCCTCCGGCCCGACGACCCGGCGCGTCCGCCAGCGCAGCTATCTGGCGATCGTCACCGCCGTGCGGGCCGGACAGCGGGCCGTTGTTCAGCGCGTCTTCGAGCGCAATGATAACCCGTTTTTCTCGTTCATGATGTTTGCGCAGAAAAAATTTGAGCTGCATCCCGGACCCAATATGGACGTGGTGGGAAAGATCCACAGCAACGAAGGCACCATGTATCTCCTCGGCGGCGGCGGCAGCGGCCTGCGCCTGTGGGACTATGTGTCCTATGTCGATGGGTATGCGGAGGCGGGATCTCCCGAGTTGATTGCCAATGAGGGAGTCTCCGGACGCACCCTGCCCGTCTATGGGGCACCCGGCACCACCAGTGACACCGAAAAGGCGCGTCTTCTTTCCGTGTCCGCCCCGCTCGAGGCGTTCGGTCGCGACACCAGCCTCATCTTCGACAGCGACAACATCAACGCCCAGAGCTATCGCGAACTGATCGAGCGTCCGAATTCCGGCGACTCGACGGTCCAGGACATCGAGGATCGTCGGCTCTACAACCAGGCGGACCTCAAAATCCTCATCGACCGTTCCCTCATCGCCCAGCCCGACAAACCCATCACCGATGCCGCCAATATCGACGCGGTGCAGGTGCTGACCAAGTCTAACTCCGCAGTTAGCGACACCGTGAAGACCGCCGTTCTCAAAGGCATCAGCACCACCACCACCACCGGCGGCACCACTGCGGCGACCAAGTTTTACGATGCCCGCGAGCACCGGTTTGTGGAGGCGGTGAATGTCGATATCGGCGCGCTCAAGACGGAGTTTTACGACAAATCGGGCACCGGCTTCTACGCGCCCATTCTTTACGTGAGCGAGATCAACCGCCCGACGGTGAATCAGGGCCAGGGCTACGACGCCAACGGGAACGCCATTTCCCGCACGAGTAGTGTGTACAACACGATCGGCGGCGTGCGCATCAAGAATGCCCGGGAGCTTCCAAAGAATGTCAACTCCGACACGAACGATTCCGACGGGTTGGTGATTGTGAGCGAAAATCCCGTCTATGTGCAGGGCGACTTCAATACCGGGGGCGCGGTGGCCACCGATGTGGCCACCAACCGCAGCATCGGAAGCACCGTGATCCCGACCAACGACAAATACAACGGCACCACGCTCAGCGCCAATTCCACTCAGCGCTACAAGCGGGTGCCCTCCGCGATCATGGGCGACGCGGTCTCCATCCTTTCCAACTCATGGAACGACGCCAATAGTTTCTACAACAAGACCCGCTGGGATAGCGAAAAAGAGCAGCTCATCATTGACGGTGCCACGGGACTCACCGCCACCAGCACCACGGTCGATGTCTATAGCGCCACGGGCGTCAAGACCACCCAGACCATCACGCGCAACGCCTCGAAGAGCACGGTGAACGCCGCCGTGTTTTCGGGCTGGATGATCTCCGATTCCTCCCAGCGCACGGGATCGCCCAACGACAAGCAAAGCGGCGGGATGCACAATTTCCCGCGCTTCCTGGAAAACTGGAGCGGCAACTCGCTCACCTACTACGGATCGCTCGTCACCCTGTTCGAGAGCGAGCAGGGCTATGCCGACTTTAGCTTAAGCTACTACAATCCGCCCCGGCGTGTCTGGTACTACGATCCCCTTTTCGAGACGCAGCAGCCTGCGGGATTCTTCGCATCCACCGAGTATCGGCGCGGGCGTTTCTACCGCACCCTGGCCAACAATTGAGCGGACCCTGGCACCGGCAATCTCCTATGAATCGAACCAACCCATCTCCCATTGTCTCTTTGCAGGGTCCCTGCCCGATCTTGCTTCGTAGCCCGCTCCGGGAGGAGCGGGACGCACGCCGGACATGCCGGAGGATGTCCCTCCAAACATCGTGTCCGATGGAGGGTCAGCGTCCCCGCCTGACCTGTTTCTCTCAAACCGGTCAGGGCGGGAGCCTGACCCTCCAGCAGGAGCGCACCTCCGAAAGTTGCAAGCCAAAGGAGCGTGGGCGTCCCGCCCGCTTGTTAAAAAATGCGGGTAGGATGCCCGCGCTCCGATCCTCAAGCAACGTCTTTGCAACTTTCGGAGAGGCACCCCTCCATAAGACATGTCACCTCGTCCGCGCCTGGATCGGAGTTCTCCTGATGCTCTTGGTGCCCTCTCCTGCCGAGGCAGTCCAGCCTTTGGATCTGGTGCCGGAGCGGCTCGAAACTGAATTCGACGGGATGAAGGTCAAGATGCTGCGTTTCAAACTGGGCGAGGTGCCGTACGATCTCACCTCGCCGCGCAACTTTGAGGTGTCGGGCGATGCTTCCGAATTAGTGTTCACACCGACATTCGCCAAGGCCGCCGCCATCCGTGTCCGCAACTCCACAATCCAGGATTTCTCCATGATCGAGGACGACCTGGACCGCTACCGGGTGCTTGCCGCCCCGGAAGTGCCCAAGAAAGCCACCGACATCCAGCCGCCGGTCGAGGAGTGGAACTTCATGCCGGTGAACGGATGGGATACGTTCCAGATCAGCCGGGAGTTCAACTTCTACGGGGTGCGCCGCATCCACGCCCTGTTTTTCTGGACGCTCAATGCCGAGACCCAGCTCGAAATCCGGATCCAGGCCGATCGCGAAGATTTCGCGGGAATCCGCGCCAAGTTCCTCGAGACCCTCATGACGTGGCGGATGGTGGTGGATTGATCCTACTTCTCCGGGAAACTCAGGTAGGTGTAATCTTTCAGACCCTT
>DYRR01000226.1 GCA_020718605.1 Chthoniobacter flavus | reverse complement strand
ACCCGCGACACCCTCGCCGCCGAAGTCCGCCGCGTCCTCGACGCCCACGCCGGATAACCGCGCCCGCCCCGCGCGGTCCATAACGTTCCCCTCGTTGGAAAAACCTCCTTGGAAATACCTCGTTGGAAATTTTTTGGGGCCGATTTCCGATCGTTGGAATAAACTCCTTGGAACGTTTCCTGACCCTTGTCCGCTGAAAGGGCCCGCCATGAATCAGAACGCATCGCTGAAGCTGACGTTGCCGAATGACCTCTCCTATCTCCTGAACGCCCAGCGTTTCGTGGTCGAGGCCGCCCGGCGATTCGGATTCACGGAGCCGGAGTTCATGGCCCTCGAGGTGGCGATCGAAGAGGCCGTGACGAATGTCATGAAACACGCCTACGACGTGGAGGAGAACAGCCACTTCGACATCGTGTGCGAGCCGCTGCCCGCCGGGATGAGGATCGTCATCAAGGAGCGGGGCATCCCGTTCGATCCGACGCAAATCGCCGCCTATCATTCCGAAACCTTGAGGGAGGATCCCTCGGCGCGCGGCCTGGGGACCTACCTGATGCGGCACCTGATGGATGAGGTGACGTTCCACAACCTAGGCCCCGAGGGCAAAGAGACCCACCTCGTCAAATACCGCAAGGATCCGGCGGCGCTGGCCGAGGAGCACCCCCGGGTGGAGGCCGAAACCGCGGTCATCCAGGACAAGATCGACTACACCGTGCGCGGGCTGGATCCGCGGGAAGCCATCCAGGTTTCCCGGTGCGCGTTCCTGTCGCACGGCTACAGCTTCTTCGATGACCACATCTACTATCCCGAGCGCCTGGTGGAGATGAACAGATCGGGCGAGATGATTTCGGCGGTGGCGGTCACCAAGGACAATGTCTTCATGGGCCATTCGGCGCTGGTCTATCCCTATCCGGAGGATCGCATCGCCGAGTTGACCTTTGTGTTCGTCAACGTGGAATACCGCGGGCAGGGGGCGTTCAAGCGGATGATCGATTATCTGCTGAAGTGCCCGAAGCCCCGCGAGCTGCGCGGATTCTATGCCTATGCGGTGACCAACCACGAGTTCACCCAGAAAGCCAACGCGCGGTTCCAGCTCAACGACTGCGGCATCCTGCTGGCCACCAGCCCCTCCTCCTGGAAGTTCAGGGGCATTCCGGAGACGGGCTCGCAGCGCATCAGCGTGGTGCTCGACTACACGTACATCGGCGCGCCGGAAAAGCGGCAGCTCTATGCCCCGCCCCAACACCG
This sequence comes from Chthoniobacter flavus, assembly GCA_020718605.1. GTDB lineage: Bacteria > Verrucomicrobiota > Verrucomicrobiia > Chthoniobacterales > CAKUMP01 > DYRR01. The sequence continues at coordinate 859 of DYRR01000226.1, read as the reverse complement.
GGCCATGATCGAAAAGCTCTACCGGAATATCGGCGCGCCGGAGCATGAGTATCTGACGCCGCCCCCCTCCGCACCCGCGCCGGCGGGGGAATCGGCCGTGCTCACCGGGGTGAACACGTCCGAGAGCTGCGCCGAGATCTACATCCGGCAGTGCGGGGCGGATGCCGTGCCCGCCGTGAAAAAGCTCCTGCGACAGTTCTGCGTGCAGCAGATCGCCAGCATCAACCTGTTCCTGAGTCTGGAAGACCCGGCAACTTATGCGCTCGCTGCGGACGTTGAAAAGCTGGGCTTCTTCTTCGCCGGCATTCTCCCTTATGCCCGCATCGGCGACGCCCTGATCCTGCAATACCTCAACAACGTCGACCTCGATTACGGGAGGATTGTCGCCTACACGGATCTCGCCAAGGAACTGCTGGCCTACATCAAGGCCCGCGACCCCAACGCCGGGTAACCCCCCGCAGCGCCCCGCCCCAAAAAATTCCAATCGTTGGAAAAACCTCGTTGGAACTTTTTTTGAGCCGTTTTCCAATCGTTGGAAAAAGTAGCTTGGAACTTTTTCCGCCCCCCCCTCGCCGTTCAACCCGAAGGCGGATGGGGAACCAGATGCAAAGATGAAGTGCCGAATCCATCTGTTCAGCAGTTCATACCGGTCAGACCCTTGATGTTTGTTCGTCTATCCGTAATCTGCGGTCTCTTCAACTCCGGTTTTCGGGATTAGAACGAGACGGCCGCCCTCTGCGCCAGCGGCGGTTTTCTCTATGGAATCCGGACCTTGATCCGAAATACCTTAAAGTCCTCGAAGGGCCCCGCGTTGGTGATGACCAGCGAACCGGTATCCGAGGTCAGGTTGGTCTGCCCC
>DYRR01000225.1 GCA_020718605.1 Chthoniobacter flavus | reverse complement strand
TCCCGCGCAGAGCTACGAAGCAGCCTGTAGCCCGCTTCGGGAGGAGCGGGATCGCCCGCCGCACAATCCCCCCCGTTTTTGTATATCCTCCGGAGGATCGTAATGATTCGGGCGCATACGATCCTTTGGGAGGAATGGAATGCCGCGCGGATCCGGGGCGGATGGATCGATATCCCGGGGTGTTGCATTTTTCGCCTGTCGGGCCCGGATGCCGCCCGTTATCTCAACGGCCAGATCACCCGCGTGCCACCGTCCGATCCGGCGCAAAAAATCCATGCCTGTGTGCCCACAGTGAAGGGCAAACTTGTGGCCGATGTGTTTGTGGGAGCGGGCGGAGACGGATCCTTCTGGATCGATGGTCCCGGCGGCGTCCGTGCGGAGTTGGGTGCGCGGCTCGGACGCTATCTTATTGCGGACGATGCGGAACTTGCCGATGAGACGGATTCGCTCGCGTTGTTGCATTTCCTGTCGCCATTGGATGGCGTGCCATCCGTCCCTTCCGGGCTTGCCGGGGTGGCCGTTCATGTGGCCGGAGCCGCCCGATTGGGAAGGCCCGGTCTGGATGTGCTGCTTCCCCGATCCGTGGCCGGGGCGTTTGTTCAGGACCATCCATCGTTGTTCCTATCCCGCGAGTGTGTGGAAACCATCCGGGTCGGCGCGGGGATCCCCGCCTGGGGAAGCGAGCTGGATGAATCGGTATTTCCCGCCGAGGCCGGTCTGGACCGGACGTCGGTGGATTTTCACAAGGGCTGTTATGTCGGACAGGAAGTGGTTTCACGCATCGAGAGTGTCGGACGCGTGAACCGCCTGCTGGTGCATCTGCTGTCGGAGGCTCCGCTGCATCCCGGAGACATTCTGACCGCCACCGACGGATCCGCGGTGGGAAGCACCACCAGTGCGGCATGGAGTTTTGATTTGGACAAATGGCTGGCACTTGGGTATGTGAAGCGTGACTGGAGTGCTCCCGGTACGCATTTGATTGCCGGGACCAATCGCGATGCGCCGGGCGTGCCTGTGCAAGTCCGCGCACTTCCAGACGCCCAATCCGCCACCGACCAACCCGCCAATCCCATTTCATGAAAAAACTGTTCCTTGTCCTGCTTTTCTGCTTTGTCGCCGCCCCTGCCGCTCTCCAGGCACAGGATCTCATGGCCATGGAAATCCGTTTTGGAAAGGAAAAGGCACTCCGCCGCGTGGTTATCGAACTCAATGGAGCGGAGGCGCCGCTCACGGTTGAGAATTTCAAAAAACTGGCCCGCAAGAAATTTTACAAGGGCATCGCATTTCATCGGGCACTTCCGGGCTACCTCGTGCAGGCGGGAGATCCGCAGAGCCGCGGCAAGGACCGCAGTCGCGTCGGCACCGGGGGACCGGGATACACCATCCCCGCCGAGATCCGCCTCAAACACCTCACCGGCTCGGTCGCCATGGCGAGCCTGCCCGACAAGATCAATCCCGCCAAGGTATCCAATGGCAGCCAGTTCTATGTCACCCTCAAGGCCGCCCCCCAGTTGGATGGCACCGACACCGTCTTTGGGCGCGTCATCGAAGGTCTGGATGTCCTGCAGGAGATCAGCAACAAAGCCACCGACACCAACGATTACCCCCGCGAACGCATCGTGATCCGCTCTGTCAAACCCGTGGCGGCCACTCCGGCCAACTGATCGTTTCCGGTGCGCGCAATGAAAGCGCGGTATTATCTCATCGACGGCCATAGCGTCATTTTTGCGTGGCCCTCGCTGCGGACGTTGCACGCCCGGCGCAACGCTCTGGCCCGCAACGAACTCGTGACCATCCTCACCCGATTCGGGGATGCCTCCGGCGTCCGGATCGTTGTGGTCTTCGACGGGCAGGGAGAACGTCCGGATGCCGATGTGACGGCTCCGGAGGGCGTTCAGATTTTTTATTCCGCTTCGGGTCAGACGGCGGACCAGGTGATTGAGCGGTTGGTGGCAAAATACGGGTCCATTCATGATCTCACCGTCGTGAGCGACGACAATCTGGTGCGACAAACCAGCGCCACCTTCGGAGCCTGCTCCATCTCGACCGGCCAGCTTCAATTGGAAATCGAAGCCGCGGACCGGGATTTTGCCGCGCGCCTGAAAGCCCACAATCTCCGGG
>DYRR01000224.1 GCA_020718605.1 Chthoniobacter flavus | reverse complement strand
GCGGAGGCGGCGGCCGGCGTGGCGGGTGGGGACGATGAGGAGGAGGGTGCGGAGGTCGAGGGGGCCGGTGGTCCAGTCGGCGGTGAGAAATTCGACGGCGCGGTCAAGGGCGGGGCGGCTCCAGTCGAGGAAGATGCGGCGGGGGGAAGGCATGGCGGGGATCCTACACGATAGGGCGGGGTGCGAAAAAGAGGAAATGCGGCGGGCATCGTGGTGGAGTCGCGGCGCCCTCGCCGCGCGGAGCTTGGAGGAGAAGATGAGCGGGAGGAACAGGTCGTCGTTGGTCTGTCGCTTTCCGCAATCGCAAATCCAAAATCACAAATCGCTCGCCCGTCTTCGGGCGTGGCGGCTGGATCAGGGAGCAAACTGTTTCCACAGGAATTCGGCGGCTTGTTCCATGATGTCGCGGAAGTCTTCATGATTTCCGGCGCGCGGGTCGGCGAGTTCGTGGCCGCGACCGGGATACAGCACGACGTTGATTCGGTTGTCAGCGGCTCGCATGGCCTTAACGAAGTCGCGGATGGTAACGGGCGGGACGACACGATCCTTCGTACCATGAAAGAGAATCGCCGGTGGCAGATCGGGCCGGATGTGCCGCATGGGTGAAATCTCCGCGCTTCGTCCCTTGAGTAACTTGTCGGCGAAGTCGTCCTTCGTGCCAACCGGTGGTTTGATGAGCAGCAACGCGGCGGGGCATGGCGATACGTCAAGGTTGTCGTTTGGATCGTTCACGTCGTCGATCATCGCGGTGCAGAGGGCGAGGTGGGCCCCGGCTGAGGGGCCTCCGGCGGCGATACGATCCGGGTCGATGTGCAGGCTCCCCGCTTGTGTGCGCACCCAGCGCATGGCCGAACGAGCATCCAGGACGCTTTCGCGGGCGGTGGTTCCAAAGCGCTGTTGCGTTCGATAATCGGGCAGAATCACAGTGAAGCCCGTGGCGGCGAGATAACGCGCATGTGCATCGAGCGCGGCCGGATGTCCGGATTTCCAGGAGCCGCCGAAAAACAACACCACGGCGGGGCCGGGTTGAGCGGAGCATGAATTCGTGGTGGCGGGATAGATTGTGACGGAGAGGGCACAGGGTTGGCCTTTGCGGTCCATGACGGTTTTATAAGTTTGTTGGGACAGGGATGGGCCGGGCAAAACGGCGGGCGTTTTGCTGTTGCGCGCGGCCAAGGCGGGTGCGGGCAGAAGAGCGAAGAGCAACGCGATTAGAAGCAAGATGCGCATGAAACCTGAACTGTAGGTGGTGTGGAGCGGGCGTCAAGGGCGGGGATGCGCGGGAGCGATTTTGACAGGATGGTTTGCCGGTGGCGTCAGGAATTGATATCTTGCTGTATGAACCTGCTTGCTCATTTACATTTGTCGGAGGGACGTCCGGTGGCGGTGGTCGCGGGAAATGTTTTTGCGGATTTCATGCGCAGGGTGGGGGCGGAGCCGCTGGACGATGATTTTCGCGCGGGTTTGGCGTTGCATCGTGCAATGGATGCGTTCACGGACCGGCATCCGGTGGTGCGCGGGTTGCGAGGTTATTTTTCGCCGTCGCGCCGAAGGTTGGCGGGCGTACTCACGGATGTGGCGTTTGATTATTGTCTCGTGATGGAGTGGTCGCGTTACCGCGAGGAGTCGCTTGAGGATTATGTAGCGGCGCGCTTGAGGCCAATCCGGGCGTATGTGGCTTCGCGCGGGTCGCCGCTGGTGCAGATCGTGGACAAGGCAGAGAGGGGTGGTTGGTTGCTGAGCTACGGCTCGCGCGAGGGCTTGCACAAGACCTTTGCCCGCATGGCCAGTCGCCATCGCCTGGCGGCGTCCGGCCTGATGGGGGCTGAGGTCGAAATCGTTGCGCGGGCAGATAGCTTCTTGGCCGCGTTCCGGATTTTTTATCCGGAGTTGCAGGTGATGGCATCGCGTTTCGGTGGTGCCGCTTGACGGGGTGAGGACGGTCTGGGAAGGTAATGAACGACTATGCAGCTATATTCGAAATTCAAGGCCCGTGATGTGGCGGGTTTGCGGTGGAGCGTGATCGTGGCATGGGCGGCCGGAGCGGCGGTGTGGTTTGATCCGTCGAGCGGGTTGACGACGGCGATCTTGTCGCTGGTCGGCATGGCTGGGCTTGTGAGGGCGCG
>DYRR01000223.1 GCA_020718605.1 Chthoniobacter flavus | reverse complement strand
CCGCATGAGGGGCAGTGGCTGTCGTTTATGGAGAGCTCCATTCCGCATTCCGGGCAGGACCGGAATAGGCTGGTGCCGCATTTGACGCAGAACTTCGCATCATGCCTGTTCGGAGTCGAGCACTGCGGGCAGTCGTTCACTCCGGCGGACTTGGGAATAGGCGGCGGAACTTGCACCGCAGAGGATGACGACGATGCCCCGTCTATGTCCGCGAGCAGTTCGTCAACGCTGAAGTAGCGCTCCTCGGGCTTTGATTTTATACAGCGGAGTATGATCTTCGAGAAATCCTTCTGCTCCTGGGGGATCTTCTCAGGATCCACGTTGTCTGGCAGTTCGCCGGTGAGCATCTCGTAGATGATCTTTCCGAGCGCGTAGATGTCGGCGGTGTGATTGACGCTCTTGGCGTCTCGCCTCTGCTCCGGCGGCATGTAGAACGGTGTCCCCATCCCATAGCCGGAGATGGAGAGCTCCGAGCTGGCGCCTGCACGCGCAAGACCGAAGTCAACGATCTTTGGAACTAGATCCTTGCCGTCTTTAGAAAGCATTATGTTTCCGGGCTTCAAATCCCGGTGGACGAGGTTCTTGCGGTGGGCATAGGCAATCCCGGAGCAGACGCCGCGGAATATGCCGAGTGCCTCGCTGAGCGGAAGCTTGCCCCTCTCCCTGAGGATCTCTCGGAGCGTGCCGCCCTCGATGAGCTCCATGACGATGAAGTAGCCGGCATGGTCGTCCCTGTCGCAGTCGGACACCGAGACAATGTTGCGGTGGTTGAGCGAGGCTATGAGGGAGGACTCGCGCCGGAAGCGCTCTTCTGCGGAGGAATCCGCGCTGGAAACCCCGCCATGCGGAGAGAGAACCTTTACGGCGACTTCGCGGCCGCCCAGCTTGATGTCCCTGCCCCGGTAGACGATGGCGAAGCCGCCTCTGCCGAGCTCGGATTCGATGGAGTATCTGCCCTTCAGCGCCGGGAGAGATGCGGAGCCCTGCGGTGAAACGCCGCAGACCGTGCGCATGGAGCCGACCGAGACTTCGTCTGCGGGGGCTCCGGCAGAGACCGAGGACGGTCCGGACATAGTTCTGAGCCCGCCCAGGGAAACATCGCCCTCGACGCCGCTCTGCCTAGACGCGGCGGAGACGCTCGAGCCGCATTCGTTGCAGAATCTGGACTTGTCAGCTATTTCACTGCTGCATTTTGGGCAAATCATGTATGGCTATACCTCGCAAAATGAGACATTTTTCCTGATTTGGCGCTGTGCCGAAATTGAGCACGAGTCCTGGCAAGCGGAAACAATAGTGTGTTTTGTGTATTTTTCCATATGTTTTTCCGCGAAGATTCACGAGTCAGCGGTCCTGGCGGCGGTTAAACTGCTCCATGTCGAACTTTTCGGTCTTGTTCTGAGAAGGTTTGGAGCTGTCCGGAGAGGGGAGGATTGTCAGTGGGATTTTAGGCGGAAGCTGGACGCCCGGGAAGAGCCAGATGAGTTTTCCTCCGTTTGCCAGTGCGAAAGCGGAGCCGATGTGGCATATCTGCCATCCGGCGGGTGCGCCTGCGCAGACGGTCTGAAGGCTGATCCTCCCGGAGAGCATGAGATAGGCTTCCGGGACGCGGTCGGTTCTTTTCGCGAGGACGGCGCCTGAGAATTCTCCGCCCTGCCTGCAGGCACCTCCCTCCTGGGAGGGGCCGGCGATGGCGGACAGCGAGACAGTGAAGGCGAGAGGGCCGGAGCCGCCCAGGCTCAGTTCGTGGACTCCGTCAAGGGGGGCCGGAGAGCCTGCGGGCGGTACTCTTCCGCCGTCCAGATATGTGCCGTTGGTGGAGTTGAGGTCCTCGATCCGGGGGCCTGAAGCGGGCATGCTTATCCGGCAGTGCCTTCCGCTTATGCGCTCGTTGCGTCTTTTGAGCTCCTCCTGGGACCAGACTGCGCCCGGGTCCGGGAGATTTCTTGCGACGATGTCGCAGTCGCTTCTGCGTCCCAGCACCGGATCCGGTGAGCAAAGGATAGTTCTTGCGCCTGAAACTGCCTGAAGGACAAGGTTGCGGAGCATGGCGTGGGGGGGCGGAGCCGCATCGGGCATGCGAGGCGCGTTTTCCGGGGCGGACGCGAATAGAAGCTCCACTTGTCTCCACATGGGGGGTGCGCCT
>DYRR01000007.1 GCA_020718605.1 Chthoniobacter flavus | reverse complement strand
GTCCCCGCCAAAGACGGCCCGGTTTCCACTCCCATCGGACGCAGCCCGCCCCCCGGAGGCGGCACGCGGTCCGGCCCCGGCGTGGGAATGTCCGGCAGGGCGTCCGCGAAATAAGCCGTCCGTCCCGCGAGATAACGCTCCACGGATTCCATGACAAACAACCGGGGCGGATGCTTCCGATACGCCTCCGATTGAAACACCTCCACCGGCCAATAACGCCGGAGGTCGATGGTGATCACCGAAAGCCCGGTCCGGTTGGCGAAATAGTTCTGCCATCCCCACAAACGCTCCTTCTGATCGCAACTGAAGGAATCTCCCAGCACGACGACATCGTAATAGCGGTCGTAATCCTCAAGGGTGCGGGCCACGGTGAACAGGTTGCGCGGGAACTTCACCTGGGGCGTGTTCCATCCGAAGTGGTTCTCCGCATACCCGCCCACCCTGGCCAGATCGCCGTCCAGTGGACGGAGCCACGCCGCAAGCCCCCAGATTCCCGCAAGGCATATCGCGAAGATCCCGACCAAACTGCGGCGATAGTTTTGAAGTGTCATGGGGGAAGAATCAAAAATCGAAGTAAAGGAACGAACTCATCCCGGTCATCTGGAGCAGACACCAGCATAGAACCGCCACGGAAAGCAAAAGCCAGTCCAGGGACGGCCGCCATGCCAGCGCACACATCCTTCCCCCGAACGGCGGGATGCTTTTCCCGTACGTGGGGAGCGCGGGCTGCCACGCCAGTAATATCTGCTGGCTGTTGGGGAAGGACCAAACCGCCACAAACAGAGCCAGGAGAGAGAGGCACATCACCATTTGCGGATCGGCGGTCACACCGAATTGGGAAACCCAGGATTGGATGGCCGGCACAGATTTTGCAAAAAGAGGATCGGCCCGCGTGAAAACCCCGGCCCCGCCGGCGCCGCCCATGGAACGCAGCAGCATCCATCCGTCGGAAAATTGGGCCGCCCGAAAAAAGATCCACGCCACCATCACCGCCAGGAAAGTGAGGAGGCGCGCGATCCATGCGCCGCCGGGAGAGTTGGCGGACTGCCCGCGCCAGGATGTCCAAGTGTGATTGATCACGAGATAGGCGCCATGCAATGCGCCCCACATGAGAAACGTCCAGCCCGCGCCGTGCCAGAGCCCGCCGAGCACCATGGTCATGAACAGATTGAAAGACCGGCGGACGGGTCCGCACCGGTTTCCGCCCAAGGGGATGTAGAGATAATCCCGCAGAAACCGGGAGAGTGTCATGTGCCAGCGCCGCCAGAAATCGGAAATGCCCGTGGCTTTGTAGGGTGAGTGGAAGTTCACCGGAAGGCGGATTCCAAAAAGGCGGGCGACACCAATGGCCATATCGGAGTAGCCCGAAAAATCGTAGTACAACTGGAACGTGTAGGACAGGGCGCCGATCCAGGCGGCGGCGGCGGTCACCGCATGTCCGGCGCCCACCGCCGCAAAAACGTCCGTCGCCCAGGGTGCGATCATGTCCGCCACCAACACCTTTTTGCACAGCCCCATCAAAAACAGAGTGGTGCCCACACAAAAATCCGAAGTTCTCTCTGCGGCATCGCGCCTCACACGAAACTGACCCGCCGTCTCGCGCTGATAAACAATCGGACCGGAGACGACCTGCGGAAAGAATGTGATGTAGAGAAGATATCCGAAAAGATTGCACGGTACCGTCTCCCCCCGGCCTGAGGCGACCAGCCATGCGATCTGCATGAAGGTGAAGAAGGAAATCCCCAGCGGCAGCAGGACGTGCCCGATTTCCCAGTGGACCCGCAGCAGCGCGTTGAGATTGTCGGCGAAAAAATTCGCGTACTTGAACCAGCCCAGGAAAAGCAGGTTCGCGATCACCCCGGCGGCAAGCAGCCAGCGCGCGCCGCAGAATCCGGGCGGGCGCATCTCCGGTGGCCGCACTTTATTTGGAGGGTCAGACGCCTGTTCTGACCGGGGAAGGTGGCCGTCCCGCTCCTCCCGGAGCGGGCTACAAAGCAGGTCAGGCGGGGACGCTGATCCTCCAGAGAGGCATGGCCGCGACAGAGTGCTCCCGATCCAGTAGTTCACGAACACGGAAGGCAGGAAAAGCAGGAGTGCCTTCGGATTGGCCCATCCATAGAAGGTCAGGGACGCCAGCAACAGCCACGCCTGCGGCCACGCCCGGTGGGTGCAACGCTCCAGCAGGACATACCCTCCCAGGGCAACCGGGAGGAACAGAAAGAGAAAAGTGGTGGAATTGAAGGACACCGCTGGGAGGGGATCACCGGACCATTTATCCCGGGCCGGGCTGAATATTGCCCGTCAAACAATCAGTGCCTGGGCCGGAGAGTGATCCGCTTCAGGCGCGCGTCCTCGCCGGTGCTCACGGTGAGAACATCCGGATCTTCCTTGAACGCGTCGTGGATGAGATGGCGCTGGTAGGAGTTCATGGGTTCGAGTTGGACGGGCAGGCCGGTGCGGCGCACGCCTTCGGCCAGATGTTTTGCGCGGGAGACCAGCTCATCCTCGCGCATGGCCCGGTAGTGCTCCACATCCACCGTCACCTTGGGGGCGCTCATATCCTCGGCCTGCAGCAGGCGGTTGAGGAGGAACTGGATGTGCTCCATCGTTTCGCCCTGGTGTCCGATGAGGCGCTCCGCTTCGCCGGTATGCACCAGCAACCGGAGCCCCGCCGGTGTTTCAATTTCCTCGATCTCGGTCACAAAACCGAGATAGCCGAGCAGTGTGTCCAGGAGTTCTGAGGGTTTGGTGGCCATGGCACGAAGGTCAGTTGCGTTTGCGTTTCTTTTTGTTGTCCGCGCCGGGAGGCGTGATTTTGGTGAGTGCGGGAATGGGTTTGTCACGCGTCAGATAGAGCTGAACGATTGAAAACAAATTCTGCACAGTCCAGTAGAGCGCAAGCGCGGAAGCGAAGTTATAGCAGAACACCAGAAAAATCAAAGGCATGAAAAGGAAGATCCGCTGCTGGACGGCGTCGCCGGTCTTCGGGGTGATCTTCATCTGCCAGAGCATGGTGGCGGCCATGACAAGGGGGAGGATGTTCACGGGGATCGAGCCGACGTGGAACACCGTGTCGGGCTGGCTGAGATCATTCACCCAGAAGAAAGAACTGTTGCGCAGTTCCACCGCCGTTCCGAGCATCGAATAGAATCCGAAGAAAACCGGGATTTGCACCATCATGGGCAGACAGCCGCCGAAGGGGTTCACCCCGTAATCCTTGTAGAGCTTCATGAGCTCCTGGTTCATGCGGGTTGGGTCGTCCTTGTACTTCTCCCGCAGCTCGGTCATTTTCGGCGAGAGCGCCGACATTTTGCGCATGGAAGCTGTGGCCTTGTTCTGCAGGGGCCAGAGGCTGGTCTTGATGATGAGCGTGAGGACGATGATCGCGAGGGCGTAGCTGTGGAGCACGCTCTTGAGCCAGTTCATCGCGGAGAGAAGACCGATGCTAACCCACCGGAAAATGCCGTAGTTGAGGATGGCCTCCTGGCCGCTGCCGAGGTCGTGCAGCCATTGGTATTTCTTGGGTCCGGCATAGAGCCCGAAGGAATGCGTGACGCTTCCGCCCGCAGGGATGTCGAACGCCGGGATTGCCATGGCCGAGTCCACGCCGTTGCGGGGCGTCCCACCCTCGATCGGCGGCACCTCGAACTTCATGGCCCAGAGACGATCGCCCGTGAGTCCGTTCATCGGCCATACCACGGAGGTGAAGTATTGGTTTTTCACGCCCGCCCAGGTGAGTGCCGGAGTGTTTTCCAAGAAAAAAGGACGCGCCCCGCGGGTCTCAATTCCCACCAAGGGGATGCGGCTCGGGGCGAACCAGTTCACGCCCTGGAACCGGGATTTTCCCTCCGACTGGTAATCGAATCCCGTATAGGTTGCCAGATCGCGGTCGTGCAGCGGGGCCAGCCCGCCCACCGCGAGGAAATATCCGGAACTGCGCATCGCTTCCCCGGTGGTGTTGGCAAAGGTGAGTTCCATCGCGGTGACATGTGCCGCGGGTTCGTCCCCGCCCGAGGCGAGTTTGAAGCGTTTGGTCACCTTGAATCCGGCGGCCAGTTCGGCCTCAAGCGTCACGAAATCCGGGCCGCGCTCCGTGATCCGGTACTGGTCCAGCCCCATCTCTTCGGGGCGGGTGCCAATCGCGCCGATGGCGACGGGGCGTCCGCCATTGATGACGACCAGCCCGTCCTGTGCGCTGGTGTGTCCGCGCAGCGCGATCCGGGCGATGCCTCCGCCGCGGGTCGTGAAGGTGTACTCCAAGGCATCCGACTCCATCGAAAGCGTCTCTTCGGAAAACGCCGGCGTTGCGGGCGCGGACGCCAGAGGATTGGCGGGTGCCGGGGACGCCCCCGGGGATGCGAGCGGTACACCCACCGGCGTTGCAGACGCACCCGGCTGTTCCGCATACGGTGCCGGAGTCGGAGACGCGGCGGTGGCCGCACGTTCCTGAGCCTCGACCCCGCGCTGCTGGGCGAGGGCTTCGCCGTAGGTCTTTTGATACCACCACTGCCACCCGAATAATCCGGCGACGGAGAGAACAACTGCGATCCAGGCTTTGCGGTCCATTAAATTATGCTATTGGGAATGAGTGTGGGAGTGGCAGGCCGGACAGGGGTTCCGGCGTGAAGGAACAGGGTCGTATCCGAAGGTTCCCCAGGGATGACAACGGGCGAGGCGACGGACACCCATCCAGCTTCCGCGCAGCGGGCCATGGATCTCCACAGCCTCGAGAAAATAGCGCGAGCAGGAGGGTTCGTGACGGCATCCTCCACCGGGTCCCGTAAGAAACGAGAGGGCGGGCGAGACAAACCATTGGTAGCCGCGAATGAGGATTCGGATGAGCCAGGTCATTTAAGAAGCAGAGAGGATAGAGGCCTTGCGGGCAAGGTGCAACAGTTCATGTTCGAGATCCGCATAGTTCGCCGAGGCGGCTGCGGGACGGCCCACAATGACCACAAGCCAGCCGGGCAGAAACTCGGGACGATGCAGGCGGACAATCTCGCGAAACCTGCGCCGCACCCGTTTGCGAACCACCGAGTTGCCGATCTTGCGCGAGGTGATGATGCCGAAGCGCGTCGGCTGGATACCGCTCCCGGAGTCTGTCTCCGGTTCCCGGAGCACACCGAGCACGAGATATTTTCCCGGTCGGGAACGGCCCTGCCCGCGAACTCTGCGATATTCCGGGGACCGGGTGATTCGGGCCGCGCGGGGAAATCGGAACTCCATACCGTCCCCGATGGGCGGGTGCGTCGATTCGACCGGAGACGCGGGAGCGTTCCGGAAGACAATCAGGCCTGGGTATGCCGGGCGAAGTGGACTTCGACGCCCTTGGGAAGAAGGCGCTTGCGTCCGCGCTGACGGCGGCGGGCGAGAATGGCGCGACCGCCTTTGGTTTTCATGTGGGCACGAAAACCGTGCTGGCGTTTGCGGGTGCGCTTGGAAGGCTGATAGGTCGGTTTCATGCTGGGTAATCTTTGAGCGGAACGCGAAGAGTATCCAAAAATTACAGGTTGTCAACCTTCCCGAGGAAAAAAATGCGCCCGCGTCATCCGGGATGGATCCGTGGGAGTCCGGAGTTATTTGGAGACGACTTCGTTGAGTTTGAAGATTGGCAGAAACAAGGCGATCACAATGCCGCCAACGATGACACCCAGGACGACGATAAGCAGCGGCTCGATGAGGGAGGTGAGCGCGTCGAGCATGGCTTCGATCTCTTCGTCCCAGAAATCCGCCATTTTTTCCAGCATCTCGTCGATCTTGCCCGTGGCCTCGCCCGCCGAGACCATGCGCACCATCATGGGGGGAAACACCTTTTCCCTGGACAACGCCGTGGCAAGCTGGTCGCCCTTCTGGATCTCGCCGCTCACCCGCCGGATCGCCTGTTCGACCAGGATGTTGTCGGAAGTCTCCGCCACGATATCCATCACCTCAAGAATGGGCACACCGGAGCGGATGAGCTGCGCGAAAGTGCGGGCAAACCGGGACATGCAGATTTTATGCACGAGAGGGCCGAACACCGGCAGCTTCAACTTCCAGCGGTCCCAGGCCTCCTGACCGGATTTCGTTCGCACAAAGGTCCGGGCTCCGTAGAACGCCCCACCCATCATCAAAAGCACAATATACCAACTACCCCTCACGAAATCGCTCACATCCAGAAGGAATTGCGTCGGAGCGGGCAGCTTGGAGCCGAAATCGGCAAAAATACCACCGAACACCGGCACCACTTTCACAATAAGAAATATCGTGATGGAGATGGCGATGCAGATCACCACGACGGGATACGTCATGGCGGATTTCACCTTTTTCTTGAGGCGCGCACTGGCTTCCAGAAATCCTGCCAGGCGATCGAGAATCTCCGCCAGCAAACCGCCGGACTCACCCGCCCGGATCATGCTCACGAAGAGGCGGTTGAAGACGGCGGGCTGGCGCCCCACCGCTTCGGCAAAACTTTCGCCCGCCTGAACCCTGGAGGTCAGATCGCCAATGACCGTCCTGAGATTTTTCTGCCGCTTGGGGTCGCATTGCTCGTAGAGTGCCGTGAGGCTGGAGACGAGGGGCAGGCCGGCGTCCACCATCGTGGCAAGCTGCCGGGTGAAGAGCACCAGATCGGTATCCTTCACCATCACATTCTTTTTCTTCGCCGCCTTGGCGGAGCGTTGCCGGATGGAAAGCACCATGAGCCCGCGCGACATGAGCGAGCTGACCGCATTTTCCTGGTTCAGGGCATCGAGCGTGCCTGAGACGGTTTTCCCGGCGGGATCGCGGGCTTCGTAGCTGAATGACATCATGGTGAGAAACGGATTGGATTCGAATTAAACCCCAGAGCAACCCTAATGCCAACACCTTTGATTTCATACCAAAGGAGCGCCGTCACTATCCCTCCGCACTTGGAATGGACTCATAAATCGCTTTCGACAACACATCAAACGCCGCGATGGAACGTTGCTCGGCGGGGTCGGGAAGTGGAATCCACGCATCTCCGATTGAGGTTTTGGGCAGGCCGTAGCGTGTGACACCACTGGCAGCGATTTGGAACTGCTGATTAAACTGAACTTCGATAACAAAGGGCGTCCAGTGTCTCTGGTTTGACATTCTCCAGATCGATAAGCACATAATTCGTTCGCATAGGGGCTTTGGTAACTTTTTGGCCTTGAATTCGATTTATGGAAAGCGCGTGAATACCATCCAGAGTTGGGGCCCGCGGCCTATTCCTTTTCCCGCTCGATGTGGGCGCCGAGTCCGGCGAGTTTGTCGTCGATGGACTCGTAGCCGCGGTCGATGTGATAGACGCGGTGGATTTCGGTGACGCCTTCGGCGGCGAGGCCCGCCAACACCAGGGCGGCCGAGGCGCGGAGATCACTTGCCATCACGGGCGCTCCACTCAGGGTGGGCACGCCCTCAATGATTGCGGTCGCGCCTTCGACCTGCATGTTGGCGCCCATGCGTTTGAGTTCCGCCACATGCATGAAACGTTGGGGAAAAACATGCTCGGTGATCATGCTGACCCCGTCGGCCCTGGCCAGCAGGGCGCAGAGCTGGGCCTGCATGTCGGTGGGGAATCCCGGGTAGGGCTCCGTGGCCAGTTTGACGGGCCGGATGGCACCGTTGCTGCGGATCGTCATGTCGTCCGGGCCGCTGTCGATGGTGAATCCGCATTGGCGCAGCGTGGAGGCGACTGCGTCGAGGTGTTCCGGGATCACACGCCGCAGGCGCACGGTGTCCCCGCAGATCGCTCCCGCGATGAGAAACGTGCCGGCTTCGATCCGGTCGGGAATCACTTCGTGGTGCGCCCCGTGGAGTTCCTTCACGCCCTCGATCACGATGCGGCTGGTGCCGGCCCCCTCGATGCGCGCGCCCATTTTGTTGAGGAATTGGGCGAGATCGACCACTTCGGGTTCGGCGGCCGCGCCCTCGATGATCGTGGTGCCATCCGCGAGCACGGCGGCCATCAGGATGTTGTCCGTGCCCAGCACCGTGGTGCCGTGCTGGCCGCGCATGGAGATGTTGCAGCCGGTGAGTTTCGGAGCGAGAATTTTCACGTTGCCCGCGTGGACCTTCACTGTGGCGCCGAGTGCTTCGAATCCGCGCAAGTGCAGGTCGATGGGCCGGTCGCCGATCACGCATCCGCCGGGCAGAGACACAGTGGCCTCGTTCTCCCGTCCGAGCAGCGGTCCGAGAATGCAGACTGATGCCCGCATTTTCCGCACAATTTCGTAGGGGGCGTCGGTGCGGATGGATTCCGCGCTCACGGTCACGGTGCCCGAGGCCCGCTCGACCTGGGCGCCGAGCCTGGTGAGGATCTGCAGCATGTAATGCACATCGCTCAGGTCGGGCACGCGGCCGATCACGCACTGATCTCGCGTGAGCAGGCAGGCGGCGAGGATCGGAAGCGCGGAGTTTTTGGAGCCGCTGATGCGGACAGAGCCGTCGAGGCGGTGGCCGCCGTGAACGAGTATTTTATCCATGATATGCGAGGGCGAACCGGTTGAGCCCGGCATGATCGGGCAGGACTTCGATGCGGGTGAATCCCGCAGTTTCAAGCAGGGATCGCAGGCCGTCAGCATGAGCGCATCCGGCCTCCAGTGCAAGCAGTCCGCCGGGAAGCAATTTCTCAAGGGCGGCGGGGATGAGCCGCCGGATCTGGCCAAGACCGTCCGTGCCGCCGTCGAGCGCAAGCGCGGGATCATGACCCACCTCCCGGGAAAGAGCGGCCATTTCGGCGGTGGTGACGTAGGGGAGATTGGCCACGACCCAGTCGAGTCCGGGCTCGATGGGGGCGAGCAGGTCGCCTTCGAGAAAGGATGGCCCGTGGTCGGGGCAAAGGCGGGCCGCATTTTCCCGGGCAAGCGCCAGGGCCCCGGACGAGAGATCGGTCGCCTCGATCCGGGCTGCGGGGAACTCCAGCGCGAGCGAGATCGCGATGACTCCGCTGCCGGTTCCCACGTCCGCGATGCGCGCCGGGGGATTGGATTTTCCCAGCTTCACCAGCATTTCCACGAGTTGCTCCGTTTCGGGTCGGGGAATGAGCGCCCGCGGATCGCAGAGAAATTCCCGACCGCAGAACTCCCACGACCCCATGAGATGCTGGAGCGGGTGTCCGGCGCCGCGGAGCTTCACTTTCTCGCGGAGGGGAGCCAGCAGTGCTTCGTCGAGCGGACGGTCGAAGGCCATGTAAAGATCCAGGCGCTTGAGTCCCATGGCCTGGGCGAGCAGATGCTCGGCATTCAGGCGCGGGCTCTCCACGCCGTGTTTGCGGAAATAATCCGTCGTGGCCGTGATGACTTCGAGAACGGTTTTCATCCGGCGGTTGGTGCGGGCTCGAGCAGGGTGGCGCGGGCTTCGGCGAGGCGGCGGGACATCTCGTCGGCCTGCAGGGCCCGCAGCAACTCCTCGAGATCGCCCTCGATGAGGCGGTCGAGATTGTAGAGCGTGAGTTCGATGCGGTGATCGGTCACGCGGTTCTGGGGAAAATTGTACGTGCGGATGCGTTCGTTGCGCTCCCCGGTGCCGACCTGGCTCCTGCGTTGCGCGGCGTATTTCGCGGCTTCCTCGCGCTGCTTGAGTTCCAGCAGACGCGAGCGGAGAATATTGAGGGCCTTTTCCTTGTTCTTCTGCTGGCTGCGTCCGTCCTGGCAGCGGACGATCATGCCCGACGGGATGTGCATCACCTGGACGGCGGAATCGGTGGTGTTGACGCCCTGACCGCCCGGCCCTCCCGCGCGACAGACCTCAATGCGGAGTTCGTCGGGCTTGAGTTCGAGATCGACCTCCTCGGCCTCGGGCAGCACGGCCACCGTGGCGGTGGAGGTGTGGATGCGTCCCTGGGCCTCGGTGGCCGGCACGCGCTGGACGCGGTGGACGCCGCTCTCGTACTTGTAGCGCCGGAACACGCCGTCCCCGGTGACTTTGAAAATAACCTCCCGGAATCCGCCCAGCTCCGAGGAACTGCTTTCGAGCGGTTCGACCTTTAGTCCCACCGTTTCCGCGTTGCGGCAGTACATTCGGTAAAGATCCGCCGCGAACAACGCCGCCTCGCTCCCGCCCGCCCCGGCCCGGATTTCCATGATGGCATCGCGGTTTTCATTGGGGTCCAACGGCAGAAACAGCAGGAGCAGCTCGCGCTCCAGTGTCTCTTCACGGGCTTCAAGTTCGGGGATTTCCGAGGCGGCCATGCCCGCCATCCCGGGGTCGTTGGAGCCCGCCAGTTCGCGGTTTCCTTCGAGATCGCGGCGGACTTTGTTCAGTTCCTCCCAGCGATCGAGCAGTTCACGGGTGCGGGCGTGCTCAAACAGGATCTCCCGGGCCTGACGCGGGTTGTCAAAAAGCCCGGCGTCGGCAATGCGCGACTCCAATTCGCGGAACCGGTCCGCTTTGCGGGCGATCAACGGCGCGAGATCCATGGGTGCGGGCTGCGAAGGGCGGGGCGAAGGGTGAAAAAAAGGTGACCGACGTCCGGGCGCTCCGAAGAACAGGACCCGGACGCCGGCCACCGGCGATTGACAAAAATCTAGGCTCCGGCTTTTGCGGCGCGGCTCAGGCGGGTGGCACCGTAGCGGCGGGTGAATTTCTCCACGCGTCCTGCGGTATCCACAAACTTCTGTTCCCCGGTGAAGAACGGATGGCAGGCGGAGCAGATGCCGATCTTGATCTCGGGCCGGGTGGAGCGGGTGTTGTATATGGCTCCGCACGCGCACACGATGCGGGAATCAACGTAGTTGGGATGGATGTCAGGTTTCATGGATTTTGCAAAAATGGAACGGAAGGCTAGGCGGGCCGCAAAGGATTGGCAAGGAAAAGGTGCGGAATATTTTATCACTGTAAAATCACGGATCGGTAACAAATCGGTAACATGAATCCGGTCTATTGATATTGAAAACAGAAGGTCTTGTTCCCCCACTTGGAGCTTCCGGACCGACTGGGATC
Source organism: Chthoniobacter flavus (assembly GCA_020718605.1). Taxonomy (GTDB): domain Bacteria; phylum Verrucomicrobiota; class Verrucomicrobiia; order Chthoniobacterales; family CAKUMP01; genus DYRR01. The sequence goes on along the minus strand of DYRR01000007.1, from coordinate 20,795 downwards.
GAAGAAACTACAAACCAAAAGGAAAAACAACATATGAAACTCATGAAACAAAAACGCGGGGCGTTCACCCTCATCGAACTCCTCGTTGTGATCACGATTATCGGCATCCTGGCAGGCATCGCCCTGCCCGTGTACGGATCCATCCAGGAACGCGGCAGCCAGACCAAGGCTCTTGCCCATGCCAAACAGGTCGGTCTCGCCCTAAAATTGTATGCGGGTGACAACGACGGAAACTTCCCTCAGGGCCCCAGTGCGACAGATGCAACGGTTTCCGATCCCACGGTCCTCCCGGCAAACGCCAATGTGGCCTTGAAATGGCTGATTCCCGACTATGTCAACGGTGAGAAAATTTTCTACGTCGCCAAGTCGGCATGGTCACCCAGAGCGCCCGACGAAGTTACCACTAACTTGGCGGATCGTCTGATCGCGGGTGAAAATCATTGGGCATATTTGCCCAAGTTGAACGATACCTCCAACCCGAATTTCCCTCTGCTGGCAGACGGCTTCTCGGCCACGGTGGGTATCTATTCCAATAATCAAGCGGCCCAAGGCGGCGTATGGAAGGGCAAAAAAGCCATCATCATTCGTGTGGACCAGAGTGGAAGCCTTGAAACATGCAGGAGCACGGATTTCAGGGTTTATGGAAAAACCGGCAGTGGAACTGCGGCAGTGGATATCTTCCTGCCTACTTCCTGGTCACCGGCGCTTCCCAATGCTCCCGTGAATCCGCTGTGATTTAGGGTTTTATTCAAACTGAAAAAGCCCGGCATCGCGAGATGCCGGGCTTTTTTTGCGGTGCGGGAAGGACGGAACAACGCCGCATTCCAAAGGCTGCGTCAAAACAGATCGCCGTCCCATTATCGTGGCTATTTTGGAGTGAGGATGAAGCGGGGTGCCGGGCGGCGAAGAAGATTCCCCGGGAATAGCGCCACCACCGCTCCAAGCCGGAACTGGCGTTGGAGATGATCGGGTGCCGCTATTGGTGATACTCCTGCAAAGCCCTCACCTGAACCTCGCTGCCTTGCAGTGACTTGATCGCCCGAAGCGCGGCATCGGCGCCACGGAGGGTGGTCATGATGGGGATGCGGTTCTGCATGGCGGCGGTGCGGATCTTCACCTCGTCTTTGCGCGGGTTTTTTCCAGAAGGTGTGTTGATGACGAGGGCCATGTCCTTGTTTTTCATCAGGTCGATGACGTTCGGGCGCTGGCCGCTGGCGAGTTTGGGGAGGATGTTCACGGCGATGCCGGCCTCGGAGATGACGCCGCCGGTGCCGCTGGTGGCGTAGAGGGTGAAGCCGAGGTCGGCGTAGCCTTGGGCGATGCGGACGACGTTGGGGCGGTCGGTTTCCTTGACGCTGATGAAGACGTTGCCCTTGATGGGAAGAGAGCCGCCGGCTGCCATCTGGCTTTTTGCGTAGGCCATGCCGAGGTCGGAGTCCATTCCCATGACTTCGCCGGTGCTCTTCATCTCGGGGCCGAGGATGATGTCCACACCGGTGAATTTGCTGAAGGGGAAGACGGCTTCCTTGACGCTATGATGCTTGGGGAGGACTTCCTGGGTGAAGCCGAGTTCCTTCAAGGTCTTGCCGACCATGATCTTGGCGGCGAGTTTTGGGAGTGGGACGCCGATGGCTTTGCTGACGAAGGGCGCGGTGCGGCTGGCACGCGGGTTGACTTCGATGACGTAGAGGTCGTTGCCTTTGACGGCGAGCTGCATGTTCATCAAACCGCAGACGTTGAGGGCCTTGGCGAGTTTTTTGGCGGCGTCGCGGATGCGGTCCTGCATTGCGAGCGAGAGGCTGAAGGGCGGGATGACGCAGGCGCTGTCGCCGGAGTGGATGCCGGCCTCTTCGATGTGCTCCATGATGGCGCCGATGACGGTGGTCTCGCCGTCGCTGATGCAATCGACATCGACCTCGGTGGCGTCTTCGAGGAAGCGGTCGATGAGGATGGGGTGAGTGGCTGGTAACTCAGGCATCTTGCCTGAAATGTTCTGCGAGCTTCCAGCTTGCTGATTGCGACCTGGAAGGTCGCTTGACGGGACAGGCTGGAAGCCTGTGTTACTGTCGCTGATGGCTTTGCTGACGTAGGTGATGAGTTCTTGGTCGCTGTAAACAATTTGCATGCCTCTTCCGCCGAGCACGAAGCTGGGGCGTACGAGGCTGGGGTAGCCGATCTTCGCGGTGATGGCCAGGGCCTCCTCCAGCGAGGTGGCGGTGCCGCTGGGGGCCTGGTGCAAGCCGAGGTCGTCGAGCAGCTTGGCGAACATCTTGCGGTCTTCGGCGAGTTCGATGTTCTTCGGCGAGGTGCCGATGATGCGGACGCCGTTTTCTTCGAGGCCTTTGGCGAGGTTCAGCGGCGTCTGGCCGCCGAACTGAACGACGACGCCGAGCACCTGGTCGTGGCGGTTTTCGCGCTCGTAGATGTTGAGCACATCTTCGAGGGTGAGAGGCTCGAAGTAGAGCTTGTCGCTGGTGTCGTAGTCGGTGGAGACGGTCTCGGGGTTGGAGTTGACCATGATGGTCTCGAAGCCCAGCTCGCGCAGGGCGAAGCTGGCGTGGACGCAGCAGTAGTCGAACTCGATGCCCTGGCCGATGCGGTTCGGGCCGCCCCCGAGGATGATGACCTTCTTTTTGTCGTTGTCGCGCACCTCGTCTTCGATGCCGTAGGTGGAGTAGTAGTAAGGCGTGAAGGCCTCGAACTCGGCGGCGCAGGTGTCCACGAGGCGGTAGGTGGGGAGGATGCCGAGGGCTTTGCGCTGGGCGCGGATGTCGCGTTCGGTGATGGGGGAACAAGCTGGAAGCTTGCCTGACGGATCAGCCTGGAAGGCTGAGTTGCTGGCGACGGCGAGCTGGCGGTCGGAGAAGCCGAGGCGTTTGGCGCGGCGGAAGCCAGGTAACTCAGGCATCCTGCCTGACATGTCCGGCGGGCTTCCAGCCGGAACGGATGGGCGAGCAGGATGCTCGCCAGACGGCACAGCCAGGATGGCCGTGTTACTCATTGCATATTCATCGGCATGCAACTTCGCCTTCACGGGGTTTTGAGCGATGTAATCACGGAAATGTGCCAACTCGGCGGCATCACGAACAATGTGGTCATAAGATTCAGCCATCCAGAAGGAACCGGTCGTGCCGAGCTTCTTATTGAGCTGGTTTGCGGTGAAGGACTTCCAAGAGTGGAGGATGTCTGAGAGTTGGTGGCCATTGAGCGGCTTGATAAGCACATGCACATGATTCGGCATGATGACCCAAGTATCGAGGACATAGCGGGTATCGTCGTTGTCGCCGAGATCGAAGTGTTCCAAAGCATCGGCAACCACTTCGGCATGATTCGCGTTTTTCAAAATACAGCTTCCATGACCAGCATCGAGCCATTCATCCATCTCCTGCTCGAAGCGGACACGGTAGTCTTGGGCGGTTTCCCAATCCCAGGGCTTGGGATGATGTTGGAGCCAGATTTCGCGTTCTTGCTCCCATTTGTGCAGCAGGTTTTGCGGGACGGAATCGCCAAGGCGAAAGGTGACGAAGTAGGTGGCTCCCGGCATTCGCCAGTGTGGGAGGTTGCGGTTGGCTTTGGTGATTTCTGCTTGGGAGAAGCAGTTGAAGGCTAGTGGGTCAGGTGACGGGCAGGCAGGATGCTTGCCTGACGGCTCAGGCTGGAAGCCTGAGTTACTTAGCTGCGCCTGCTCCTTCACGATCTCTTCGATCTGTCTCAGGAACCAGCGGTCGATTTTGGTCAGATCGAACACGTGGTCCACGCTCCAGCCTTTGGCGAAAGCCTGGCCGAGGAAGAAAATGCGCCCGGCATTCGGAATGGTGAGTTTCGAAGTGAGCGTTCCGTCATCGACTTCATTGTCCGCGCCATCGCCGATGAGACCGAAGCGTTTGATTTCCAGACTGCGCAGGGCCTTCTGAAGCGATTCCTTGAATGTGCGTCCGATGGCCATGGCCTCGCCCACAGACTTCATCTGCGTGGTGAGCGTATCATTGGCTCCGGGGAATTTTTCGAACGTGAAGCGCGGCACCTTGGTGACGACGTAGTCGATGGTCGGCTCGAAGCTGGCGGGAGTCTCGCGGGTGATATCGTTCTTCAACTCGTCGAGCGTATAGCCGACGGCGAGTTTGGCGGCGATCTTCGCGATGGGAAATCCGGTGGCCTTCGATGCGAGCGCCGAAGAGCGTGACACGCGCGGGTTCATCTCAATGACGATCATGCGGCCCGTGTCGGGATGCATGGCGAACTGGATGTTCGATCCTCCCGTTTCCACGCCGATCTCGCGGATGCAGGCGAAAGAGGCATCCCGCATCATCTGGTATTCCTTGTCTGTGAGCGTCTGGATGGGGGCGACGGTGATCGAGTCGCCGGTGTGGACGCCCATGGGATCGAGGTTCTCGATGGAGCAGATGATGACGCAGTTGTCCGCCTTGTCGCGCATCACCTCCATCTCGAATTCCTTCCAGCCGAGCAAAGACTCCTCGATGAGAACCTCGGTGACGGGCGAGAGATCGAGCCCGCTGGCGGTGATGGTTTCAAACTCCTCCTTGTTGTAGGCGATGCCGCCGCCGGTGCCTCCGAGCGTGTAGGCCGGGCGGATGATGAGTGGCAGGGTGCCGATCTCCCTGGCGATCTTCCGCGCCTCCTCCATCGTGTGCGCCACGCCGGACAGCGGCAGGTCGAGGCCGATCTTGAGCATGGCGTTTTTGAACAGCAGACGGTCCTCTCCTTTTTCGATCGCCCCGGGTTTGGCGCCGATGAGCCGGACGCCGTGGCGTTCCAGGGCGCCATTTCTCACCAGGGCCATGGCGGCGTTGAGGGCGGTCTGCCCGCCGAGGGTGGGGAGGATGGCGTCGGGTTTTTCTTTGGCCAGAATTTTTTCGATGATCTCGGGCGTGATCGGCTCGATGTAGGTGCGCGAGGCGAACTCCGGATCCGTCATGATGGTGGCGGGATTGGAGTTGATGAGCACCACTTCGTAGCCTTCCTCGGCGAGAGCTTTGCAGGCCTGGACGCCGGAATAGTCGAATTCGCACCCCTGGCCAATGACGATGGGGCCGGAGCCGATGAGAAGGATTTTTTTGAGGGAAGTGTCTTTGGGCATGGCGAAGTGGCAGACTGTGTATCAGGGAACTCCGAAGTCGGCAACTCCGGATGCGGCTTCCCAGAGTGCGCGGGCGGTCTGTTCCACATCGGCCCCGGGGAGCGCCGCCAGGTTTCCGCCGGGTGCGCGCAGGACGGTGACCCGGGGGTTGGCCGGAGCCCAGATTGTGGGGTTCGTGCGGCCAAAAAGAAGAAGGCATCGCGCATCGGCCGCTGCGGCAAGATGGGAGACTCCGGAATCGTGTCCCACAAAAAGGCGCGCCCTGGACAGCAGGGCGGCCAATGTGGGCAGGGGCAGATTTTCGGCGGTCAACAGAGGCAGATCGGCCCATGCCCGGCGCAGGGATGCAAGGCGGACCACGTCGGCTTCTCCGCCGATCAAGAGCAGGAGCGGAGAGGGGTTGAGACTGGATGCCAGGGTGGCTCCGAGTTCCTCCCAGGCGCCGAGCGGCCAGTTCTTTGTTTCGCTCCCACTTCCGGGATGCAGCGCGAGCAGGGGGCGGTCGCAATCGCCGAGAAATTTCTCCGCCGCAGAGTGATCGGCCTCCGAGGGAAAGACACGCGCGGAGGGATCCTCCAGAAACAGGGCGAGTTGCTCCAGTGGTCGGGCCAGTTGGCGCGCGGCGTGTTCGCTTTCCCGGATTTTGGGCGGGCCCTGAAGGATATGGCGGGCGCCCGCACGGCGAAGGTTTCCCTCAAAAAAACCATCAGGGTCGTAGAGGTAACTCAGGATAGAATCAAACCGGGAAAAATAATCCGCGAGATCCTTGGGCAGATCGCTGTCGGGAATAAAGAAGCGGGAAAGCGGGCCATATTCGATCGAGCGGGTGGCGGTGGCGTAGTGACGGCCCTCGGCCAAGGTCACGATGCTTTGATATCCGAGAATTTCGATATGGGCCCCGGGGAATTCTGCCCGCAACAATCCAATGGCGGGAAGGGTGAGGATAAAATCCCCGAGCGCACCGCCCCGGATGACGAGGATCCGGCCCGACATCGTTTCAGAGCCCGGATTAGCGGCCCTCTTGGTTGAACATGCCCAGACCGGGCACGTTGGAACCGGTCTCCCATTTTTGCGGGCTGTTCCAGGGAATGGAACTCTGCACATCGCCCGAATCGGCGGAAGCGGGGTCGGAGGTGGCGCATCCCGAAAGAAATGCGACCAGTGGCAGCAGAACAAAAAAAGCGGCACGCATGGACGGTGACCCGGACGGGGCGGGAGTTATTGAACCTGATAAACCACCCGGTCACCCGGCTGGATCTGGAATCCCCTGGGAACGCTGGCGCGGACAACATCCGCCACGGCGCTGGTGGGATAGACCGACGCAATCTTCACCTTGCCCACCATGGTCGTGCCGCGGGTGACGATCATCTCCGCGTTTGCAACCACTCCTTGGCGGTCGCCAATATTGAGGACGACGAAATTGTAGGTGGGGTTGTAGGCTTCGATCCGGCCTTCCAGGCCGGCGGACATCAGGCCACCGACGCGGTTTTGTTCGGCTTTGCGGAGGCTGTCGGCTTCGGACTGGGCGGAGGCGACTTTTTCGGTGAGAATTTTCTTTTCTTCTTCGGCGGCGCCCACCTGGCTTTCCAGCTCCTTGAGTTTGGCTTCCAGTTCTGCGGTATTGTCCGCATCCGGTGTGACGGTTGTTCCGGCACTGGACGGGGCGGCGGCGATCTGTGTTTCCAATTCGGTGATTTTTATCTGCTTCTCGGCGATCTGGGCCGTGAGTTGATCTGCGGAATTTTTGAGGGCCTGGGCTTCCTGTTCTTTGCGGGCAAGGTCGCTCTTGGCTTGCTCGGCTTTGGCGTCTGCTTCCTTGGCTGCAGACTCGGCGGTGGCTTTGGCCTTTTCGGCGTCGGTCAATTTACCCTGGGCCGACACCAGGGAGTCTTTGGTGCTACTGAGTTCGTTTATGGTGCCGTCGAGCTTGCCTTTGTTGAGGAATCCGAGAACAGCCGCTCCGAGGATGAGCAGGATGGAAATTCCGAGAAGTGGTTTGGCCATAAGGTAATGAGGAAGGGAGGATAAGTTCTGATGGATTTGGAGGCTCCAACGACGTCACTTGGTGGCATCGGAAGTCAACGAATCACAGGCGGATTTTAGTGAATGGGTGACATTATTGCAACAATTTCTTTTATTAATACCGGGGAAAATCTGATGAAACCTGTTCAGCCCATGCATCCAGACCGCCGGCGACATTTCTTGCCCTGGCGAATCCCGCGTCCACCAGAGTCCGCAGAGCCGCTCCGCTGCGACCGCCATTTTTGCAAATCAGAATAATTTCATCGGCACTGTCCAGACCGCTGATGTGGGCATTGAATTCCGAAGGCGGGACCAGCGTGGCATCTCCGATATGGCAGATGTCCCACTCATGGCGTTCGCGGATGTCGAGAAACACAAAGCGATCTCTGCGGTCGAGTTTGGCTTTCAAGTCCGTGACACTGATGGATGGGAGCGCGTCCAATTCCGCCTGGCGTTCCCTGGCCTGCGGGATGCCGCAGAATTGCTCGTAATCGATCGGCTCCGTGATGCTGGGGTGATCTCCACACACCGGGCAGGCCGGATCGCGGCGCAGTTTGAATTCCTTGAAGCGCATGTCGAGCGCGTCGAAATGCAGGAGGCGGCCGAGCAGCAGTTTGCCATTGCCCAGGATGAGTTTGACGGCCTCGATGGCCTGGATCACGCCGATGATTCCCGGAAGCACTCCGAGCACCCCGCCCTCGGCGCAGGTGGGGACCATTCCGGGCGGGGGTGGTTCGGGAAAGAGGCAGCGGTAGCAGGGGCCGCCCAGATGCGGGGCAAACACGGTGCACTGCCCGTCGAACCGGAAGATCGAGCCATAGACATTGGGTTTTTTTTGAAACACACACACGTCGTTGGAGAGGTAGCGGGTGGGGAAATTATCCGTCCCGTCGATCACCACGTCGTAGGGGGCGGCGATGGCCATCGCGTTTTCGGCGCGGAAGAGACAGTCGTGCAGGTCGATCTGGACATTGGGATTGATTTCGCGGATGCGGTCCCGGGCGGAGTTGAGTTTCTTGCGGCCCACATCCTTGGTCGTGTGCAGGATCTGGCGCTGCAGGTTGGAAAAGTCCACCACATCGTAGTCCACCAGTCCCAGGCGTCCGATGCCGGCCGCCGCCAGATAGAGCGCGATGGGGGAGCCCAATCCACCGGTGCCGATGCAGAGAACCGAGGCGGCCTTGATGCGCTTTTGCCCCTCCAGCCCCACTTCGGGCATGATGAGATGCCGGGAGTAGCGCGCAATTTCGTCGTTGCTGAACTGGATGCGCTCCAGACGCGAGGGATCGATGATGCTGTGATTCATGGGGCGGGGAAAATAGCACGCTTCCGCCGCTTGAAAAGACCGATTATGGAGGGGAGCCGCAGTGTGGGGCGTTCCGGGGTCAGAACAGATGACCCATTTTCTCTTTTTTGGTGGCGAGGTAGCGCGCGTTGTGGGGATTGGGGGCGGGGATCATCGGAACCTGCTCCACGATTTCCATGCCGTAGCCCTCAAGCCCGACGATCTTGCGCGGGTTATTTGTCATGAGCCGGATTTTCTTCACGCCCAGCTCCGCCAGGATTTGTGCGCCCAGACCGTAGTCCCGCAGATCCATGGGAAATCCGAGTTTATGGTTGGCTTCGACGGTGTCGAGGCCCTGTTGCTGGAGCTTGTAGGCATGGATTTTTGCGGCGAGCCCGATGCCGCGTCCTTCCTGGCGCATATAGACGAGAACCCCGGACCCGGCGGTGTCGATCTGGTGCAGTGCGGAATGCAACTGCGAGCCACAATCGCAGCGGCGCGATCCGAACACATCGCCGGTGAGGCATTCGCTGTGTACCCGGACCAGGGTGGGGGAGTCGGGCGAAATTTCGCCGCGAACGAGCGCAAGATGGTGGTTGTCGTCCACCAGCGAACGGTAGAGGGAGAGGGTGAAATCGCCGAAATCGGTGGGCATTTCCACGGTCTGTTCGCATTCCACAAGCTTTTCGCGCGTTCTGCGGTAGGCGATGAGGTCCTCGATGGTGCCGATCTTGAGTCCGTGATGGGTCGAAAATTTTTGGAGATCCGGCAGTCGGGCCATGGTGCCGTCCTCATTGAGAATCTCACAGATCACGCCTGCGGGTTGGAGACCGGCCAGATGTGCAAGATCCACGGCGGCCTCGGTGTGGCCCGCCCGGCGCAGCACGCCGCCCGGCTTGGCCTGGAGAGGGAAGACATGTCCCGGTTGGACAAGGCTTTTCGGAGTGGCCGAGGGATCGACCAGAACTTCGATCGTTGCGGCGCGGTCGTGGGCACTGATTCCCGTGCTGATATTTCGGGCGGCGTCCACCGAGACGGTGAAGTCGGTCTTGTACATCTCCCGGTTTTGCAGGACCATTCGCTGCAGGCCGAGTTGTGCCGCACGTTCGTGGGTGATCGGGGCGCAGATAAGTCCGCGTCCGTGTTTGGCCATGAAATTCACGGCCTCGGGCGTGATCTTTTCCGCGGCCATGAGCAGGTCGCCCTCGTTTTCCCGGTCGGAATCGTCGGTGATAATCACCATGCGCCCGTTGCGGATGTCCTCGAGGATGTCTTCGATGGGATGAAAGTGTCCGGTCATGGCTGGTATTCTATTGTCTGGAAATGGGCGGATTCAATGGTGAACTTATATGTCGGTTGCCCGTTTGGTCTGGGAGCACAGCAGAGGAGCGAGTCGGGCGAGGCCCTCGGCGAAAAAACAATCGCGCACGGCACCCACGTAGTGACGTGCAATGACTCCGGGGCGGGCATGTTTTTCCAGGCTCACTTCGTAACTTGCGGGCAGGAGTCCGCCCTTGTCGTATTGGGAGGCGGCAAGCGCAAAGAGGGTTTGCTCGATCCTCCAGAAGTGTCCCTCCTTGATGCGGGTTTCCGAGAGACAACGCTCGCAGAATGCCGGATCGAACGCCTGTGAGAGGCCCGCGATGAGTCCGCTGTTCACACGCGGCCAGAGGCGGATCCCGAGGGAACCGGCGGCTTCTTCCGCGGATACCAGCGACCCTTCCGCGACGTCCTCATTGAACCACACGCTGTCGTCCTGCGAATCCGCCCAGGACAACAATTCCCCGGGAGGCGCGAAGAACAGGACATCGCTGTCGAAGAGAAAAAACCGTCCGTCCGCATAGTGCGGAACGTCGAAGATTTTCAGCGCGAGGGGGTGCTGCTCCCGGTAGGCCAAACAGCCGGGCAGTTGGGCGAGCGTGGCCGACATTTTGCGGTCGGTGTCTTTGCGCCACAGGATGCGGGTTTGCGGAAACACCCGTTGCAGTGCCTCCGATCCATCGGCATCCAGCGTGCCGTCGTCATGCACGACCACGGGCCACGTGTGTCCGGTGAAATAATGCCACGACGCGAGCATCCACAGGCTCATGGGCCAGTCGTTGGCACCTGTGAGCAGATGCACGGGCACGGGACCGGTCTTCGGATACTCGGGGCATTTCCACTGCCGGGCGAGGGGCAGGGTGAAATAATGATGCCGCGTCGCGGCCCAGCCCCGCCGCAGATCGCGCCGGAGCAGCCACAGCAGACGTCCGGGGGTCATGGGGTCGTGTTGGCGGGGATGGCCTGCCACGGAAAGATCGGGGAGATGACTCCGGGGCGGCTCAGGGCGTCGGCGGAGTTCCAGAACGGGGAGACGCCGTGGTCGAGCACGACCTCGAACTGCACCACGGAATCCAGATGCGCGATCCAGTACATCTCGTGGGCATGAATCTTCGGGCACACATGATACACGCCGGCGTTGAGCAGACCGGCGGGAATGGTGCACCGCCATGTGTGGGTGCCGGCTGCGGCCCGGAGCCAGTCCGGTTCGGCGGGGTCGGTATGGTTGCTGCGAAGAACCACCGCACCATCGGAGGTCATTAGATCGAACCCCAGACAGAATGCGGGCGGAGTGCGCTCGATATGAAACTCGAAATCCACCCGCACCTCTTTGCCGCTGCTCACGATGCCATTGGCACTGTCGGGGCCGCTCACCCGGACAGCGCGCAGGCGGCATTCCTGATTGCCGGGGGCGTCTTCAGCACTCCAAATCCGTTCGCTGCCGACCGCGCTCAGATCGGCGAGGTAACGCGCCGTCACCTCGCGCGCATCGCCGTGGTCCACGAGCCGGCCGCCTTTCAGATACACGCCGCGGTTGCACAGCGACTGGACGCTTTGCATGTTGTGACTGACAAAAAGCACGGTGCGCCCCTCCGAATCCGCCACGTCGCGCATCTTGCCGATGCATTTGCGCTGGAACGAGGCGTCGCCCACGGCCAGCACTTCGTCCACCAGGAGGATGTCGGGTTCCAGATGCGCCGCGACGGCGAATGCCAGGCGCACATACATCCCCGACGAATAGCGTTTCACCGGAGTGTCGAGAAATTTTTCGATCTCGGAAAACGCGACGATCTCATCGAACTTGCGCCGGATCTCCGAGCGGCCCATGCCGAGGATGGCACCGTTGAGAAAGATGTTTTCGCGCCCCGAAAGTTCCGGGTGAAATCCGGTGCCCACCTCCAGAAGGCTCGCCACGCGCCCACGGAAACGAATCCGGCCCGTGGTGGGCTCGGTAATGCGGCTCAGAAGCTTGAGCAATGTGGATTTGCCCGCTCCATTGCGACCCACCACCCCGACCACGTCGCCTTTCCCGATCTCAAGATCCAGATCGCGCAGCGCCCAGAATTCTTCATGCCGCGGATCTTCCACAGCCCGGCCCGCAAGACGTCCGCCCGCCCGCCGGAACGTTCCCGACACCAGATCGCGGAAGCTGTGCACGGCCGCGCCCTGATGCGCGATGACATAGCGTTTGCCGAGATTTTCGATGGTGATGGCCGGGGCGTTCATGGCGTCAGATCACATCGGCGAAGGTGCGTTCCACTTTTCGGAAATACCGGAGGCCGGTCGAGAGCAGCAGGACCACCAGCAGAATGCCGATGGCGAAGGCGTCCCACTGGATCGTGGCATTGCCGCGCAGAAGGCTCCAGCGGAAGCCGTCGATCACGCCCACCATCGGGTTGAGCGAGTAAAGGAAACGCCACTGTTCCGGCACGACGGAGGAGGTGAATCCCACCGGGGAAAGGTAGAGGCCGATCTGGACCACAAAAGGCACGATGTGCCGGAAATCGCGGTAGCGCACGTTGAGCGCCGCGAACCAGAGCCCGGCGGCCAGCGCGGTGACGAACGCCACAACCAGAAAGAACGGCAGACACAGAACCCGCCAGTCCGGCAGGTATTGGTAGGAAACCATCATTACCGCGAGAATCACCGCGACAATGAGGAAGTCCACCAGGCTCACAATCACGCTGCTGGCGGGAACAATGAGCCGCGGAAAATAGATTTTGGAGACCAGATTCGCGTTGCCGACCAGGCTGTTGGAGCAGTCGGAAAGCGCCTGTGAAAAAAACATCCAGGGCAGCAGCGCGGCAAGCACCGTGATGGCATAGGGGGAATCACCCGAGGACGGCAGGCGGGCCAGCTTTCCAAAGACCACGGTGAACACCACAGTCGTAATGAGCGGACGGATGAGCGCCCAGGATACTCCGATCACGGTCTGTTTGTAGCGAACCAGAATGTCGCGCCATGCCAGGAAATAAAACAATCCGCGAAAAGCCCACAAATCCTGCCAGTAACGCGCCTCGCCGCGTCCGGCTTCGATGATGAGTTCGGGTGGTTGTTGGGTGGACATGGGATGTGGCGGGTGCCATTGGGCTTCCCCTCAGTGCGGATTTGCGCTTATCTGAAAGCAGAAATGCCCTCCGATCACAAGCAATATGGATTTGAGTCGATACAATAACACCGCATTTGACCGGGGGACGCCGAGATGGAAGGAGGCACTTTGGGTGTTGGTGCGGGGGGTGTTTTTTCTCGGCTGGTTTCCGTGGCCCAGCGGGTTGCGTGTGTTCCTGTTGCGCGCTTTCGGCGCAAAAATAGGCGATGGCATGGTGATCCGGAGCCGGGTGAATATCAGCTTCCCCTGGCGCTTCGAAGCGGGGGACCATGTGTGGATCGGGGAGGAGGTTCTGGTTCTGAGTCTTGCCACGGTCACGATTGGGTCGAGCGTATGTCTGTCGCAGCGGGCTTTTCTCTGCACCGGTTCGCATGATGCCCGCGCGGATACGTTTGATCTGGTCACAAAACCTGTGCGGATCGGGGGAAAAAGTTGGATCGCGGCGGGTGCTTTTGTGGGGCCGGGAGTGGAAGTGCCCGCAGGAACCATCGTGGCGGCCGGTGCGGTGCTGGTGAAATCCCCCCCTCCGGGATCCCTTCTGGTGGCGGGCAATCCGGCCAAGGTGCTGCAATGTCAGGAAGGCCTGTCATAAAAAAAATCAACAAATTTGTAAAATTTTGTTGCCTCGGGCAAAAAATCTGGTAAACACGCCGTCCCGCTCGACAATCCAAACCCGAAGCAGGAGTCCGAAAAACGGACGCTCGAACTGCAAAATATCATGCAACAAAAACGAAGCAAACGTTACCGTGCCGCCGCCCAGTCGGTGGATTCCGAAAAGAGCTATCCTCTTGCCGAGGCCGTTCAGACGCTCAAGAAACTGCCCCCGACGAAGTTTGACCAGACGGTCACGATTTCCTGCCGTCTGGGTGTGGATCCGAAGCAGTCCGACCAGATGGTCCGTGGCACCTGCCCGTTGCCCCATGGAAGCGGCAAGACCGTGCGGGTGCTTGTGTTTGCGCAGGGTCAGCCCGCCGAAGCCGCCCGCGCCGCCGGTGCGGAGTATGTGGGTTTCGAGGATCTGGTGAAAAAATGCCAGGAAGGTTTTCAGGATTTCGATGTGGCCATCGCCACTCCCGCCGCCATGGCCGAAGTCCGCAAACTCGGCAAGGTCCTCGGTCCCCGCGGGCTCATGCCGAATCCCAAGACCGGCACGGTGACGGACGACACGGCCAAGGCCGTGAAGGAAGTCAAGGCGGGCCGGGTCGAGTTCAAGCTCGACAAGAACGGCAACATCTCGGTGCCGGTGGGCAAGTTCTCTTTTGGGGAAACGCAACTGGTCGAGAACGCTTCGGCGGTTCTGGATGCGGTGTCCAAGGCCCGTCCCGCGACGGCCAAGGGCACGTTCCTCCTCAATGTCACTCTCGCCGCCACGATGCTTCCCGGACTTCGTCTGGACGCCTCCGGCTTTGCCCGCGGTTGAAACACCCCAACATCCTTTCTTTCACACCCAGATTCCCATGAGACCCGAGAAAACACAAATCGTCTCCGACATCCAATCCCGGCTGAACCAGTCGCCCTTCCTGATCCTTGTGGATTACACGGGGCTCAATGTTCCCAAGTTCGCCGAGCTGCGCTCCCGCCTCGTCAAGGTCGGCGCGAAATGCCAGGTCGTCAAAAACACCTTTTTGAAAAAAGCCGCCGCCGAAGCGGGTCTTCCCGATTTCAGCGCGGAACTCAAGGGCCAAAGCGCCCTGGTGACCGGCGAGAGCGACGTGTGCGCCGCCGCCAAGATTCTGAAGTCCTTCGCCGCAGAGTTTGAGAAACCGGCCATCCGTCTCGGTGTGTTGGACGGCGCCCTGCTGGGCAAGGGCGAGATTCATGCGCTGGCCGACCTTCCTTCGCGGGAAGTCCTGCTGGCCAAGCTTCTCGGTCTGCTGCAGGCGCCCGCCGGACAACTTGTGCGCCTGCTCAACGAGCCGGCGTCGCGTTTCGCCCGGTTGCTCAAGGCCAAGGCCGAACAGGGCAACGAGGCCGCCGCCGCCTGATTTCAACCCAACCCCCGGCCGGAGGCCCCCTGGTGGGCGCCGGGCGGACAAACAATCAACGGGATGTCAGAAGCCGCTTCCCGTCACCACAAAAACAAAACAACAACCAATGGTTCCTCGTCGGATGCGGCGGCTGCCGTGTCTGAAATGTCCTGAGGCTTCGGGGCGCGACGATACCGACAAAAAGAAAGGGGCAAACGGGCGATAAAAAAGCCCGGATGCCGACAAATATTATGGCAGACAACAATGCACTCGTGGAACAGCTCAGCGGATTGACCGTTCTGGAAATCGCCGACCTGGTGAAACAACTTGAAGAAAAATGGGGCGTGAGCGCCGCCGCGCCTGTGGCCGTCGCCGCTGCCGGTGGAGGTGCCGCCGCAGCTCCCGCCGCCGAAGAGCAGACCTCCTTTGATGTCATTCTCAAGGAAGTCGGCGCCAACAAGATCGGCGTCATCAAGGAAGTCCGGGCCTCCGTGTCCGGACTCGGTCTCGCCGAGGCGAAAGCCCTGGTCGAGGGCGCACCCGCCAAGGTCAAAGAAGGTGTCACCAAGGAAGAAGCCGAAGAGATCAAGAAAAAGATCGAAGCGGCCGGAGCCAAGGTCGAGATCAAGTAACAACCCCCGCCCGGCGGATCCCTCCGCCGGAAGTCCCAATTTCCCGCCACCGCGGCAAGGAAAAAACTCCTTGCCGCGCGTGTCGGGATGGATATACTTAACAACCCACCCCGCGCAGCGACCCGCCTTATTTTTTCGGAGACCCGCCAATTATTTCTAGATAGATCCAGGATTGTGGTTTCACCCAGGAACCGCAATCCCGGGTCTATTTTCGTCTCCGGAGAGCGTCGCGGCAGAGCCGTGTTTTTCCAAGCCAGATAGATTCCATCCAGCCAGCCCGGACCCGCCGCCAGGGCATCCGTTCTTTCCCGGTGTGAAAGACGGAATGCCTTCCCGCAGCGGGTCCAATCACAGAACCAAGCACCATGACCGACCGCCTTTATTTCGGCAAACTCAAGGAAGCCAGCACTCCTCCCAATCTGATCGAGGTCCAGCTCGATTCCTACGTGGATTTTCTTCAGATCGGCGTGCCTCCGAGCAAAAGAAAAAATGTCGGACTTCAGGCGGTGTTCCGCGAAGTGTTCCCCATCGAGAGCTACGATGAGAAGGCGGTTCTCGATTTCTCCGGATACGAGATCGGCGAGCCCAAAGTCTCCGCCCTCGAATGCCAGCGCGAAGGCGAGACCTTCAGCGCCCCGCTCTACGTCACCTTCCAGCTCAAGGATGAAAAAGGGACCAAGGAAGAGAAGGTGTACATGGGCGAAATCCCGCTCATGACGCCGCAGGGCACGTTTGTGATCAATGGCGCCGAGCGCGTCGTGGTATCCCAGCTTCACCGGTCGCCGGGCATCTGTTTCGAGTCCAGTGTCCATCTCAACGGCAAAATTCTCTACAGCTTCCGCATCATTCCCGACCGCGGATCCTGGCTCGAGGTGCAGTTCGACACCAACGATCTGCTCTACATCTACCTCGACCGCCGCAAACGCCGCCGCAAATTTCTCGCCACCACCTTTCTGCGCTCCCTCGGCTACGGCACCGACGAGGATATTATCAAACTTTTCTACCAGATCGAAGATTTCAAGCTGAGCGAAAAACTCGAGGAGGAGGAGATCGCCACCAAAGTGCTCATCGCCGACGTGCGCGACGGAGAAATCCTCGTGGGCCGCGCTTTCGAGCCGCTCACCAAGGCCACGGTGCGCCAGATTCTCGCCCTCGGCGTCCATTCGGTGAAGGTTGTCGACACCAAGGACGACGACACCATCATCAAAGCCCTCAAGAAAGATCCGGCGCACGACGAGGAGGAGGCACTCAAGGACATCTACCGCAAACTGCGCCCCGGCGACCCGCCCACCGTTGCCAATTCGCGGAGCCTGCTCAAGCGCCTGTTCTTCGATCCCAAGAAATACGATCTCGGACGCGTGGGCCGCTACAAGATCAACCAGAAACTGAGTCTCGACGTGGATATGGCCGAGCGTGTCATGACGAAGGAGGACTTCGTCGCGGCGATGAAATATCTCACCAATCTGCGCCGCGGCGACGGCATCCTCGACGATATCGATCACCTTGGCAGCCGCCGCGTGCGGACGGTCGGCGAATTGCTTGCCAACCAGTGCCGCGTGGGCCTTGCCCGCACCGAGCGGCTGGTCAAGGAACGCATGACCCTGTTTGATGTGAACCTCGACGGCATGACTCCCCAGAAGCTCATCAATCCCAAGGCGCTCAGCGCGGTGATCCGGGATTTCTTCGGACGCAGCCAGCTCAGTCAGTTCATGGACCAGACCAATCCTCTGGCGGAACTCACCCACAAGCGTCGCCTCTCGGCACTCGGACCCGGCGGACTCAGCCGCGATCGCGCCGGCTTTGAGGTGCGCGACGTGCATCCCTCCCACTACGGACGGATCTGCCCCATCGAGACTCCGGAAGGTCCGAATATCGGACTTATCAGCTCTTTGAGCACCTTTGCGCGCATCAACGAGTTCGGATTCATCGAAACCCCCTATCGCAAGGTCGATAATGGGCGGGTCACCGACAAAATTGATTTCCTCACGGCCGACCGTGAGGAAAACTATCTCGTCGCCCAGGCCAATGCGCCCATCGATGAGAAGGGCCATTTCACCGGCCCGACCGTTTCGATCCGCTATCGCGGCGACTTTCTCGAAGTCGAGCCGGGGCGTGTCCACTACATGGACATCTCGCCCAAGCAGCTTGTGTCGGTCGCGGCGGGGCTCATTCCCTTTCTGGAACACGACGACGCCAACCGTGCGCTCATGGGCTCGAACATGCAGCGCCAGGGCGTGCCGCTCCTCGTGTCGGAGTCCCCTCTGGTGGGCACCGGACTCGAAGGCAAGGTGGCGCGTGATTCAAAGGCCGTGATTCTGGCGGAATCTACCGGCAAGATTGCCTCGGTCACCGGCGACCAGATCGTCGTCACCAAATCCGGCCAGCTTCCCGAAGGCAAAAAGAAAATCAAGACCGACGCCGAAGACGGCGTGTTTGTCTATGAACTGCGGAAGTACATGCGCTCCAATGCGGGCACCTGCATGAACCAGCGCCCGATTGTGCGCAAAGGCCAGGCGGTGAAGCCCGGTGATGTGCTGGCCGACGGACCCAACACGGACAAGGGTGAACTTGCCCTGGGCCGCAATGTGCTGGTCGCCTTCATGCCTTGGAACGGTTACAACTTCGAGGACGCCATCCTCATTTCCGAGCGCGTGGTGAAGGAGGATATCTATACCTCGATCCACATCGACGAGTTCGAGATCGGCGCCCGCGACACCAAGCTCGGGCCCGAGGAAATCACGCGGGATATTCCCAATGTGAGCGAGGAAGCGCTGCGCGACCTCGGTCCCGACGGCGTGATCCGGGTCGGCGCGGAGGTCAAGCCGGGTGACATTCTTGTCGGCAAGATCACTCCAAAAAGCGAAACGGAACTTGCCCCCGAGGAGCGGCTCCTGCGCGCCATCTTCGGCGAAAAAGCCGCGGATGTGAAGGACACCAGCCTCATGGTGCCCTCCGGCACCTATGGCATCGTGATGGATGTGAAGGTCTCTTCCCGCAAGGAAATCCAGCGCACCAAGCTCACGCCTTCCGAGACGAAGCGCCAGCTCAAGACGATCAATGAGGATCACAAGAAGAAGAAAGACGAGCTGCACGAGCAACTTACCGAGGGGCTCTCCAATGTGCTGCTCGGCGAGAAAATTCCTCTCGACGTGGTCAATGCCGAGACGGGCGAGATCATCATTCCCGCCAACCGCAAGATCACCAAAACCCTGCTGCGCAAGCTTGCGGGTGTCTATGATCACATCGACATCGATCCCAGCCCGATCCGCAACAAGATCCGGGAGATCATCGGGGCGTTCGAAGGCAAGTTTGCCGATCTCGACCACGACCGCGACCGCCAGCTCAACCGCGTGGAAAGCGGAGACGACGTCGATCCCGGCATCATCAAGCAGGTCAAAGTGTTCATCGCCAGCAAGCGCAAGCTCGGGGTGGGGGACAAGATGGCCGGACGCCATGGCAACAAGGGCGTGGTCGCCAAGATCGTGCCCGAGGAGGACATGCCGTTCCTCTCGGACGGCACCCCTGTCGATATCGTGCTCAACCCGCTCGGCGTGCCCAGTCGTATGAACGTCGGCCAGGTGCTTGAGACCCATCTCGGTGTCGCCGCCAAAGCACTCGGATTCAAGGTTGCCACTCCCGTGTTCGACGGAATCAGCGAAGCCAGGATCCGCGAATATCTCGTTGAGGCCAAGAAAGTCGAAGGCTTTACCTGGACCAACGAGACCGGAAAAACCACGCTTTACGACGGACGCACCGGCGATCCGTTCGACCAGAGCGTCGTGGTGGGTTACATCTACATGCTCAAACTCGGCCACTTGGTGGCGGACAAGATCCATGCCCGCGCCGTCGGCCCCTACAGCCTCGTCACCCAGCAGCCACTCGGGGGCAAGGCCCAGTATGGCGGCCAGCGCTTCGGCGAGATGGAGGTCTGGGCGCTCGAAGCCTACGGAGCCGCCTACACGCTCCAGGAATTGCTCACGGTCAAATCCGACGACGTGCAGGGACGCACGCGCATTTACGAGGCCATCGTCAAGGGGGACAACTCCCTGGAAGCCGGCACGCCGGAATCCTTCAATGTTCTCATCAAGGAAATGCAAAGCCTCGGGCTCGACGTGAAGGTCGGCGCCCGTTCCAACGCTCCCGCACCGGCTCTGGTCGAATCCATCGCCTGATCCCACCACCACGCACCCAACGATCCCAAACGATATGAACGAACAAAATCTGCGCGAGATTTTCGGCGAGGAACGCACCGTCGGCTTTGACCAGGTCTCCATCACGGTGGCCGCACCCGACACGGTGCGCTCCTGGAGCAAGGGGGAAGTGAAAAATCCCGAGACGATCAACTACCGCACCTTCAAGCCCGAAAAAGGCGGTCTGTTCTGCGAACGCATCTTCGGTCCCACCCGGGACTGGGAATGCTCCTGCGGCAAGTACAAACGCATCAAACACAAGGGCGTGATCTGCGACCGTTGCGGCGTCGAAGTCACCCTTTCGCGGGTCCGCCGCGAACGCATGGGCCACATCGAGCTGGCCGTGCCCGTCTCGCACATCTGGTTCTACAAATGCATGCCCTCGCGCATCGGTCTGGTGCTGGACATGACCAGCCGCCAGCTCGAGCGTGTGATTTACTACGAGGATTACATCGTGATCGACCCGGGCAGCACGCCCTTGCAGCGCTGCCAGCTTCTCAACGAGGGTGAATACCGCGAAGCCCAGGATCAGTACGGCGAAAGCTTCACCGCCGGTATGGGCGCCGAGGCCATCAAGACCCTGCTCTCCCATATCGATCTCGTCCAGCTCCAGAAGGATCTGGAAGAGGCCATGGGCAACACGCGGTCCAAGCAGATCCGCAAGAAACTCGCCAAGCGCCTCAAACTCGCCCAGGGTTTCAGCAACTCCAGGTCCCGTCCCGAATGGATGATGATCGAGGTGTTGCCGGTGATCCCGCCCGATCTGCGGCCGCTGGTCCCCCTCGAAGGCGGACGGTTCGCCACGTCGGATCTGAACGATCTCTACCGCCGCGTCATCAACCGCAACAACCGCCTCAAAAACCTGCTCGCCCTGAAAACCCCGGATGTCATCATCCGCAACGAAAAGCGCATGCTTCAGGAGTCGGTGGATGCCCTTTTCGACAACGGACGCCATGGACGTCCCGTCACCGGTGCCGGCAACCGGCCCCTCAAGTCGCTCAGCGACATGCTCAAGGGCAAAGGCGGACGGTTCCGCCAGAACCTGCTCGGCAAGCGCGTCGATTACTCCGGACGCTCGGTCATTGTCATCGGCCCGGAACTCAAGCTCAACCAGTGCGGTCTGCCCAAGAAAATGGCGCTCGTGCTTTTCGAGCCGCTCATCATCCGCCGCC
>DYRR01000222.1 GCA_020718605.1 Chthoniobacter flavus | reverse complement strand
CCCCTCCGCGTCTCCGCGTTAAATTCTTTCCTCTGTGTTCTTTGCGTTCCCTGCGGTTAATCCACTGCGGTTTTTCCCTGGCTGTATCGTCCGATCAGTTCTTCGTTCCGCGCGGCAACCTCCGACAGGTTCAGCGCCCGCGCCAGGTCCGCCGCGCGCTGCGCCGACGCAACCGCCGCGTCAAAACTCCCCGCCCGCGCATGAGCCGCCCCAAGTGTGCCGATGTATATCGGCTTGGTGTGACGGGTCACCTCGCAGGCCCGCGTCGCAAGCCGCACCGCCTCCGGCCCATCCCGGAACGCCGGATCGGGACACGTCGCCAACTCGGACCAGCGAAGAAACCGGAGCAAACAATCTCGTTTTCCCGGCGAACCCTTTCGCCTATCTTCGCCTCAAGATGCACCTGCCCATCAGAATTGACGATGTCCTACACGGACAAGCCGTGGAGTGGGAGCGGCTGGAGTTTAAGCAAGGCTGGAACCCTGAATCCGTTCTTCACACCATGTGCGCATTCGCCAACGATTTCCACAACCTTGGTGGAGGCTACATTATTATCGGGGTGGCCGAAAGCCACGGGCAGCCGGTCCTGCCGCCCGCAGGACTTGCCGCCCATACCCTGGACACCATCCAGAAAGACATCCTGGAAATCGGGCACCGCATGGTGCCGCACTACCATCCGGTCATCGCCCCGTACATCGTTCAGGCAAAGCACATCCTCGTGCTCTGGTGCCCTGGTGGCCAAACCCGGCCCTACAAAGCTCCCGTGTCACTCACGAAAGGCAACCGCGAATTCGCCCTCTACATCCGCAAGGGCTCCGCCACCGTTAAGGCGAGACACGAGGATGAAATCGAGATGATCGGTCTGGCCGCGACGGTCCCATTTGACGATCGCCTCTGCCACAGCGCCAGCCTGAGCGATCTCCAGCTTCCGCTCATTCAGAACCTGCTGCGCCAGGTCGGCAGCGATTTGCTGGCCGACTCAGCCCGTATGGATTTCGCCCAACTGTGCCGCCGCATGCGCATAGCGGGAGGTCCGCCCGAGACGCTTCACCCGCTAAACGTCGGCCTGATGTTTTTCAATCCTGCACCGCAGGAGTTTTTTCCCCAGACGCAGATCGATGTCGTTCAGTTCCCGGAAGATCCCGGTGCAGACACCTTCACCGAGAAAACGTTTCTCGGCCCCCTCGACCGGATGCTCAAAGATGCGCTCGCGCACCTGCGCAACGCCGTCATCGAGGAGCGCGTGGTCAAACATGGTGATCGCGCCGAAGCCGATCGTTTCTTCAACGTGCCCTATGCGGCCCTGGAGGAGGCCGTCGTAAACGCGGTCTATCACCGCAGCTACGAAGTCCGGGAGCCGATTGAAATCCGGGTTCTGCCCGAAGAAGTCACCGTGGCCAGCTATCCCGGGCTGGACCGCTCCATCAATATCGCGCAACTCCAATCCGGCCGGTTTGCTACCCGTCGCTACCGTAATCGCCGCATCGGTGAGTTTCTCAAAGAGCTGAGCCTCACCGAAGGCCGCGGCACAGGCATCCCCAAGATGCTGAAGGCCATGCAACAAAACGGCTCCCCGCCACCCCTCTTCAAAACCGACGAAGATCGAACTTTTTTCCTGGTGCGCCTGCCCCTTCATCCGCGCTTCATCAAAGAGGCCGCCCAGCGAAAACCCCAGACCACCGGACAAGTCACCGGACAAGTCACCGGACAAGTCGCGGCAGACGTTCTGCAATTCTGTCAGCGGCCCCGCAAGGCGAGCGAGATCCAGTCCCTCATCCGTGTAAAACACCGGGAAACGTTCCAGAACAACTATCTAAAGCCTCTGATGGCCAAAGGCTGGATTGCGTTCACGATCCCTGAAAAGCCCAAGAGCCGTTTGCAGCGCTACCGAACCACACCGGAAGGAAATACCTGGTTGCAGAGGCCGCGTGCCGACCTGGTTGCAGGGGGGTAAACCACTGCTATATATTTCTGTTTGGCCGCGCCGCCGTGGCTGGCATCCCTTCGGGATGCGAATGGTTTTTGGGCATGGAACCGGTGGTGTCGCGTCCGCTCAACCACCGGCTAATCGCTGTAACGGCTCCGCCGTATGGTTCATCCGCGCCATACGCGGTTTGAAACCCTTCCGTTTCCGGGCTGCGGAATGAAATGGCCGCGAAGAGGCAAAAGATGCAAAAAGGGAGCCCATCACCCCATCCCGAAGGGA
>DYRR01000089.1 GCA_020718605.1 Chthoniobacter flavus | reverse complement strand
GATGACTGATTGCAATTTTGACTTCTGCTTCTACACCCCGTGAACGGCTACGAACAGCCTACCGCTTTGGATGGGACAAGGCAAAATGAAATGCGTGGCAGGATTGGCAATTTCTCTTGAGCGGAAGCGGGGGCGGGCGGAGAGTGGCGCCATGAAGATACTTCTTGGTGCTCTCTGTTTCGCCTGGCTGTTCGCCGCCGTGCCCTGTCCGGCGGTTGGGCCCGTGTCGGGTCCCGTGGCCGTGGTGCGGATCGACGGACAGGTTTCCAAGGCCCAGCATCTTTTCCTCCGCCGCGCCATCAAGGAGGCGGAGTCCAGCCGGGCGGGGGCGATCCTGTTGCACATGGACACCTACGGCGGGGATCTCCACGCGGCGGTGAGCATCGTCGATGCGCTGGGAAAAACCAAGCTGCCCACACTTACTTTCGTGGACCGCAATGCGGGTTCGGCCGGCGCACTGATCGCACTGGGGACGGACCGCATTTATATGGCACCCGTAAGCGCCATCGGCGCTGCGGCGCCCGTGATGGGGGGGGGCGAGAATCTCCCCGAGGCGATGAATGAGAAAGTGGTGTCGTATTTTTCCAAATACTTCCGGAGCGCCGCCGAGCGCAAGGGCCACAACCCCGAGATCGCCGAGGCATTTGTCAACAAGGACAAAGAGGTGAAACTGGGGGAACGCGTGCTCAGCGAGAAAGGGGCGTTGCTCACCCTGAGCCCGCAGGAGGCGGTGGAAAAGTTCGACGGCAAACCCGTGTTGGCGGAAGGGATCGCGGAGGACGTGCCTGGGGTGCTTGTTGCGGCGGGGTTGTCGGCACAGACCGTGCGCATCGAGCCGACGGGCTTTGAGACCGTGGCGCTGTGGGTCACCGCCCTGGCTCCGCTGTTTCTCATCGCAGGATTGGCGGGACTCTACATCGAGTTCAAAACTCCGGGGTTCGGCCTGCCGGGCATCCTGGGCGGACTGAGTCTGCTGGTGTTTTTTCTCGGGCATCAGGTGGCCGGGTTGGCCGGGTTGGAGGTGTTTGCCGTTTTTGTGCTTGGGGTGATGTTGGTCGTTGCCGAGGTGATTTTCTTCCCGGGGGTCGTGGTGCTTGCGCTGGTTGGCGTGATGCTGGCAATAGGCGCCCTTTTCTGGGCAATGGTGGACCGGTATCCCGCCGAGGTGGGTTTTCCTTCACTGGATGCTCTGGTGACACCGGCGGTGAACCTTGGCCTCGCCTTTGGGGGAGGCACCCTGGTGATTCTGGTGCTGGCCAATTTCCTGCCCAGGACGACGCTGTTTCGGCATCTCGTGCTGGACGCCGTCGTTTCGGAAGGGGCAAATTTGAAATCCCAAACTGCCGGATCTGCCCGTTCCGTCGAGGTTGGCCAGGGACAGCGGGGGACGGCTTACACGCGGCTTTGTCCCGGCGGTCGGGCCCGATTTGGAGACCGGTTGGTGGATGTCATGGCCGAGGGATCCTTTGTGAATGCGGGCGAACCGGTGACGGTGCTTGCGGTGGAAGGATCCCGTATTCTGGTGACACGGGTCTGACCCCAAATGCAACGCGACCAGACACCGAAGCGGAGTCTGGTCGCGGCTGGATGGGAAAAATGTGTGGAATTATTCCGGGCTAAGGTTGCTCGTCACCAGCGGGGGAGGGAGGCTGGTGATGGGAGGAATCCCCGAGTTGAAAAGAAGCGGGCTGGCTGTCGGGCCTTCCGCAACAGGATCGAGAGGGCCTTCCGCGATGGGATCGAGAACCCCTTTGAATCCCTTGCCGTCGCTGGTCTGTTTTCCGTCGCCTTCGGAGCGGCGCTCGGCCACCGGCATCAGGTCGGTGACCACGGCATATCGGTCAAAGGTGAGATCGCTGAAGCCGTCGATCTGACGAACCTTGAGATTTTCACCGGGAACGGAACCTTTCCAGCGAACCAGCAGGTAGCGTCCTTCGACGGGTGAGATATCCAGGGATTCGCGATCGCTGGTCCCATCGAAACCGAGGGTGGCGAAGGGCACCCGGTCGGTCAGATCGAAAGAGGCGGGCTTGGCGGGTGTGGGATTGCTTGCGGGAATGAACTCGGATGCGGAGGTTTCCGTTGTGCGGACGGACGGTTCCGGAGAGGTGTTTGCGGCGCTTTTCACGAGAAAGAACTCAAGCACGCCGGCCCGGGGTTCCACGAGAGCCGAGATGCG
This sequence comes from Chthoniobacter flavus, assembly GCA_020718605.1. Classification (GTDB taxonomy): domain Bacteria; phylum Verrucomicrobiota; class Verrucomicrobiia; order Chthoniobacterales; family CAKUMP01; genus DYRR01. The sequence goes on along the minus strand of DYRR01000089.1, from coordinate 8,664 downwards.
GCGCAGGGGGCGGTCCGTTCCCAGATCGATCACGGCACTGGGGACATTTCCGGGGGTGGGAGAGATGATCCAGAAGCTCTCGGGGCTTTCGTCCACCATGGCCTGCCAGGCTTTGGCTTCGCCGCCGTTGCTCGTGGCGACCACCCTTGCACCGGAATAGAGATTGGACACATCGAACACCGTGGTTTCATTGATACCGGGTCCGAGAATGGAGCGGGTGTCCACTTTTTGGACGCGGGACTCGATGCGGTAATCCGCCGCACGCTCCGTTCCGAAGACATAGAGACTCCAGAGAGGTGCCGCTTTGGCGAAATCGGTCTCCACCAGCAAAAACCGCCCATATCGACTGAATGCCGGCGAACTCAATTTTTCATTGAGGCTGGCCACGGAAACTCCGGTGAGGAGGGGTTTCCATGTCGAAGAGTCCGGAGTGGCCTTTTCGTCCCCCACGTAGAGCGACACGGTTCCCTCGGATGCCGAAGCGGACATCGAGAAATGGTTGACCACCGTGGGTTCGGAGAGGGAGATCAGGAAGAATTGCTTGCCTGCGGGAGGCGCCCAACCGGTGGACTCGTCATCGTCGAGCCATGCGGGGGCGGCTTCGGTGGCAACAAAGGTGCGGCTGCCCGAATCGAACTTCAAAACCGTCGCGCCGAGGTGAAGGCGGGCGAGATTTTTAGGGTATTCGGAGAGCCCTTCGGTGTTGGCACGGGAACTGCTTTTCAAATCTGCGCCATGCAAGACCGTGAAAAACCCCATCCCGAGCAGTATTCCCATCGCGCCCGTGGCGATGCGGAGAATTGGATTCGAATTGGCACGAATTTTAAGTTGCATGATTGATAACTTGGTTATAGTTTTTTCGAACGACTTGAGAATTACAATAATTTTTGGAATCGCGCAAGTAATATTTTTCCTTCTTTTTTCGGTTCCCAAGCCATAAGTTACCGTCTGTCAAGCTGCCAGAAGATTCACCAAAACACAACCCATGAAAAAGCACACCCCGTCTCTCCATGTTCCGTTCGGAACGATGAACCGCGTTCTCGCGGGGATCGCCGTTCTGCTGATGATTCTTCCGGCGGCTTCCGCGCAGGATTTCTACCGGCGCTCCCTGGCGACCCCCGAGCAGCCCCTGGACTATAAAGAGCCCAACTACAATATGCGGCTCGGTCCGGTGGACTTCAATATCACCGCCGGCATCACCGCCCAGTACACGGACAACGTGGAACTGGCGCCCTCCGGCCAGGAGGAGTCGGATGTGATTCTGACTCCTTTTGTGAACCTCAATTCCGTGTGGCGGATCACAGAGCTCAACTCGTTGCGGTTCAATATCGGCGTTGGATACTCCTACTATATGGATCATTCCGATCTGACTACGAGCAGTCTTTTGCTCACCCCGGGCTCGGAGTTGTCCCTGCGGTTTTACACGGGCGACTTCCGGATCACGGTGAGTGACAGCTTCAGTTACCAGGAAAATCCCTACGATTTTGCCCCTCTCAGCAATACCGCCACTTTCAAGCGCTGGGAAAACCAGGCCGGGATTCAGGTGGACTGGGATCTCAACGCGGTGATTCTCACGGCGGGGTACACCCATTACAATCTCTGGGCAATGGACGACGAGGAATTCTCCGACCAGACGCGCGCGGTGGAGACGGTCTATCTGCGTCCGACGGTGCAGTTGAGTCCCGCCGTGTCCACAGGCGTGAATGCTGCGGTGTCGTGGGTCAATTTCGATGAGGACACCCAGGGAGACATCACGAACACCCTGGTCGGTCCGTTTGTGGAAGCCCAACTCACCAGTTCCACCCGGGCCCGGCTTGAGGTCGGCTGGCAGGGCGCGGAATACGATGCGGGGACGCTGACTCCTTCCGGAGACTATTCCTCATGGTATGCCCGGGCCGAGATCGCCAATCAGCTTACCGAAGCCTTCAGCCACCGGCTTTCCTTTTACCGCGGTGCCGAAGTGGGCTTCGGAACCAGCTATTACGAACTGCTTACGGTCGAGTATGGCGTGAGCTGGATGGTGATGAAAAACGTCACCCTGAGTCCCTACGCCTTCTATGAAGACTATCAGGAATCCGGCTTGGACGGCGAGGAGGGCTACCGCATCGGGCTCGGCATCAATGTGGGCTTCCAACTCACCCAGCGGATCAGCCTCGTTGCCGGATACTCGTTCCTGAAAAATAACAGCAATGAATCCGACTCGGACTATACCCAGAATAACTTCACGCTGACGCTCGCCTACACCTTCTGAGGTTGGAAGCCGTCATCACGTTCATTCCACTGCACTCATGATCCGCCCTCGTCACTACGCGATTGCCGCCGTGCTTCTGCCGGTCCTGCTGGCTCCGATGGGACCGGTGCTGGCCCAGAATGAGCCTGCGGTCGTCCGGCCGGCGGCTCCGGTGGTCTCCCCCGACCGCAAACTCGGGGCGGGTGATCTTGTGACGTATCGCGTGATGGAAGACAGGGATCCTGCGGTGCAATTGATCGTCACCGACACCGGCGAGTTGGATGTCCCGTATCTGGGCCGTGTCCGGGTCTCGGGAAGATCCGTGTCGGATGCCACGGCCTCCATCAAGTCTGCCCTGGAAAAGGAGTACTATCACACGGCCACCGTTCTGCTCGGGATCGATCAGATTGCCAGGACCGCCGCCGCGACCTCCTCCGGCATGGTGTATCTCTCCGGCCAGGTCCGCACCCCCGGGCCCCAGCCGCTCAATGTGGGGGAGACCAATACTGCGGGCAAAGTGATTCTCCGGGCGGGCGGGCTCACCGATTTTGCGGACGATCGCCGAGTCAAAATTGTTCGGCGCGCCTCGGAAAACGCCCCGCCCCAGAATATTGTGGTGGACCTCAAGGAAGTGCTTGAAAAAGGTCGGGTGGAAAAAGATGTCGAATTGCGCGATGGAGACATGATCATTGTCTCCCAAAAAGCGTTCAACTGGTGATCCGAATTTTATTCCACCATGGACAATATTCCCGCAAACGCCCCCGCGCCCTCGCACTGGACTTCCCGTCTGGCGGTGAAACTCCACCGCTACAAGAACCTCCTGCAAAGGCGCTGGTGGATTCTCTTTCTCACGCTGTGCATCGCCCTGGCCTATCAGTCCTTTGTTTTGTTCAAGAAGCCGGAGATGTTCACCTCGTTCGGGAAGATGATGGTGAGCGGCAAGGTGGACACCAAGGAACAGGCGTCCTACAGCGAGGATCTTCAAAACTTCTATGGCACCCAGATTGAGATCATGCAGAGCGAGGATGTGATGGGCCGTGCGCGCCGCCGGTTGGCTCTGGAATCCCCCAATCTGCAGGGCGACGCTTATATCATTGCGAGTCAGACGCCCCGCACCTCCATTTTCACTCTCCAGGGCACCGGCACCAATCCCGATTATACCCAGCGATTTGTGGATGCGGTGATGTCGGAATTTGTGAGCTATAAGCGCGACAAACGGCAGGAGACCACCGACTCCACGATGGTCCAGATCAGCGAGGAACTCACCCGCCTGCGCAGGGAACTGGATGATCGCGAGAAAGAACTCAACGCGTTCATCGAGGCCAACAACATGGCTTTCTGGGAGGAGCAGAGCAACACCTCCGCCAAGTTTCTTTCCGATCTGAAAACCCAGCAGGCCGATCTCACCAAGGAGCTGCGTCTGTTGGAAAATCTCACCGAGGACCAGCTCCTGAGCCGTCCGGCGGCCGAGGTGCCCAGGGCAATTCCTGTTGCGGAGGGATCCGCACCGCAGCCCGGGACGCCCTCCGCCGTTCCCGATACCTCGATGGTCGGCGCGGGGGATCTGCAAACCCAGTTCCTTCTCAAACGTCAGGAACTCGTCCAGCGCCAGTCCGAAGTCGAGGAGCTGGGCAAGGTCCTCAAGCCCAGGCATCCCAAGCTCGTCCGGATGAAGGAGGAAGTCACCAGCTTGGAACGCCTTCTCGGAGTGATCCGCGACCAAAGCCGCGAAGGCACCCAGGCCCGCATCGCATCCATCAAGGCCGAACTCTCCAGCGTGGCCGAAAGTATCGCGAGTTGGGAGGAGAAAACCCTCGAAGCCAGCAAAAAAGGGGCCGAGTACAAACGCCTCCAGGGTTCCGTGGCGCGCACCAAGGAACTCTACGACGGACTCCTGAGCAGCATCCAGAATCTCGACATCAGCAAAAACATCGGACAGGAGACGATCCAGGTCATGCAGGCCGCCAGCCCCGCGCACAAGGTGCCGCCCAAGGTGCTGCTCAATCTCGCCCTCGGACTGCTGATGGGGTTTGGCGTCGGCGCCGGATTGCTTGTGCTTCTGGACCGCGCGGATGATCGCCTCACGTCTTTCACGGAAATCAATGAGCAGTTTTCCCTGCCGGTGCTGGGCCAGATCCCCAACGTGACTCCGCGCGGACAGAAAGTGCCCACCCGCACGCCGCCGCTCCGGGCCGACGACGATCGGTATATGTTTGCGGAAGCGTTCCGGAATCTGCGCTCCTCCCTGGTCTTCATGCCCGGTCAGCAGCAGTTGCAGACCCTGCTGGTCACCAGTTCCATTCCCGGCGAGGGGAAATCCACCATCACCGCCAATCTCGCCGTGACCATGGCCTTTGCGGGAGCCCGGGTGCTGCTCGTCGATGCCGATCTCAAACGGGGCGACATGGCCAAGATGTTCAGCGTGGACGGACGGTTTGGATTTTCCAGCGTGCTCCGGGGGGATGCCTCTTGGCAGACCATCTCCCAACCCACGGCCTACGAAAACCTCACGCTTCTGCCCCGCGGTCCCATCATGAGCCAGCCGGCCGAGCTTCTGCTCCAACCCACGCTCGAAGCGTTCATGCAGGAAGTGCGCGCGGCCTACGACCTGATTATCTTCAACAGTGCGCCCATTCTCGCCACGGACGACACCACCACGCTCGCCCCAAACATCGATGGCTGTCTCATGGTCGTGCGGGCTTTTGTGACCTCTGCCCGGCTGGCCGAGAATTCGCTCAACGCGCTCCACCAGCGCCAGGCCAAGATTCTCGGACTCATCCTCAACTCGGTGAACACGGAGATGTCGGATTACTACCACTACCGCTACAGCCAATACTACAGCAAGGCGTGACGACGTTGGACATTGGTGACAGCCTGCACCGGGGCGACGTTCTAAAGGTGCTGCCCACGATCCCGGATGCCAGCGTCCAGGTTGTCATAGCCGATCCCCCGTATTTCCGCGTCGCGGAAGCGGACTGGGACCGGCAATGGAAAAACCAGGAGGCCTACCTTGCCTGGACGCGCCTCTGGGCGGCGGAATGCATGCGGGTGCTGAGGCCGGACGGATTGTGTTTCATTTTTGGCCAGCCGGGCAAGAGGGAGCACGTGTTTTTGCATCTCATGTCGGAACTCTGCCGCGCACATCAATTTCACGACCTCATCATCTGGGACCGCGTGGTCGGATACAACGAGCGCCGGGACAGTCTCACGCCGGCCTACGAAATGATCCTCGTGCTGCGCGGCGGGGCGCAGGAGGTGCGATTTTACAAAGACCGGGTGCGCACGCCTTATTCACCGGAGATCATCCGCACCTATCTGGCCGACAAACGCTACAAGGATCCGGTCGCCCGCCGCGAGCATCTGGAAAAAGGGAAGTTTGCCACCAACATTCTCCCGGTCCCCAGTCTCAAGGGGATTTCGAAGGAAAAAGTCGGCCATCCCAGCCAGAAACCCCTCGCGCTCATCGAGAAGCTCGTGCTCATGAGCACCGGGGAGGGCGACACGGTGCTGGATCCATTTCTGGGATCGGGGACCACGGCCGTCGTGGCGCAGCGTCTGGGGCGCCGCTGCATCGGCATCGAAAAGGATCCTGCCTATTGCCGGATGGCTTTGGCCCGCATCCAAAACGAGGTCGCCGTCCACCGGAAAAAATTGCCGGGATTTTGACTCGATTTTCCTTGCACACCCGGGGTGTCCGCACTAAATAACTCCGCTCCCAATGGGGAGGCACCCTGTGCGCCCGGATTTTCCAACCCCTCCAACCGCTTCCAAATGCCGAATAAAACACCTTCAAAAAAAACCGCCGCCGCAAAGAAATCCGCTCCCGTGAAGCGGGCGGCTCCTTCTGTGTCAAAAGCCAAGAAAGCTCCCGTAAAGAAGAAAACGCCGGTGAAAATTTCTCCGAAGGCTCCTTCCAATCCGGTTTCAAAATCCGGACCCAAGGGACCTTTGAACGGCAATAAAAAAATCGGCGGCGAAAAGCTCCCGCCGTTTGTCCGGAAACAAAAGCACCGTCTCCTGGAACTCCGCGACGGCATGCTGGACTCCATGATCGGCGTGGCAAAGGACAGCCTGCGCTCCCGCGCGGAGGGCAGCGAAGCTTCGGCCTTTGGAATGCACCAGGCCGATGCCGGCAGCGACGCGTATGACCGCGATTTCGCCCTGAATCTTCTCTCCCAGGAGCAGGATGCGCTCTACCTCATCGACGAAGCCATCAAACGCATCGAACTCGGCACGTACGGCGTCTGCGAGATGAGCAACAAACCCATTCCCCATGCCCGGCTTGAGGCGATTCCCTTCGCCCGCTACACGGTGGAATGCCAGACCCAGATCGAAAACGAGCAGCGCTCCCGCCGCACCCGCCGCCCGGTCACCTCCCTGTTCGGACTCACCGACGAAGACGGGGGCGACGGAGACGACGACGACAATTCCAAAGACTAGGACGACGCTCCGGATTCATTTTTCACCGACACACCCAACCGCACCACCGCTCCAGCATATGCCCCGCGATATCATCACACTCGAATGCACCGAGGCCAAAGCCGAAGGCAAACCCGTCTCACGGTACACTTCGACCCGCAACAAAAAAAGTCTCAATACGCCCAACCGGCTGGAGAAGAAAAAATACAACCCCTTTCTCAAACGCCACACCCTTCACCGGGAGACGAAATAACCCATGCAACCAAAAACCGACCAACGCCGTTCCAACTTCCGCCGGGCCAACAAGATCATGCCCCGGCGCAGGCTCGATCTTTCCATCGATGCCGTGGATTACAAAAACCCCGATCTGCTCCGTAAATTCGTGACCGAGAGCGGCAAGATTCTGCCCCGCCGCATCACCGGCGTCTCCGCCCAGATGCATCGCAAAATCACCCGTGAGATCAAGCGCAGCCGGTCTGTGTTGCTGATGAAGTGAAGAAGTTCGATGTCATTTCCCGCCTGCTCGATCCGGGGATCGTCGCGGTGATCCGCGCGGATTCGCCGGAGCAGCTTATGGATGTGGCCGAAGCGCTTTGCGCCGGCGGCGTGACCAGCATGGAAGTGACCATGACCACCCCCGATGCGCTCGGGGTGATCTCCGCTGTCACGAAAAAATTCGGCGACCGCATTCTCATGGGGGTCGGCACGGTGCTTGATCCCGAGACCTGCCGCGCCGCCCTCCTCGCCGGCGCCGAGTTTGTCGTCACCCCGGTCATGAAGCCGGACGTGATCCGCATGTGCAACCGCTACGACAAGCCCATCGCCTGCGGAGCCTACACGCCCACCGAGGCGCTTGCCGCCCATGAACAGGGCGCCGATTTTGTCAAAATTTTCCCGGCCGATCAACTTGGTCCGAAGTACATCAAAAACCTGCTCGCGCCGCTGCCGATGCTGCGCATCATCCCCACCGGGGGCGTGACGCCAGAGACGGCCGCCAGTTTTCTGGAGGCCGGATGTGCCGCGCTCGCCGCAGGTTCCAGCCTCGTGAGCAGGGAAGTGCTCAAGTCCCGCGACTGGGCCGCACTCACCGCCACCGCGAAGAAGTTCGTGGACGCCGTCCGCTCGACAAAGCACTGAGTCTCCGCCCGCGTCCGCGCCCCGCATCACCCTGCCGACGGGTATTGGGCGAGTTTGCAACTTGGGGCGCATCTCCGATAAGTGCAAAAAAAGCTGGACTACACGTTCAGATGAGAGCAAAAAGAGGGCATGCAATGGCCAATCAAGGTTCAGGGACGTGAAGTGGATGAGGGAAAAGTGCGATGGCTCTGCGGTTGGATCGCCGAGCATTCCCACTGGAGTCGGCGCAAGCTTGCCGGGGAGTTGTGCGCACTTTGGGACTGGCGTGACGGAAGGGGACGAGCCAAGGATTTGGCCGCTCGCAGCTTTCTGCTCAAGATGGAAGAGAGAGGCTGGATTGTTCTTCCGCCATTGAGGGAAGTCTACCGCAGGCCGCGAGCGGGCATTGTATTATCCGCGAGCATGCCGCAAGAGGAGAGCTTGGAAGCAAGTTTTGCGGAGGTGGGGCCGGCGAGCTTGGAGGTTGTGCAAGCCGGGACTGAGGCGCATCGGCGGTGGGCGTATTATTTGACCCACCACCATTATCTGGGGCTTCGGGTGGTGGGGCAAAACGTCGGGTATTTGGCTCGGGATCGCTTTGGACGGGAAGTGGCCGCATTGCTTTTTGGTGCCCCTGCCTGGCGCTGCACAGGCCGGGACCTGTATCTCAAAGGCAGAGGATTTTGCCCGCAGAAGGGATTGGAAAGGATCGCCAACAACACGCGGTTTTTGATTTTTCCGTGGGTGAAGGTCCCGCATTTGGCCAGCCATATCCTGGGGGCTGCGGCGCGGCGCATTGATGGGGATTGGAGGGAAAAATACGGGCAGGGACTGGAGTGGTTGGAAACCTTTGTGGAACGGGGGCGCTTCTTGGGCACCTGTTATCGGGCGGCCAACTG
>DYRR01000088.1 GCA_020718605.1 Chthoniobacter flavus | reverse complement strand
TTCCCGTCAGCGTCCGCTCCGGGCCATGGCGGACAGGGTTTCCCATCGGGCGTAGAGAGTTGCCACCTTCTTTTTCGCCGTGTCCAATTCGGCGATCAGCGCGGGGGCTTCCGCCGCTCTGGTCACATAAAATGCCGGATCGTTGAGGGTGGCGTCCAGCGCCTCCACCGCTTGTTCTGCCGCGAGGATCGCGGCCTCCATGCCGTCGAGTTCGCGCTGTTCCTTGTATCCGAGGCGTTTCACCGGCGGCGCGGGTGCCGGGGCGGACAGGGATTGGGGCGTTTCTTCGGGCGCGGTTTTTGCGCAGGCCTCGCGTTCTTTGCGTTTTTCGAGGTACTGCGAATAATTGCCGGGCTGGACATGGACGCCGTCGTCCTCGAGCGCCACGATTTGGTCGCAGATGCGGTCGAGGAAATAGCGGTCGTGGCTCACCACCAGCACCGAGCCATCGAAGCGGGCGAGGGTTTCCTCCAGCAGGCGCAAACTGCCGAGGTCGAGGTCGTTGGTGGGTTCGTCGAGTACAATCACATTGCCGCCGCGGCACAGGACTTTTGCGAGCAGCAGGCGCGCCCGTTCCCCGCCGGAAAGTTTGTCCGATGGCTCGTTCAGGCGGCTGTCTTCGAAAAGGAACCGCCGGAGATAGGCCCTCGCCGACATGCGCTGCTCCCCGAATTGGACCATGCCCCCGGCATCGGAAACTTCCTCCAGCACGCTGCCTTTGCCCTCAATCTGGAGACGCGTCTGGTCGATGTAGTTGAACACGGTCCGCTTCGCGATGGCGACTTCGCCCTCGGTGGGCGGGAGTTGGCCCAGACAGAGGCGCAGCAGGGTGGTCTTGCCCGCGCCGTTGCGCCCCACCACACCCGTGCATTGGCCCGGGCGCAGCGTCAGGTCAAGTCCGCGGAAGAGCCAGCGTCCGCCGTCCAGGCACACGCCCGCACCGGTGAGTTCCACGGGGACGTTGCCCGTCTGCGGCGGGGGTGGGATGAGCAGATCCATCTCGCGCTCCTCGGGCGGGGCTTCCATGCCGGCGATTTTGTAGAAGGTATCCAGGCGGTTGCGCGATTTGGAGCGTTGGGCGCGCACACCGGCCCGGACGTATTCCAGTTCGGCCCGGATGAAGCGCTGGCGGCGGCGTTCGGATTGGTCGGCGATCTGTTTGCGCAGGGCTTTGGCTTCCAGGAACGCCGCGTAGTTGCCGGGATGCGAGAACGCCCGGCCATGGCTCACCTCGACGATGCGGGTGGCGATGGTCTCAAGAAAATACCGGTCATGCGTGACAAAGATCACCGCGCCGGGGAAGGAGCGGAGAAAATCCTCCAGCCAGCGGATGGATTCCGCGTCGAGATGGTTGGTGGGCTCGTCGAGCAGGAGCAGATCGGGCTGGGGGGCCAGGGCGCGGCACAGGGCGACCCGGCGCTTTTCGCCACCCGAGAGCGGCGCGACCGGGGCGCCGAGCGGGGGGGCGGAGAGCGCGTGCGCTTCGGCTTTGATGCGGGACTGGAGGTTCCACCCGTCGGCGTGCTGGATAAGGTCGAGGATTTCCGACAGCTCGCGTTCGGATCCGTCGCCTTCCTCGTAGCGGCGGATCCATTCGGCGAGATCGGCGGCGCCGGCTTCGATGTTTTCCAGGACGGAGCGGGAGGTGTCGAGTTCGAACTCCTGCGGCAGATATCCCGTGCGCAGACCGCGCCGCCGGGACACGAGACCGGAGTCGGGTGCGAGTTCGCCCGCGAGGATTTTCAACAGCGTCGTTTTGCCGCAGCCGTTGCGCCCCACCAGGCCGGTTTTCTCGCCGGGAGCGACGGTGAGGGAAATCCCGTCGAGCAGGATCTGGCTGCCAAAGCTCAGGACCAAATCCTGGGCGGACAACAGGGGGGCGGGTGCAGCCATCCGTCGGAACGCGCGATGCGGAGTGTGATCCGGGAAGTTCCCCGGATCAGGAAACGCGCATCGGCATGAGCACGTAGAGGAATGGCGTGTTGATCTTGAGCACGCCCGGGCTCATCTCGTCGATGAGATCGAGATACACCTCGTCGGTCGTGAGATTGCGCAGCGGTGCCATGAGAAACTCGGGATTGAACGCGATGGAAAACTCCTTGCCCTTGTAATTCACCGCGAGGGATTCCTTCGCCTCGCCGACCTCCGGCGTATTGGCCATGATGTCGATGTTGTTCTTGCCGAACACGAGCTTCACAGAATTGGATTTCTCGCTGGCGAGCAGGGAGACGCGATGGACGGCCTGGAGGAAAATCTCGCGCTCGAGCGGGATGCGCTCGCGGGTCTCGGCGGGGATCACCTGGCGGTAGTTGGGGTAGTTGCCCTCGATGAGCTTGGAAACAAGGATGGTGCCGTTGAGATCAAAAGCGATCTGGTTCTCCCCGATGGAAATCTTGGCATCGCCCTCGTCGCCGAGCAGGCGGAGCAATTCGTTGACCACCTTGGCCGGGACAATCACCTCCGTCTCCTGGCTGCGGGGGAATTCCAGCTCGATGTCCACCAGCGCGAGCCGGCGTCCGTCGGTGGCGACCAGTGTGAGTTTGTTCTCCTTGAAGCTGCAGAGAATGCCGTTGAGAACGAAGCGGGTCTCGTCGGTGGAAATGGCGTAGGCGGTTTTTTTGAGCCCGTCGCGCAGATCCTTCTGCCGGATCGTGAAATCCTTGGAGTGATCGAAGGTGGGTAGGGGAGGAAATTCATCCTCGGAAAGGCCCATGATTTTGAAATGGCTCTGGCCGCTGCGGATGGAGGCGGTGTTCTTGCCGTCCACATCCACCACGACCTCGCTGGCGGGCAGCTCGCGCACGATGGTGAAAAGCTTGCGCGCCGGAAGCGTGGTGCCGCCTGCGCGGTCCACCTGCGCTTCGATGGAGCCCTGCACTCCCACCTCCAGATCGGTGGTCATGAGGCGCAGCCTGCCGTCCGCCGCCTGCAACAGGACGTTGGAGAGAATCGGCAGGGTGGTGCGGGTGCTAACCACATTCTGGACGACCTGCAGGCCTTCGAGGAACTTGTCTTTTTGAAGCGTGAATTTCATGGGCGTTTGGGGACTTGCGGATACAAATGCCGAACGATGGTCCGGCGAACCTTCCCGATAAACAAAATATGGAGCGCGATGTCAAGAGGCACAAATCCAAATATCTTTTGCGCCGAGGACTGAAGTGTGGTCTCTTGTACACCCGATTCCAAACCCACCCCACCCCTACCGGAAAATCCCATGAAAAAATCACTCCCGATTCTCCTTTGCATTCCTTTCCTCGCGCTGATGGCCTGCGAAAAACAAACAGCCAAGGCACCCGAGCCCGATGTGCCCGACACAATTCAGTCGGCCGATAAAGCCGTCGTGGAATCCATGGAAAAAACCGCGACGGAACTCAAAGACGCCACTTCGGGCGCCCTCAAACAAATCAAGGACAAAGCCCAGGACGCCGTGGATGCCGTGAAAGAAAACGCGCCCGCCAAAGAAGAAGCCGGAAACGACATGCAGTGATCTGTGGGCAACCAATGATCCGGCCGTTGAACCGCGATTAAACGCCGGCAGTGGACTGCCACTGGTGGCGCGAGGCTATTCCAGATTGGAAGGAAGACTCAGGGGTAGGGTATTTTTTGATCCCGGCCCGGGAATATCCGGGATATGCGCGTGGATGCGGGCGCGATCCGGGTGATCCTGCGGGGATAACTCCATGGTCATCCGTTCCCCGTTGCGCCAGACCACGACGGGGGTGGCGGTTCCGGTGGTGAGATAAAAGGACGCCTCCAGCACATCCTCGGGCACCCGCACTGGCACGCGGCCAATTTGCAGCAGCACATCGCCCTCGTGCAGACCGCCCAGCACGGCCGGCGTTCCCGGCAGAAGATCGGCCACGCGCACCGACGATCCCGCTTCGCTGACGGTGGTGCCTTCCACGGTCACCCCGATCCAGCCCTGGCGGATTTCGCCAAAGCGCACAAAATCATCGCGCACCTTCTCGGCCGCCTCGATGGGCAGTGCGAAACAACCCGCCCCTCCATCCAGACTGCTCACCAGAATACCCACCACCTCGCCATCCATGTTCAGCAATGGCGCTCCGCCCTGTCCGCGCTGGACCTGCACATTGGCGCGAATATGGCGGGTCACAAAAAACCGGCCCAGGTATTTCAGATCGAATCCAGCGACCAACCCGAACGTGGGAGCCATGGGCAGATCCATTGGGAAACCGACGCTCACCACCGGGGAGGTGACACTCAGGCAATCACTGTGTCCGGCTTGGATGAAGGGCGTGCCCTCCCTGTCAATCTTGAGAATCGCAATCCCGCTGCGTGGATCGGCCATGAGTCTGCGGGCGGGATATTTCTTCTCCCCCGACTGGACAATAATCTCGTCCGCCTCACCGCCCACCGAATAGGCCGTGTAGATGGTGCCCATCGGATCGATGAAAAAACCCGACCCCGAAAGTTTGCCATGGCCGTCGGTGGCGGTGATTTTGACAACGGCATCCGCGGTTTTGTCAAAAACGCGCCGGACCTGCCGCGAGATTTCCGCCGCCAGATCGTTTCCGGATTCCTGAGCCGATGCTGGAACCCACAGTGCCGCCGCCAGGAACAAACAGAAAACCCCGCCGACCCTGCGCGGACGGGAAGGAAACTGCGGCTTAAAAACGGAGAGGCATCTCATAACTGACGGGACGCGCGTCCAGCACATACCGTGTCGCGGAAGCCGTCCGTGTGTCACGCATTGCAACGACGGTCGGCATGGCGGAGGGTAGTTGCGGATGGCCTTCCCAGATTCCATTGGATGCCGGGGCGGAGGGGCCGGTGCTTTGGACAGAAGCGACCGCCGCAGCGGATACACCGGTGGAATCCTGGCGCACCAACCCGATCCCGGTGGCCACCAGCAGGAACACACCAAAGGCACCCGCATAGGCCGCACGGGGAATCGTGACATCCATAAAAAACGCCTGAAATCTGTCGAGCGCAATTCTCCACACCGGCACCGTGGCCAGATCGGTGCGCTGACGCCGGTGGAAATCTCTCAAAAATGACTCATGATAGCCGGGGTGCGGCTGCTCGAATCGCTTGAGTCGGAGCAATGCGGCGAGTTTTTTCCCGTCGCAAATGTCAGGTTTTTGATTCGGCATGTTCTGAATAGTGGTGCAGGTGCCCGCAGTTTGCAAGTCACAAGTGCTGATTTTGGTTCCTTGGTTCAACCCATTGAGACATCTCCACAGGGGATGCGTTCAATCTTTTTTGGATGGATGGCTGTCATTCCTCGAACCGGTATCCGAATCCCTGGAGCGTGTGAATGTGTTCGGGTTGTTGCGGGTCGGGCTCGATTTTGCCGCGCAGCGTGGTCACAAACCGGTCGATGCTTCTTGGAGTTACGATGCTGCCGTAGCCCCAGACCTCGCTCATGATGCGTTCGCGGCTGAGTGCTTTGCCCCGGTTTTCGCAAAAGAATTGAAGCAGATCGAATTCCCTGGGTGAAAGTTTCACGACCTCACCGGCCCTGCTGAACCTGCGGGCGGCAACATCCAGCACGCACGTTCCGAAAGAATGGGAGGCAACCTCGCGGACTCCCCGGCGGCGCAACACCGCCTCGCAGCGGGCCAGGAGTTCCTTGATGCTGAACGGTTTTGTGACGTAATCATCGGCCCCGAGTTTGAGCCCGAGAATCACATCCGACTCCTGTTCGCGGGCGGTGAGCATCACCACCGGTGTCTGGCACTTTTCCTGCCTCAGATTCCGGCAGATCTCGTAGCCGTTCACTTCCGGCAACATCACGTCGAGCAGGATCAGATCGGGGTTCCAGGAAAAAGCCATGTCCAACCCCTTTGCCCCGTTCGAGGCGGTGCGCACGGTGTAGCCTTCGAATTCGAAATTGTCCTTGAGCCCCCGCAGCATCGCGGGGTCGTCTTCAATGATAAGCACTTTGCTCATAAAAATTCAGGATGCTGTCCGGGAAGCCGCCGCGCTGCGGATCCCGATGGAAAAGGTCGTCCCCTGTCCGCGCTGGCTTCGGACAGCAATGCGCGCATTCTGGCCCTTGACAAGATGGCGCACGATGGCGAGGCCCAGCCCGCAGCCTTCATGACTGCGGGAGAGCCGGGCGTTGACCTGGTGAAATGGACGGAAGATGTGGCGCAGTGCATTTTTTTCCATACCGATACCACGATCCGCAATCTCGATCAGAAAATATTTCCCGGGCGACCCGGTGGAAAGGCGGATGCTCCGCGTGTCGCCCGAATATTTGATCGCATTTTCCAGAAGGTTCACCAGCACGGTGGTCATGGCTTCCGGGTCGGCCAGCACCGGGCGGGCGTCGTGATGGTAATCGGTTTCGATTTGGAATCCCTGTTCCTTGAGCGGAACTTCGACCGCCTCCAGGGCGGGCCCGATGAAATCCATGGGATCCACCGGGCGGAGCCGGAGCTGTTGTGTCTTGGATTGGAGCCGGGATAGAGTGAGGAAATTGTCCACCACCTTGGTGAGACGGCGGTTTTCCCTGGCGATGAGGTCCAGATATTCCGTGGTGTGCGCGGGATTGTCGGAGTGGTGCGCAGCCAGGGTTTCCACCAGGAGGCGAATGGACGCCAGTGGAGTTTTCAGTTCGTGCGCCACCGCCGCGAGCGAGGTGAGATGCAGTTCATTGAGACGCATCTGCCGCGTGAGCGCGTAGCCCGCCAGGCTTGCGATGACAAAGATCACCACCACCATGCCGATTCCGATTTTCTGATAGGCGAGAATTTGACCACGCCCCTGCGCCGCCTCTCCGTCCGTATCGGAAGGGCCGTGCAACAGAACCCGCCAACCCGGCAGACTGCCTACCAGAGTTTTGATCGCCAACGGGGTTGCGTCACTTTGGGCTTGCGGAAAAAATTCGCCGCCGGGCGACGCCACCGTCACCAGCGGACGCTCGCCGAATGAGGACTGAAAAAATGCCAGCAATCTCCGCGCAAGAACGTCCCGGGAGCGCAGAAACAGGAAGGTGCCCTCGGGAGCCGACCGGCGCAGGCCAAACACGGCGGGATGGGAGGGCAGCGGGAGCCAGGTGTTGGCGGGCCAGGTGCGCAGGCGTTCCCGGGGCAGCACCGCCCCAAGGGTCTCCAGCGAGGGAACATCCACACCTGTGGGAATGAGTTCTGGTTCACCCCGCGAGGGAAAATAGGCAACCCCCAGACAGCCGAGCGGACGGATAGACTCCGCAGCGGCCTCCAAACCTTTGTTGAGGGGAACCGAGACGAGATCGGCCGCAATCTGGTTTTCAAAAAAGTTTGAAACCGTGTTGAGATGGTTGGAATAGACCGTGGCAAACCGTTCGCCTGCGGATTCCTGTTCGGTCTGCAACGCCCCCGCCATGAACCGGAAATTCACAATGGTCGGCACGAGGGGCAGAAGCACCAGCAGCAGAACGAGAGCCCGCAACTGGCGGGGAGTGACATCGTAGAAGGAATTCACGGCGGTTGATATTGTTCCCCGCCCATGGTATTCCCGCAATGCAATTCCCGGCAGCGGAAAGAATGACGTCTTGAAGATGCGGCATGAACCGGCTCACATGAGCCCGAGTTTTCACGAATAACATTCCCCACCCATGATCACCGGCACAACAAAGGAAAGATCCAAACCGTCGCGCAAATGGCTTTCCCTCGTGGGTTGGACCCTCGTCGGCCTTCTGGGAGCGGCCTGTCTTGGCGTGCTTGCTCTCGGCCGGGGGGAGCAGGTGAACACCATTTGGATGGTCGTTGCCTCGATTTGTGTCTTTGCCATTGCCTATCGCCTTCACTCGGCGTGGCTGATGGCGGAAGTCCTCACACTGAACGACACCCGGGCCACACCGGCTGTGGTGCGGGACGACGGCAAGGACTATGTCCCCACCAACCGATGGGTGGTCTTCGGACACCATTTCGCGGCCATCGCCGGGCCCGGCCCGCTGGTCGGCCCCGTGCTTGCCGCGCAATTCGGGTTTCTGCCCGGGATGCTTTGGATCTTGATCGGCGCCACCCTGGGGGGGGCGGTGCATGACAGCATCATCCTTTACTGCTCGATTCGCCGGGGCGGAAAATCCCTCGGCCAGATGGTCAAGGATGAAGTGGGGCCATTCGCGGGGTTCGTGGCACAGATCAGCATTCTCGCGATCATGGTCATAATCCTCGCCGTGCTGGCACTGGTCGTCGTCCGTGCGCTGGCGGAAAGCTCATGGGGTCTTTTCACCATCGTCGCGACCATCCCGCTGGCCATGGCGATGGGCATGGGGATGAAAAATAACTGGGCGGGCATGAAGGTCATCAGCACGCTGGGAGTGATCGGCCTGATCCTGTCCGTGGTCGGCGGCAAGTGGATTCAAGGCACCGCCATCGAGCCCTGGTTTCATCTGGGCGACGTGAGTCTGGCCTGGGCCATCATGGGCTACGGCCTGCTGGCTTCCGTTCTGCCGGTGTGGCTTCTTCTCGCCCCGCGCGACTATCTGAGTTCCTTTTTGAAAATCGGCGCGGTGGGCTTCCTGGCCATCGCGATCCTCATCATCCGGCCGGACTTGCAGATGCCCGCCCTCACGAGATTCATCGACGGCACGGGCCCGGTGTTTGCCGGCCCCGTGTTCCCCTTCTGCTTCATCACCATCGCCTGCGCGGCCGTCTCGGGATTTCACGCGATCATCTCTTCGGGAACCACTCCCAAACTGCTGGCCCGGGAAAAAGACATCCGCTTTGTCGCATACGGCGCCATGATCACAGAAATGCTCGTCGGCATCATGGCCCTCATCGCCGCATGCGTCATGGAACCCGGCGAATATTTCGCCATCAACATGAAGGGGAGCGCCTCCGAGGTGGTGGCGACCGTCCGTGCCCTCGGATTTCCCGTGACGGAGCAGCAAATGGCAAAACTCGCATCGGACGTCGGCGAGCACAGCATGATCGGGCGCACTGGCGGAGCCCCGACTTTTGCGATGGGCATGGCCCAGATGTTTTCCAGGCTCGTGGACAACCCGACCGCCATTGCCATCTGGTATCACTTCGCGATCATGTTCGAGGCGCTGTTTATCCTCACGACCATCGACGCCGGCACGCGGGTCGGGCGGTTTCTTGTCCAGGATCTGCTGGGCTACCTGTGGAAACCGCTCGCCGACACCGAATCGAACACGGGCGCGTGGCTGGCCAGTATCGCCTTTGTGGGCGGATGGGGATATTTCCTATATCAGGGCGTGGTGGACCCCCTCGGCGGTATCAACTCCTTCTGGCCCATCTTCGGCGTGGCCAACCAACTGCTCGCCGTCATCGCCCTTTCACTCGGTGCCACCGTCCTGCTGAAAATGGGAAAGCTGCGCCACATCTGGGTCCCCGTGCTTCCCCTGTGCTGGCTGTTGTCGGTGACCATGACCGCCGGGTTCCAGAAAATCTTTGCCGCCGACCCCCGGCTTGGCTTTCTCAGCGCCGCCCGGGGTTTCGGAGTGAAGATCGCCGGCGGCGGCACCCCGGAGCAACTCGCGACCTGGCAGCACCAGATGTTCAACAATCACGTCAATGCGGTGGTTACCGGGACCTTCCTTCTGCTGGTCATTCTCATCGTGGGCTCCAACGCCATCGGATGGTGGCGGATGATCGTGAGGAAAGAAAACCTGCCTCTGCACGAGGAACCCTGCGTGCCTGCATCCGTCGGATAGCCCGCCTCAGCCTTCGTTGAGCATCCGGTCGTAGAACTCGACGATGTCGCCTTTTTCCTTGCCCTCGCAAAACGCGATGGCGTGACGGGGGTGCGCGTTGAGGGCGCCCGTGATGAGATAGGGAATGTTCGGACCCCAGTCGAAACGCTGCTTCATCGGCTGGATGGTTTCCTGGATGAGCTTGAGCACCGGGCGCAGCTTGAACTTGGGATTGCGCAGGAAACTCAGCAGAATCTCCATGGGACAATTGCCCGCCCCGCGTCCGAGCCCGAGCATCGTGGCGTCCACGCGGTTGCAGCCCAGGATAATGGCCTCGACGGTGTTGGCGAAGGCGAGCTGCATGTTGTTGTGCGCATGGATGCCCACATCCTTGCCCGTGCCTTCCAGCGCACGGCGGTATTTCGTGACGAGATGATCGACCTGCTCGCGGTAGAGATGGCCGTTGCTGTCCACCACCACGACCGTGCCGGCCGGGCTGTCCTTGGCGATCTCCAGCACCTGGTCAATCTCCGCGTCCTGGACGGTGGAGATGGCCATGATGTTGAGCGTCGTCTCGTAGCCGAGTTCGTGACAGTGATGCACCATCTCGATCGCCTCGGAAATCTGGGGCGCATAGCAGGCCACCCGGACCATGTCCAACACGCTCTCGTCGGCGGGCAGTATCCCGTGACGCCAGTCGCACTTGCCCCCCGCGTCGGCCATGACCGCGAGTTTGAGTCCGGTTTTTTCAAAGGAATGATCGCCCACCACCCGGCGCAAATCCGCCTCATCGCAGTGGCGCCAGGGCCCGAATTTTTCCTTCGGAAAAGCTTCCGCAGAGTTCTTGTAGCCGATCTCCATGTAATCAATCCCCGCTTCGACACAGGTGTCATAGACCGCCCGCACCTCGGTGTCGGAAAAATGGGAATTGTTCATGAGTCCACCGTCGCGGATCGTGCAATCGAGCACGCGCAGTTCGGGGCGGAAGGTTATCCAAGGAGCTTTATCGGTCACGGTCGTGGAAATGGTTGGTGTTGTGCGGACGGCGCGGAAGCCCCGTCCTTTGGAGCCGGGCAGAGTGGCAGGACACAGGCGCGGCGTCAACCCCTGCCGCCCCGAATATTTTTTTTCGCGGGTGCACCGCAATTCTCATTTTGATTTGAATGGTGGGGGTGGCATCACCTGGAGGGTGAGGCATTGGAGCCCCGGCAAGGTTCAAGCCATCCTTTCGGACAATTGCTCGAAGCGTGCCACTG
>DYRR01000087.1 GCA_020718605.1 Chthoniobacter flavus | reverse complement strand
GGTTCAGCGGCGGCGGGTTCAGCGGCGGCGGGCTTCGGCAGGGACGAGCCCGCAGATTTAAGGACGGGGGATGCCGGGACGGATTCACGGGCTTTTCCTGAGACGGGCAGATCGAGTTTGCCGTCCTGAAACTCGATCACATGGCCGGCGGTGACCAACCAACGAAGGTCGGAAGCCAACGCAAGTCGCGCGGCATGCCGGGTCTCGTCATCCGTGATCGCAGCATGCAATTTGTCGGCCAATTGCTTTTTCTGAATTCCGGGTTGTCCCTCAATGGTGGAGAGAATGTCCCGCACCCCCTGGCGCACGGAAGCAAGATCGCCGACAAATGCCGCCGGACGAACCGTGGACACATACAGAAAACGCTTCCGGTGTTTGAAAAGATGGAGTCCGCCGGAAGTGAATGCGTTGGAGAGATGACGCACGACATTGCCGGGAAATTTATTCTCCACAAACCACGCATCACGGATCGCGAAGGCAAGCGATTTCTCGCGAATCAGGACACTGTCAGGCCCTGAAATTTCTGCGGAGCGGACTTCCTGGACCAGTCCGGGGAAAATATGTTCCCGGAAGTGGGCCTGAACCGCTTCGGGCCGCTCAAACACAAGGGGCGATTCGCCCTCCAGGGTTGTCCAGGTGACGGTGCGGCGGACGCTTTCCTTCCACTGCTCAATGGTTTCCGGTGCGTTGGACACTTCGATGGACCGCATGTAATCCTCGAAAGACATCCGGCGGCTGAACCTTTTCTCAAAGAGGGCGCGCAGAGTGGGCTGGTATGCGTGGTGATTTGTGGGGCCCAGCAGGGTGCCCGAGAGCGTGCATCGCGCGACGTTGGCAAAGTTGCCCTTGGGCGGGTCCTTCTCAATCGTCTCCTCGCGGTAGAATCGATCCTTGAAAGCCGCGAATGCCGAACGTTCCAAGGCCTCCCGGGAAACGGCCAGCGGTCCATCCTCCCCGCACCGGAACAGTGCGGGCGCATTTTCTTTCACCGAAATCTTCACACGATAACGGGCGGCATCCTGCAAAAACAAACGGGCCAGCGGGAACACGGCATAGGTGTGATGCGTGCCACGGATTTCTTCCGTGATTTTATTGAGACAATGCGGCTCCGGAATAAATTCCACCGCGACCTGCGCGGGAATCACCGGGGCGGCCTGGGTCTGGGGCCGGGCGCTTCTATCCCGGTCGCCGCCTTCGCGCGAACCCGGTCTGCGATCCGATTTCCCGGACCTTCCTCCCGGCGCCCCGCGCCGCTCTCCACCGGGCCGCGGCCCGCTGCGTTCGCCCTGCGAAGGCCGGGGTGCGCCACGTCCGTCCCGTCCGCGCATTCCCCCGTCCTGTCGGCGGGGGCGTTCCTCGCGGGGACCCTCGTGGTTTGCATAAGGATTTGAAACACCGGTGTCCTTGAGCCAGTCGGGCAAAAACTGCAAATCAAGTCCGGGAGATGATGCTTGGTCGTTCATGTCCCCCCGCTACTACCCGCCCCGGAACGGGATGTCCACCCTACAAAATGGAATTGAGTTCGCTTGATTCATAAAAGATTACCCCGCGAGTGCCGTTGAAGGTGAAACGCCCGTTCCCTAGTAATAAGGGCGGATGACCCGGGATGACGCGTCTGACTTCCAATAAAGGCATGTCATGTTCGCCACCCACAAGACCTCCTGGGATACATCAAGCATCGGATCGGGGTTTTCGCCGTGAACTCGAACACCGCAGGGTAAAGTGGTTGCGCGAACCGGGGCTTGGTCACCCCGGATTCCGCGCGAAAAGGCTGGGAAAGATCGGAGAGGCCTCAGAAGCACCTCTCATCCGCTGAAGCAACCCTCGCTTTTGTGCCCGGTTAGTCAAGCCGGAAAATGGTTTGTCGCGAGGGTTTTTTTCAGGACCCGGAGCGGAAGTCTGTCCGGTCCCAACGACAGAAATGGGAAGCCTATCCTGCATTGGCACCCCGTAAAATTATGTTTGAAACATGGGAACCCCGACATCCGGGAAACATTGACTGGAAAATAAGCTGGATATTCCAAATATACCTGCTACCTTCCCCGGACAGTGTATATGCAAAGAAAAAGTGCCTTTTCGCGCCGGCTTCCCGATCTTGTGACGGAAGAACTAATCGCCGCCCTCACCAAACGCACCTCGTTCGAGTTTCAACAGCTCTTTTCGGTGGTGCATGAAAACCTCCGGAACCGCAACGCGGCCAGCGGGGGTGAGGAGATGCTGCGGCTCCGGGCTTATGAAAAACTCCAGAACCTTGTCTCCCGTGGCCTGGTGAAAAAAACCGGCAAGAAATACCGCGGACTCACCGCCGCGATCAATGCCGCCAAAGAAGCGGAAAAAGCGGCTGCCGCAGCGAACTGAGGCATGGGTCTCGATTATCTGCCCATCCTGATTCAGATCCTGGTGGCGATCGGGTTTGCCGCCGCCGCGCTCGGCCTGAGCGTCGTGCTCGGACGTGCCGGAATCACCAATCGCACGAAAGATTCCGCCTACGAATGCGGCATGCTGCCCGAACCCGGCGGCCAGCCGCGATTCAGCGTGAAATTCTATCTGGTGGCGATGCTTTTCATCCTGTTCGATGTGGAGATCGTCTTTATGTATCCGTGGGCTGTGGTGTTCCGCGAATACATCGCGGGTCCGAACGGCAGCCTCATTTTCTGGAGCATGCTCAGTTTCATAGGCATCCTGACCGTTGGATATGTCTATGCGCTGAAAAAGGGTGCTTTCGACTGGAAACGCTGACCGGGCCCATCACCGCGCGCTCATGCACTTCAGTGATCCCGGGCGGGTGATGCTCGTGCCTCTTGATTACTGTGCCCGACTGGATCTGGAGTCGGGATTCGGGCGGACCGCCCCCCTGGAGGTGGATATCGGATCGGGGGATGGCGCTTTTCTGCTTGAATCGGCCCGACGCCATCCGGAACGCAACTTTCTCGGAATCGAACGTCTGCTGGGGCGTGCGCGGGCCACCTGTCATGTTGCGGCCCGCTCCGGGCTGACCAATGTTCGGATCCTGCGATTGGACAGTGCGTATGCCGTGCGCTGGCTGCTGCCCGCCGCGTCCGTGAACACCTTTCACCTCGCATGTCCCGATCCGTGGCCCAAGCGGCGCCATCGAACCCGCAGAGTTTTCAGGGCCGCCTTTCTGCGCGCCATTCTTGCCGCATTGGAAGACCGGGGCGCCCTGCGGGTGGTGTCCGACCATGCCCTGTATTTTTCGCGAATGATGAGGCTGTGCCGGGCCTGCACGGATTTGGAAGAAATCCCGGGTGCGGACGATCCCCGCTATCCGGTCACGGATTTCGAGCGATATTTTCTGGCCCGCAATGCGCCGGTTTATCGCGCCCTCTTTTCGAAAATCTCCCGCAACAGAAACGGCGTGGCCGAATAATCCCCGTTTTTCAACACCCGGACCTCCACCGCGCCGGTGGATTCCTGCGGCCACACGGAGATTCCGGCGGACTGCAACCGCCTGTCCCAGTCCTCTTCCCGCCGTGGAGGCTCGCGGGGATCCTCCCGGGCCGACACCACAAGATCCGGCTTCAACGACACCAGCCACTGCAAACCACCCGAAAAATCGCGCGCGTGCCAGCCTTTCACCACCACATCCGCCCGGGTGGCGGGCAGGGACTCCGCGAGCCAGTGCTCGGTGGATGCGCCGGCATCGGATTCCAGTAAAATACGGCGTCCCGAGGCGGTGATGGTGAGGACCATGGCTTTGTCATCGGCCAGACGCTTCTCGATTCCAGGCGGTGGGTAGAGTGCCCCGATCGCGACTCCCCTCCCCACGCGGACCACCTCGCCGGGAACCAGAATTTCCCTGCCCGCCTTGTGATCCGACAGAAAGGCGGCGAATGCCCTGCGATGCGAGGATCGGTCTCCAAGCGCCGAATGCAGGGTGCGGCGCGGACGGAACTCCTCCCATGCGTCGATGGCCCCGCCGATATGGGCCGCATCGCCGTGCGTCAGAATGAGTCCGTCGAGACGGTTCACACCGAACCGGCGTAGCAGAGGGGCGACCGCCGCCGGGTAATCGCGTTTGCCCCCGGTGTCGATGAGCCAATGCTCCCCGTCGGCCCGAAGATAAACCGCGCCGCCGTCCCCGACATCGAAAACCACGACCAAGGCCGCGACATCGGAGGAAACCCAGCGCGTCGGCACGTGAAAACACGCACCCGGCAGTGGAGCCATCACCGCCGTGATTTTCAATATGACCGTGGCGACCAACCAGTTGGCATTGTTGAACAACACCGAAATCCACACGCCGAACGGGGCGGCAAGGATGGAAAACACCCCCAGAATGAGAACCAAAAAGGCGAGTGGCACCACCACAAGATTGGCAAGCAACCCAATGGGAGTGATGAGGTTGAACAAAAGCACCATGGGCACGACCGACCCGATCCAGGCCGCCAGTGAAACGGAAGCGAGACCGCCGAACTGACGCCCCAGCCAGACCCGCAACCGTTCGTGCCACAACCGGATCGATGCCGGAATGAAGGCATCGGGTGCTCCGAGGCGCTCGAAGATTTTTGCAAACCGCCACGCAAAAAGCAAAATCCCCACCACGACCAGAAAGGACAATTGAAAGCCGGCCTGGAATATCTGGTTGGTATCGGCGGCCAGCAGGAGAAAGGCGGCGGCCGCGAGATTATTGGCCAGCGAAGCGCGGCGGTCGAACAGGAGTCCGCCCAGCACAAACACCGTCATCACGACCGCCCGCAGCACCGACGGGCGCCAACCGGTGAGGAGCGCATAAAAAAGGAGCAGTGGAATCACCAGCAGCGCCAGATGATTCCGGCTCAATGGAAGCAGCCGCAGCAGCATCCACAGCAGCAAACTGAACATGGCGACATGCAATCCGCTCACCGCGAACAAATGCAGCGTGCCAGTCTGCCGGAACCGGGTTTCCACCTCCTCGGGGGTGTCCGCCTCGCGTCCGAGCACCACTCCGGCGATCAATCCCGATTCCAGTGGCGCATCCCCGATCCCAAGCCGCAGACGCCGGTCCATCCAATCCCGGGTTTTCAGACTGACTGAGACCAGGGGATTGCCATGCCCCGACGACACCACCCCGCAATCCAAGGGATGGCGCACGGAAAAACACACCCAGAGGCCCTGGCGCCGTCCGTGCGAGGCGGAGTCAAACTGGGCCGGATTGCGGGGCCCGGCGATGCGCGCCGCCGTTCCGTTGAACCACACCCGATCCCCGTAACGCGGAGGGACTCCCGGCCACCAGACATCGGCCTTTGCTGTGACGGAACGCCCGACACCGTTGTCCAGCGACACCGTTTCCAGCCGCACCGGGAAACGCCAGCGCGGAGTCGCGCCACTGGCCCCAACCTCCACGGGGTCGCCCACAACGATTCCTCCGGCCTGCGCCATCACGGGCTCCAGCGACCCAATCCACCCCGCAAGTCTTGCGCCCGCTCCCTCGTGGTGTCGCCACGCATGGAGTGCTGAAAACCCAATCATCACACACACAACCCAAATCCCAGTGCGGCGGAACAGGCAGGCCAACGGCAGGAAGACAAGAAATGCCCCGGACCAGACCACCGCCGGGACCGGCAGATAATCCGCAATCAGGATGCCCGAGATCACCGGGAACACAATGCCCACAAACGGACGGCGCCGCGCCGTCCGGATTCCACCGTGATCCACTGGAGGTTCCGATTCCAATTTGTTGAGAAAAGGCGGCCCGGCGGCAAATGAAAAGCAGAATCAGGCCCAGGCCCGCACCCGGCTGTCGAGTTGGAAAACTTGACCGCTCACATGACTCATGCCATCCAGAAACCCGATGAACCGGGCGGCATCCCCGATCGTATTGAATCTTCCCAATGCGTGCGCGGCCAAAGCGCGGCCCCTGGCTTCTTCCGGAACCGATTGCGTGAATTTTGTGTCCAGCCATCCGGGCAGCACCACGTTGGAACGCACATTGCGCGGTCCGGCTTCGCGGGCCAGGGAGTGCGAAAGACCAATCAGCGCGGCCTTGGCTGCCGCATAGGCCGATTGGCCGGCAGGGCCGGAATGCGCGGAATAGGAGCCGATGAAAATCAAATGTCCGCTCCGGCGTTTCATCATGCCCGGCAACACCGCGCGGGCGCAGAGAAACGCACCGCGCAGATTCACCCCCATCACGGTGCCCCGCTCCGTGGCGGATTGATTCAACGCCAGACGATCGATGGCAATCCCGGCGGAGTGAACCAGCAGATCCACCGCACCTGTCCGGTCAAAAAATACGCGCACAGAATTTTTGTCCGAGACATCGAGTTCCCCGCGTCCGGGCGCCAGCGTCCCATAACCAATCGCGTTGAGTTCGGCCACGACGGCGCGGGCGAGATCTCCCGCTCCACCGGTGACCACCGCGCGTCTTGTGAAGGAGCCTCCCACTATTCCCCCGGGGCCGCGTCCGCCTTGGCGTTGGCCGGCAGGACGAGAATGGCGTGCGTTTCCACCTTGAACACCACGTCGGCGAGATTGCCCACATAACGCAGGATCTCCGGGAACGGCATTCCGGAAAGACTCAGCGTGATTCTGCGGCTTTCCAGATAGCCCGCAGGCAACCGGGGCACGAAGTTGATCTGGGTGTTTCCACTCTCCTCGCCGCGTTCCTTGAGAAAATGCAGCACGCTTCCCAGATCGGCGTCTTTCAAGTCGATCCTGTCGATCGTGATCGCATCAATCTGCTTCCGCTTTCCACCCAGGCCGCCATCACGGCGCTCCCGTTCGTCGATTATTTTCAGGTAATGCTGCGACGGACGATGGGTGGGATTGGCCTTGAGAACCTGCTGAAATTTGGCACGGGCGGTCTCGAACTCACCGGACATGAACGCCCGCTGGGCTTCCGAAAAAACCTGGGCGGCGGGCAGGGATGCCGGATCCTGTGCGCGCAGGCCGGATGACAGGGTGAGAATGAGACACACCATTCCTGCAAAAAGTGATTTCATGTCCGGGAGATATGCCACAGAAAATCCGCCGCCGCAATGATTCCCAGTTTTGACTCCGGGCGCGGGAATCTGCACTATGAACCTTCGATGAAACGCTCCCACTGGCTCGCATTCCGCTCCCGTCTTGAATGGCTGGGCGTACGGACCCTTGCGGAGGCCGCCCCTCTCCTGCCCCGGGGGGCCTGCAAACCGGTTGCGGATTTTCTCGGGCGCGTCTATTTCGAGGCGGACGCCGCTTCCCTGCGGGTGGTGCTTGCCAATCTCGAAGCGGCCTTCGGCGACCGTTTCACCGTGGAGGAGCGGCTTGAGATTGGATTGAAGTCCGCCCAGAACCTCGCCCGCACCTTTCTGGATCTTTTTTGGGCCAGCCGACTCACGCGGGACAATTACACCGAGTTCATGGACCTGCAAAACTTCGAACCGCAGCGCTGGCGCGATCCCGAGCATCCGGGGCTGCTGATGGTGTGCCAGCATTTCGGCAACTTCGAGTGGCTCTCGATCGCTGTGGGATTTACGGGAACCCAAACCCCGTTCATCGAACAGGAATTCAAAAATCCCGCACTGGGCCCCATCTTCGACCGCGCCCGCGAAGTATCGGGCAGCCCGGCTCTACCGCGACAGGGCGCAATGCTGCGAGTCTTCAAGCATCTCAAATCGGGCGGCACCGTGGGACTGCTGCCCGATCTCACCCTGCGCCCGGGCCGGGACAGCACCGCCATCACCTTTCTAGGACTGCCCATGAGCGTCACCGCCACACCGGCGGCGCTCCAGGCGAAACTGGGATGCCCCATCGTGCCCGCCGTGTCGCGTCCGCGCCCGGACGGCACCTGCGAGCTGCGGTTTTTCGAGCCAATTCCGATCGAAAAGGGAACCACAATCCCGGTGGCAACGCAGCAGCTCTGGGATTTCTTCGAACCGCACGTCCGTGAAACCCCGCACCTGTGGATGTGGGCCTACAAACACTGGCGCTATCGTCCGAGCGAGACCACCCGCGCCTACCCTTATTATGCGAATGTCTCCCGGGCCTTCGACAAACTTCTCGCCCAAAGCGGCGTGAAGGGCTGAAAGTCCTATCCACCCAGCGCGACCCGCACCGCCTCCAACGCGGCGGGCATGCCGCCGGGGTCCCGTCCCCCACCCCGCGCCATGTCGGGACGTCCGCCGCCTTTGCCCCCGACACAGAGAGCGGCTGCGGAGACCAGTTTGCCGGCTTGCGCTTTCGTTGTAAATGCGGGGGACACGGATGCCGCCAGGGCGACCGTTCCCTCCTTTGCCGAGATGAGAAAAACCACGCCCTCGAAACGCCCCTTCAGGCTGTCGAGCAGCATCTGAAGATCGTCCCCCGTGCCGTCCCCGATCTGTGCGAGGATGAGCGGGACATCGGCGACACGCTGCGCCTTGGCGATGAGATCGTCTGCAACGGAGGACGCAGCCTGTTGGCGGGCGGATTTGAGGGATTTTTCGAGTTCTTTCTGCTGTGAGAGCAGGCCTTCGATGCGCTTCTCGAGTTCGGGGAGCGGGGTGCCGAGCTTCGCGGCGAGAGCGTGGAGGCGGGCCGTGTCGCCGGTGGCGAGGTCGTAGGCGTTGAGTCCCGCCTGTGCCTCGATGCGGCGGACGCCGGCGGCGATGGCGGCTTCACTGGCGATGCGGAAGAGGCCGATCTCGCCGGTCGCACGCGTGTGCGTGCCGGCGCAGAGTTCCATACTGTAGCCGTCGAGTGCGCACGGGGCTCCGCCGATCTGCACCACGCGCACGGTCTCGCCGTATTTGTCGCCGAAGAACTGCATGATGTCGCCGCGTCCGCGCACGCCGGCGTAAGGCACTTCGATCCACGAGACGGCGACGTTTTCGACGATGCGTTCGTTCACCAACCGCTCAATGTCGCGGACCTGCGCGGGCGTGAGCGCGGCGCTGTTGAAGTCGAAGGTAAGTTTGTCGGGGCCGACGAAGGATCCTTTCTGCGTGGCTTCCTGGCTGACCACTTCGTGCAGCGCCCAGTGCAGCAGGTGCGTGACGGTGTGGTGCCGTTGGATGGCGGCTCGGCGCGGGCGGTCGATCTCAATGGTGACGTGCTCGCCGACGGCGGGTGCATCGGTTTCGTCGAGGAAGTGCAGCCAGGTGTGGCCGCTCTTCTGCGTATTCGTGATGCGCCACGAATTGCCGCCGTGGGTCATCTCGCCGGTGTCGCCGACCTGCCCGCCCATCTCAGCGTAGCACACGGAGTTGTTGGCAATGATCACGGTCTTGCCCTTCACCGAAAGCACCTCCTGCACATCGGCACCGGTGTGTTCGTGGTCGTAACCGAGGAAGTGCGTGGGCGTCTTTGTCTCCACTTCGGAAAGCTCGATGATGGTTCTCTTCTGCGCGGCGCGGGCGCGGGCGCGCTGCTCTTCCATGAGCTTTTCAAAGCCGGCCGTGTCCACCGTCAGCCCGCGCTCGCGGGCCATGAGTTCCGTCAGGTCGAGCGGGAAACCGTAGGTGTCGTAGAGACGGAACGCAAATCCCCCGTCAATCTGCCGCGCAGCCCCAAGGGAACCCTGGAGACGTGCGGCTTCGGCTTCGAAGAGTGCTATGCCTTTGTCCAGCGTCTTGTTGAACGCCTCCTCCTCCCGCTTCAGTACTTCTTCCACGTGCTTCTGTTTTGCCCGGATTTCGGGGAAGACATCGCCCATCGTGCGCACCAGCACGGCGACGAGCTTGTAGAAAAACGGCTCCTTGAAACCGAGCGCACGGCCGTAGCGCACGGCCCGGCGCAGGATGCGGCGCAGGACGTAGTTGCGGTCGGTGTTGCCGGGCTGGATGCCGTCGGCGATGGCGAAGCTGAGCGTGCGGATGTGATCGCCGATGACGCGGAAGGCGACGTCCACTTTCTCCTGCCCGCTCGTGGGGATGACCTGCCCGGTGGCGTTCGGCTGCGGGAGCGTGCTGCCGTATTGGTGGCCGCTCATTGTCTCCAGCTCGTCGAAGATCGGGCGGAAGATATCGGTCTCGTAGTTGGAGATTTTCGCGTTGGCGAAGTCGGTGAATTCCTTCGTGCCCTGAATGATGGAGGTGAGCCGCTCGAAGCCCATGCCGGTATCCACATGCTGCGCGGGCAGCGGCGTGAAGGTGCCGTCGGGGTTGGCGTTGAACTGGATGAAGACGTTGTTCCAGATCTCGATGCACTCGGCGGTGCCTTTGTTGACCAGTGCGCCCCTGGTGTCGCCGGCGGGCGTGAGGTCGATATGAATCTCGCTGCACGGACCGCACGGGCCGGTCTCTCCCATCATCCAGAAGTTGTCCTTCTTGTTGCCGTTGACGATGTGCACGTCGGGATCAAGCCCGACGCTACGGAACCTCTCCGCCCACAGATCGTAAGCTTCCTGATCGCGCCCGCTCGGGTCGCCCGGGTCGGGTTGGTAGATCGTGGCATAGACGCGATTGGGCGGAAATTTGAACCGCTCGACGATCAGCTCCCAACTCCACGCGATGGCTTCCGCCTTGAAGTAATCGCCGAAGCTCCAGTTCCCGAGCATCTCGAAGAATGTGTGATGATAGGTGTCGAGCCCGACGTCATCAAGGTCGTTGTGTTTGCCGCCGGCGCGGATGCACTTCTGCGTGTCCGCCGCGCGGGTATCGCTGCCCGGGATGGCGCCGCCCCACTTGCTCACGTCGGCCTTTTTCTCGCCGAGGAAGATGGGCACGAACTGGTTCATGCCCGCATTGGTGAAGAGCAGGTTCGGCGAGTCGGGCATGAGCGGCGAACTCGGTACGATGGTGTGCTGCTTTTCCCGGAAAAAATCGAGGAAGGTCTGGCGGATCTGATTGGCGGTCATGATGGGAAAAATCGGGGACACCGTGCCTAGCAGAGAAGGCGCACCGCGTCGAGAGGCGATTCAGAGCACTGTTGCCGTTGCCGGACGGATGAACGTGACCGGACGCTCCGACGAAGTCGCCGTCCTGCGCCGTCGTTAT
>DYRR01000086.1 GCA_020718605.1 Chthoniobacter flavus | reverse complement strand
GATCCATGACGGTGTCCGCGCCCCACTTGGTGGCCCAGCGCATCTTCTCGACCTCTTCCTCGATGCTGCTGGCGACGGCGCTGTTGCCGATGTTGGCGTTGATCTTCACAAGGAAGTTGCGGCCGATGATCATCGGCTCGGACTCGGGGTGGTTGATGTTGGCGGGGATGATGGCGCGGCCGGCGGCGACTTCGGAGCGGACGAACTCGGGGGTGATTTCGGCGGGGATGCGCTGGGGGAAGCGGGTGAATACAGAGGGTGTGAACGAGGTTGAAGGCGGGACGCCTTCAACAGCACGCGAGACGCGTGCGCTACCCGACAACTGCGATGAACCGGCGTGCTGTTTGTCGGGATCGTTGCGGACGATGTCGTTGGTGAGATCCGCGATTTGAGGCCCCCCCCCGGCGGCCCCCTTCGGGCTGCCTTCGGCAGTCTGTCTCGCTCCGCTCGGCTGGGCGTGGCGCATGTTTTCACGGATGGCGATGAACTCCATTTCCGGCGTGATGATGCCGGCTTTGGCGAAGGCGAGCTGGGTGACCACTTTGCCGGGCTTGGCCCGGAGGGGACGCTTTCCGGCTGATCCGGGCGACCGGAGGTGCGAGATGGGAGCCCCGCCATTCCGTCCGGCCGCATGCTCGGCGTGACCCTGGCTGAGGTAGCCATTGTCCCCGGGGCGGATGTTGCGGCCGTCGTAGGCTTCCACATCGCCGCGGTGTTCGATCCACGCCTGGCGCAGGGCGGGAAGGCCGGTTTCGACCGTGCCGGTGTATTCCGGATCTCCCCAGGGCCCGGAGCAATCATAGACCCGGACGGGTTCGTTGGGTTCGAGGCGGTCCTCGAAATCCCTGGTGGGCGAGAGAGCGATCTCGCGCATGGGGATTCGGATATCCGGGAAGAGGGTTCCCGGCAGATAGATGCGCCTGCTGGCGGGTGGCTGCGGGCTGGAGTGTGGGGATTCGTTGGATGCGATCATAAAAATAGCCGTGTTGAGAGGAGGACACGGCCGGTCGGTGACTCCCTTCGACGGCATTACCCGTGTCAGGTTCAAAGGGTCGCCCGATATGACTCGGGCCTCTCAGCCGGCCGGCTCCCCCGTGGTTGTAGGTTGTGGAAAAGTAGGTTGTGATTGAAGGTCCGTCAATCAATCGGAACGCCGTGCGAAAGCGCGGGAGAGCGCCTCCTTGAGAGCGGCGGGCTGGAGGGGTTTGGTGAGGTAATCGTTCATGCCCGCCTCCAGAGCGCGTTCGCGGTCTCCTTGGATGGCATCGGCGGTCACGGCGATAATGTAAGTCGGAGGGCGGCCGTCGGCCATGGGTTCCATGGCCCGGATGTGACGCGCGGCATCCAGTCCGTCGAGATTGGGCATCTGGATATCCATGAGAATGGCGTCGAAAGATTCCTTTCGGAAGCGCTCCAATGCCTGGACACCGTCCGACACGACCTCTGCCTGATACCCGAGCTTGTTCAGCATGAGAGTGGCCACCCGTTGATTTACGGGATTATCCTCCGCCAGCAGGATTCGCAACTGAGCGGAGTCGTCCGGAGACTGTTGGGCTGGCGTGGGGTGGGAGTGCCGAATCATCTCGGATTCGCGGCTCAGGATTTGTGTCACCGCCTCAAAGAAAGGTTCCCGCAACAGGGGAATGCACAAAGTGGCAGCAAACGGTCCGAGAGGTTGCCCTTGGGGCAGGCCGGGGAGGCGGCTCAGAAAAATAATGGGGGGCGGAGCGGCGCCTTCCGGAGTTGCCTCAAAAAAGCGATGCGCTGCGCCTTCCGGACCGTCCTCGGAGAAGTCATCATCCAGAAGAATCAGATCCGGGCAGCCATCGTTCCCGAACAAACGGACAACCTCGCCGGGGGCGCGGAGAACCGAAGTGGAAATTCCCCATTGGTGAAGGGATCTGCTGGCGGAACGCCTCGTGGCAGCATCGGCGATGGCGAGCAATACCCGTTTGCCCGTGGAAAAGGCCGGCATATCCGTCCCAGTGGCGGGTGCCGTCTCCGATCCGGTATCCTCCGGTGCGATGAAATGAAAAAAGAACGTTGAGCCGGCTCCCGCTGTGCTTTCGACGCCGATCTCGCCTTCCATGAGTTCGACCAGGCGGCGGCAAATGGCCAGGCCCAATCCGGTGCCGCCAAACCGGCGGGTGGTGGAGGTGTCGGCCTGGCTGAAGGGGTGAAAAAGGCGGTGCAGGCTGGCGTGGTCAATGCCGATCCCGGTATCGCTCACGCGGAATTCGATCCGGTGCATGACCTTTCCCTCCTCCATGCCGACCCGGCGCGAATCGACCCCGACCACCACCTCGCCCTTTTCGGTGAATTTGATGGCGTTGCCCACAAGATTGAGCAGCACCTGACGGAGCCGGTTCATGTCGCCCCGGATGGTCTGGGGGACATGGTCGCCAATCTCCGCGCGCAGTTCGATGCCCTTTGCGGAAGCCTGGTGGGCGGTCAGGTTGAGCACACCGTAGAGACAATCCCGGATCCCGAACGGGGTCCTCTCCAGCTTGAGCTGGCCGCTCTCGATCTTCGAAAAATCCAGAATGTCGTTGATGATGACGATGAGCGCGTCGCCGCTTTGCTGGATGGTCTGCACATACTCGCGCTGCTGCGGATCCAGCCCGGTCTGGGCGAGCAGGTTGGTGAATCCCAGCACGCCGTTCATGGGAGTGCGGATCTCGTGGCTCATCACGGCGAGAAACTCGCTCTTGGCGCGGTCGGCCGCCTCTGCGGAGTTTTTCGATTCCTCGAGTTGCTGGATAAATTCATGGCGCTCGGTGATATCGTTTCCGGTGCCCCGGTATCCCGCGATTTTTTCGGCGGCATCAATGAATGGATTGCCGCTGATGCTGATCCAGAGTTCCCGTCCGTCCAGATGCCGCTTGCGGATCTCCACATTGCGGAAGCGTCCGGGCTCCGTCATCAACTCCGACCAGAACGCGCGATACGCTTCCACATCCTCCGCCGGAGAAAATTCCCAGGGATGCCTGCCCACCATCTCGCGGGGGTTGTAGCCGAGGAGTTGCTCGATCCGGTCGGAGATCATGGTGTAGTTGAGTTCCGCGTCCAGCTCCCAGAGGTACTCACCCGCGGCTTCGGCAATTCCGAGAAAGCGCGCCCGGCTCTGGTCCAGCGCGGCATTGATTTTGTCCCTCTCGATGCGGTCCTGAAATTCACGGTTGCGCTCCCTCCAGATGGCGACGCCGATGACCATCGACATCGCGACCGCCAGAAAGATCTGGGACCACACGGCTCTCCGCAACTCGGCGCTGCGGGCGCGGATGTCCCCGAGCGAGTAGTCCACACCGACGATGCCGGCGAGTTTCCCATCGCGGTCAAAAAACGGGGAAAATCCGCTCAGAAATGTGCCAAACCGATCGGTCTGGGGTTCCGAGTTGACCAAGGTCCTGCCCTCGCGCAGCGCGGCGATCATTTCGGGGTCCTGTTCCATGTAGGGCTCGAGAATCTCCGACCCCTTGATCTCGAGATCGGGATTGGCCGCCTTGATGGACCAGGCCGTGTCCAGCACGAAACGGATTTTTCCCTCCCGACGGACCATGGTGTAGAGATACTTGATGGAGGACACTTTGCGGTGGAAGGCAACCAGCGGCGCCACCGCCCTGTCGTAGCGCGAGGATGGCCGGTCGGGCACGGTCTCCAGGCTTTGGTGCTGCTCCACATCGATGAGAAGCGAGGCGGCCGAGGCAAGGTTGGCCAGATTCTCCCTCGCGGATTCCATCTGGATGTTGCTCGCATGCCAGTACAGCAGCAGGATGCTGCCGACCACGGCAACCAAAACAACCAAAGCGGAGAGAATCGCTTCGTGGATGGGTTTTATCAGTCGCATTTCAGGAACGCCACGCTGCGTGTCTCATACAACGCCAATCTCCCGGCAAAGGCAATGCTACATGCGGTCCGGTGCCCCGATACCGAGCAGCCCCAGCCCGTGCCGGAGAACGGCGGCGGTCACTCCGCACAACCCCAGACGCGATGCGCGCGTATCCCCATCGCTTTTGAGAACCGGACATGCCTCGTAAAATCCGTGGAACGCATCCGCCAGCTCGTACAAATACGCGGCCAACAGATTCGGACGGAAATCCTCCAGGATCAGCGGCACCGTATCCCCGTAAAGCACCAGTCTGCGCGCGAGTTCCATCTCCGCCGGCTCGACAGGATGCACCGGACCCCGCAGTGCCGCATCGCCTTCGGGTAATTTCCGGAAAATGGACCGGATGCGGACATGCGCGTTCTGAAGATACGGGGCGGTGTTGCCCTGGAAAGAAAGCATCTTCTCCCACGAGAACACGTAATCGGTCATGCGATGCTGGGAGAGTTCCGCGTATTTCACCGCACCGATGCCGACGGCCCGCGCGATGGCGGCACGTTCCGCATCCGGGAGACCGGGGCTTTTCTCCGAGACAATGGCGGCGGCGCGCACGACGGCTTCCCCGAGCAGGTCGGCCAGTTGGACATTGTCGCCGGACCTGGTTTTCATGAGCCTGCGATCCTCGCCGAGAATGCTGCCAAAAGCCACGTGGCGCAGATCGGCGGCAATGCCCATCCGGCGCGCGGTTTCGAAGATCTGCTGGAAATGCAGGGCCTGCGGAGCGCCGGTCACATACCACACGGCATCGGGATTCCAGCGTTCCTCGCGGTATTCCAGCGTCGCAAGATCCGTGGTGGCATAGAGATAGCCGCCATCGCTTTTCCGGATGAGACAGGGTTTGTCGGCGAGAGCCGGGTTGTCCCGGAAAAACACACACGCCGCGCCCTCGCTGATCTCGGCGAGGCCCGAGGCAAGCAGCCGTTCCACAAGCGGGGCAAGCCGGTCGTTGTAGAAACTCTCCCCCAGGCGTTCGTCGAAAGCCACATCCAGCAGCGTGTACATTTTTTCAAACTCACCCCAGGAAAGGGCCACGCACTGTTCCCAAATGGCGAGGTTCGCGGGGTCGCCCGCCTGCAGCAGCACCAGTTCGCGGCGGCACTCGTCGGACACGGCGGAATCGCGGTCCCCGAGCGCGTTGGTTTCGCGGTAAAGCCGCACCAGTTCGGTGACGGGTTCGCTCTCCAGTGCCGCACGGTCGAGAAAATGTTTCCAGCCGTAGATCACTTTGCCGAATTGCGTGCCCCAGTCCCCGATGTGGTTGTCGCCCGTGACCCGGTGGCCCAGAAACCGCGCCACCCTCGCCAGGGTGTCGCCGAGGATGGTGCTGCGGATGTGGCCGACATGCATCGGTTTGGCCACATTTGGGGCGCTGAAATCCACCACGATCGTCCGGGGCGCGGCGGCTGCGGGCACTCCCAGACGCGGATCGACGGCCATCGCGTTCACTCGTTCGCCCAGGTGGGCGGGGGTGAGCCGGAAGTTGATGAACCCGGCCCCGGCGATCTCGGGCGGCTCGCAGAAGTCCGCGACCTCCATGCGCGCGACGAGATCGGCGGCGATCTTGCGGGGATTTTCCCTGCGGGGCTTGGCCAGGACCATGGCGACGTTGGTCTGGTAATCTCCGAACCGGCGATCCGCCGCCGGGGCGATCTGGGGGGCGCAATCTCCCTCGCCAATCGCCCCGAGTGCCGCGGCAAGCCGGGCCCGCAATGCTGCAACCGGAGTTTCCATCAGGCGCGGGAATCCGGGGCGCGGTTGTTGAGAATGCCAAGGATCTCGCCGACCCCGCCGGCGCTGCCAAGCTGCTCCCGCACGGAGCGGTCGTTGAGGAATTTCGCGATCGCGGCGAGGGTCCGCAGATGCGTCTGGAACTGGTCCTTGGGGACAATGAAGAGCACGATAAATCGCACGGGTGCGTTGTCGAGCGACTCAAACTCGATGCCCTCTTTCGAGCGTCCGAAAGCGGCCACCACCCCGGTGACGCGATCCGAGGAAGTATGCGGAATCGCGATGCCGAACCCGATCCCCGTGCTCATGGATTCCTCGCGCCTGCGCAGGTCCTCAAGGATGTCGGCCTCGTCTTCGGGACGGATGCGTCCGGCCGCCACGAGCGATCCGACCAGTTCCGACAGCGCGGACCAGCGGTCGGTCGCCCGCATTGCCGGGAGAATCTGGTTCTCGGATAATAGTTGACCTAGAAGCATTGAAAAAAATGAGCGGGGAACCTTAACAAGCCACCCGTCTCTGACAAGAGGCATTTTTTGCCGGCGCGGGCATTCATGAAAAAGCTCGTCACGGGCGAGGGATTCAATCCATCCTTGCCCCAATCTTTCTCCATGGAAATCGCTCTTGTTCTCGGACTCCTGATTGTCGCGCTGGCACTTTTCGCCACGGAAAAGCTCCCGGTCGATATTGTCACGCTCCTGCTGCTGGTCACGCTGGTGCTCTCCGGGGTGCTCACGGTGCCCGAGGCGTTCTCGGGATTCAGCGACCCCATCATCGTGGTGCTGGCCTCGATTTTTGTCATCGGCGGCGCGATGCGTGAAACCGGACTTTTGGAAATGATCGGAGCGCGTCTGTTGCGCGTGGTGAGCGCACACCCCGCGCGTCTGTTGCCGGCCATGATGACCTCCGTGGCGGCCATCTCCGCGTTCATGAACAACACGACCGTGACCGCCATGTTCGCCGGTCCGCTCACGGGGCTGGCCAAGCGGGCCGGAATCAGTCCCTCCAAGATCCTCATGCCGCTCGCGTTCGCGTCGATCCTGGGCGGCACCTGCACGCTCATCGGCACCTCCACCAACGTGGCGGTGAGCGGCTATATCGCCCGGCACGGACTGGCTCCGGTGGGGCTTTTCGAAATCACTCCCATCGGTCTGGTGATCGTGGCGGTGGGATTGCTCTACATGACATTCTTCGGCGAACGGCTACTGCCCGATCGCGCGGCGGAGGATGCGGTGGATGATTACAATATCCGGGAATATCTTTCTGAAATTGTCGTGCTCGAAGGCTCGCCGCTGGCGGGGCAGAACGCCCTGGACTCCGACCTGAGCATCCTGCATTTCCAAGTGCTCAAGGTGATCCGCAGTGGAGCCGAATTCCGCCCCGATCCGCGGGATGTGCTTCGTGTGGGCGACGTGGTGATTGTGGCGGGCAAGGTGGAGAATCTGGTGAAAGTCTCCCGCATCGAAGGGATCGAGCTGCATTCCGCCGTCGCCTTTGCCGAGCAAGATCTGGAGCCAGGCGACACGCGGGTGGCGGAGGTGCTGGTGACTCCGCTCTCCAAGCTCGGGGGGCGGACGCTGCGCGAGACCGATTTCCGGCATCGTTACGGACTTGCCGTGCTGGCCCTTTACCGCAGGGGGCAGGCGTTGCACGAAGCACTGGGCAACATCACGCTGCGCACGGGCGACCTGCTGCTGGTTCAGGGCTCCCAGGATCGTCTGGAAGCCCTGCAACACAGCCTGGATCTCGCAGTGCTGGAACAGGTGCGGGAGGCACCCGGGGGATCCCGCCGCGGGTGGATCGTGTTGGCGGCGTTTCTCGCCGCAGTCGCGCTCTCGGGAATCAATCTCGTGCCGCTGCCCGTCGCCGTCCTTTGTGCCGCCCTCGTGATCGTCCTTTTCAAGTGCCTTCCGATGGATCAAATCTACCAGAGCATCGATTTCCGCCTGCTCGTGCTCATCGGGGGAATGACGGCTTTTGGCGTGGCCATGGAGAAGACCGGCGCGGCGGCATTGCTGGCGGATTGGACGATCCATCTCATGTCCCCTTTGGGCGCCCACGGAGTGCTGGGGGGTTTTTTTATTCTCACGGTCATTCTCACCCAGCCGATGTCCAATGCCGCCGCCGCGCTGGTGGTGCTGCCGGTCGCCTTGAAAGCCGCCGCCCAGCTCGGTCTCAACGAGCGCACCTTCGCCATCGCGATCATGCTCGCGGCTTCCGTCTCTCTCGTCACGCCCTTCGAACCTTCCTGTGTGATTGTGTATGGCCCCGGCAAATACCGGTTCAACGATTTTCTGAAGGTGGGAGGACTTCTGACCCTGTTGCTGCTGATGGTGTTGTTGGTTCTGATTCCGATGTTTTGGCCGCTTGTCTGATCTCCGCCGGAGGCAGGTGGCGGAACACCCGGAAGGAGAACATTTCCTCAAGGCCATGGACCGTGGTCATGTGCCCAAATTTTTCCGGATTCTCGACCATGGCAAGCAGGCGCGAACCCGCCCGTCTCAATTCGTCGCTTCCGGCGCAGGTCACAAACAGCGGGCTGCCGGTCCGGTCCGCCAGACGGATTTGCTCCTCCAGCGCGGCGACGCTGCGGTCGTCGCCGGCGTCCAGCGGCAGGATGCGGGGGTCGTAGCTCTGGAGTTGGCGGCAGCTTGTGCCGAAGGCAACCGTAAGGACAGGCGGAGTCGCGGGCGGGCCGAAGGGATTGGAGCGCATGGCCGCAATCGTCTGGCGCAGGGGTTCGCGGTCGTGATCGCGGATGAGCGCACGGGGCTGGATCGTTGCGAGCAGATACACCGCAAGAAACAGCAGACCGCCCGCAGCCTGGAATGTGTTGCGTTGCCAGGGCGTGCGGATTCCGGCCACGGGCAGTTCCCAGGCGAGAAACAGCGCGGCCGCAAGTCCCGGCAGCAGATAAAGCAGATACCAGGAAAAAAGAAAATTCCCCGTGAGTGAAGTGTGTGCGTAGGAGAGCAGGCCGGCGGCCAGAAATGGGACCACGATCAGGATGGCCTGCCGACCGGCCGTGAGAGCGCGCACGACTCCAAGGAGCGCAAGCGCGGGGATCGCAACAAAGAAAAACCATCTTATCGCGGGGCGGTCCACGATCATCATGTCCAATCCCAGGGCCAGCGGGATGTCGGGTTCGTGGACATGGAACCGCAGCCCCACCGTGAGGTGACTCCACACATCCAGCAGCCATCCGGCCCCCATTTCACCGCGCGCGATGTCCCGCGCAAGATAGAGGCGGATTTGCCTGAACGAAGGCCCCATCATTTGCAGGAACAACATGGCGGAAAGAACCCCGGCCACTCCGAGACGTGCGAGGCGGCGGAAGCGGTCCGGCCACGGTTCCCGGCGCAGGAGCAACAGGATTGCGGCCGTGAGGTTTGCCGCCAGGGCCAGATAGACAGCCCCGGGAAAACACCACATGTAGAGAAACTGACAGAGCCCGAACAGGAGCCAGGGACGCCAGCGCGCGGCGGCCAGTGCCCGGATGAGAAACCAGACCGACAACAGCGCGAAAAACAGCATGAGGGAATAGCCGCGGGCTTCCACAGAATAGCGCAGATGCCAGGGATGAATTGCGAGAAATGTCGCGGAAAACAGGCCCAGCATGGGGCGCCCCATACCGGCCAGCAGCACCGCCGCCAGCGCGATGGTGGCCAGCGAGGCAAGATAACTCGGCATGCGCAAAGCCGCCTCGCTGAAGGGCCGCCCGGGAATGGCCACGAAGCCGGCCCAGAGTTTGAGTGCCGTCTTTCCCGCCAGACTGAAACAGACGTGGTTGTTCGCGCCACGGTTATAGAACAGGCTGGTGGTCCATCCGACTTTTTTGAACCGGAGTTCCCCGGTGTCCCGCTCTTCGAATGTGCCGAAAACATAGCGGCGCAGGGTGTATTCCTCGTCGTTCCACAGGCTGTGCGACAGCCGGGGAAAACGCATCGCGGCCGCATCCGCCACGACCAGCAACAGAACCAGCCAGAACCATATTGGCACCGTGCGGCGCGATGAGTCGGGCAACTCCGGCACCGGAGCCAGCCACCAGCGGCTCGTGGCCACCAGACACAATGCGGCCAGGAGATTGGCCAGCGCACCCCACCATAAACCGTCCGCAATGAAAAGCGGCAGGGGAACCCTTCCCCCGGAGGCGATTTGATCCTGCAACCCGAGGTTCCAGGGTTTTTCCGCGAATAGAAGAAACAGTCCGAGCACCGATATCAGACACCACAGCGCAATGACGGCCCGGGGCCACCGTCCGCGCCTCTCCGGGGCGGGTGGGGAAGGGGAGCTCTCGTCGGTCATCGTATTGGAGCCGGGCGGCGATCGCCGGTCTTATCCGGCAAAATAGGAATCCCAGCCCGGCGGCAAAGCCGCCGTCTCCACCTCGCTGGCAATGCGGCCCTCGTTGTCAGGGTCGAACACTGTGCTGGTTCCATAGACCATCCAGACATCCTCCGATCCCTCGGCGCGCAACCCGTGGGCCACTCCCGGCGGGATCACCACGGCGGCATTATCCGGCCCGCAGTGCGAGTCGCCCCCGATAAAAATCCTCATGCGCCGCCCGCCGAGCCCCTCGCGTTCGTCGGCAAGAAACAGCTCCATGCGGCCGGTGAGAAAAAACATCACGTCCCATTGTTCCTTGTCGTAGGGCCGAAGCGAGGGGGGGCCGTCGGGGAAAAGCCGCCGGAACCACCCGGCCGGGTCCGTACCATCGGGCACATGCGGAGGATGAATGTGAAACCCCTTGGCCGTGCCCGCGAACATCGTCGCCGCCGCCCATTGCCGGGGCCAAAGCCCGATCTCACCCAGGCGGCCCTCACCTTCGCGTCCGAGTTCTCCAAAGAGCCCGCGGTGCTTTTGTGCGAATACCCTGCGCGGAATCACTTCCACTCCGGGGATCCAGACGTCCGCATACACCTCCCGGTTCATCACGAGCGTGCCGGCGTCCACCCCGGCTTCCGCAAGTTGTTGGGCCGGGCCGGACGAAGAGTAATCGCGGGGCATGAGCCGCTTCCGTGTCTGCGGACGCAGTCCCTCCCATCGGGTGTCGAATGATTTGCTCACGGCACTGTTGCTACCATGTCCACCCCATCGCGGCAATGCGCGTTTTGGGGGGGAATCATTTCCATTGCCCGCCGGGAGGATTCCTGCCAGTCTGGCGAAGCTTTCGACGACCGCTCGCCCCGAATGCCGCAGTGCGGCGGCAAATGGCTCGAAGGAAGCAACTGTGTTGTATTGCCCTGTGGTGTAACGGTAACACAGCGGCCTTTGGAGCCGTTATTCATGGTTCGAATCCATGCGGGGCAGCAT
>DYRR01000085.1 GCA_020718605.1 Chthoniobacter flavus | reverse complement strand
TGAAACGCATGGTGGTGGACACTACGACGAAATCATTCGTGCGAAGTCCGATTTCGATTCCGCTGACGAACTTGCGCGCGGAGGCGCTCCGGGGCGCGAGTTCCAGCAAGGCCACGCTGTTTGTGAACCTCACGGACTGAACGCGGAATCGCGCGTCCACATCCGCCCTGCTTTTTGGGAAGCTCGCCTCGATCAGAGAGAGCGCGTCCTGCCAGGGGCCCGCCGCGCCGGATTTGAGCGGGTATTTTTCGATTCGCTTGAGACGCGGGTAAACGATCGAGAGCTGCTCGGGCTGGCGCAGCGCGATGGTTTGGGGCGGCTGGCCTAGCTCCCAGCGGAATCTGTCCGGCATGGCGACCCAGACTTTGCCTGTGGAAACGAGCGGCTGGGCGAGGGTCTTGAAAACGCGGGTTTGAACGGCGTCCGCCGTCCATGCGCGCGTGTTTGCCTGGGCGGAAATCCATTGGCTGAGCATGTCCTCCTGGGTTGTGGCGGCGCCCGGCGTCGGGAGCGGGAGGAGGGCCAGGGCGCATGATGCGGCCAGCGCGGCGAGGCGCGGCGAGGCGCGGCGCGATGGCGGTATTGGGGCTTGAGCCAAGAGCATGGCGCTCATCCTGAGCGAACTCCCAATGAAATGCACGTCGAGACTTGCGTTTGCCCCGGGGAAAGTAAAGTGGCTTTCAGTAGTTTTCCATATTCAAAATAGGTATTCGTCCATCTTGTGTTTTCACAATATAAATCCTTATACTAGGCCACGTTAGGATTGACCCGGAACCGGCTTTTGCATATCGTTGTGGAAGCGGGAGGCCCAGTCTCCAAGCCGACAATAATCGCGGGATTGTTGCGGAGGCTGTGACTCCCCGAGGTTCCTGGCGGCCTTGGTTGTTGCATGAAGATTTTGCTAGTAGTTGCTGAGCACCCCGGAGCGGCTGAGGTGGTGCGGTCGGGCACGAATCCGGATCAATGGCGGATGGTGCATCGAACAGACTTGGCTCTTGCCGAGCCAATGCTCGCGCATGGCCTTGCCCATGCGTGTGTCCTCGAGGTCGATCCCAACGTTCAAGGGCTGTGGATGCTCGAGCAAATCCGCAAATGGGCGCCCAAATGCCCTGTCATCCTGTGCGCCGAAAACCCCGATGCAGAATGGGTCGAGCAGGCCTATCTCAAGGGAGCTTTCCAGGTGCTCCCGAAACCTTTGCGGCCAAAACTCCTGGGCGAGGTGCTCCAGCGCGTCCCGTCCAGGGATGAGTCCGTCTCCGGCGATGACACCTCCTTCACCGTGATGGGCGGCGGCGCGCCGGCGGGTGCCTCCGCGCCCTTGGCGGTCGGCGCGCAAAGCCTGGCCGTTCTGCGCGGCTTCTCGGGCATTCTGACCCACTCGCTCGATTCGGAGGCGCTTCTGAAGCAATTCCTGCTGTTCGTGCGCGAACTCTTCGGTCTGAATCGCGCGATGGTTTTCCTCGCCGAAGACCTGGGCAAATCCTCGTCGCGCACACTCAAAGCCGCCGCCGCGATTGGCATTTCGCAGCGTGTGCTAGATTCGGTGCATCTTTCTTTTGAGAGCGGCATTGGCCTGCTTGTGAGCCGGTCCGGGCGCATCGTGCGCCGGCAGTCCTCGTTTCTGTCCACCGCGCCCGAGGCCCGGCGCGAGTTCGAGGTTTTGGGCGCGGAGGTTGCGGTGCCGATCCCGGACCGCGAGAACATCATTGGCGTCGCCCTGCTGGACACGCGGATCACCGGGGAATCGCTCTCGAATGGAGAGCTCGAGCTTTTGTTCCACCTTCTCGAGCAGCTTGGGCTTGGCCTGCGGAACATCGCGCTGCACGAGCAACTCGCCTCGAACGGACGCATGCTCTCCGGTGTGCTGCGCGAGCTGAGCAGCGGGTGCATCGTCATTGACCGCGACCTGAAGATTTTGCACGCGAACAAGACCGCTAGGAAGTACTTCCCGCCCGAGGTGGAAAACAGGGCGCGCGACTTCGGTTTTGATGACTTGCCGGGAGATCTCGGCGGGAAGGTTTACCAGGTTCTCCACACCGGCACCGCGCTGGTGAATCATCGCTACGAGGCCCCGACCCAGGGAAAAACCTATCGGATCAACGTCGCCCCCTTCCAAAGTCAGAACGACGGCTCGCTGGTCTCGGTGCTCCTCA
Source organism: Chthoniobacter flavus (assembly GCA_020718605.1). Classification (GTDB taxonomy): domain Bacteria; phylum Verrucomicrobiota; class Verrucomicrobiia; order Chthoniobacterales; family CAKUMP01; genus DYRR01. The sequence goes on along the minus strand of DYRR01000085.1, from coordinate 8,810 downwards.
TGATCGAGGACCTCACCCAGGCCGAGCACATGCGAAAGCTCGAGCTCGAGGCCGCGGAACTGCGTCTCATCCGGCCCATGGCGGACCGCCTCAGCTCCGAAATCGGCAACGCCATCGTGCCAATCCCGGTGTTCGCGCAGTTGCTCAAGGAGCGCCACACGGACGCCTCATTCCGCGAAACCATGCAGGATGGATTGCTCGAGGCCAGCCGCAGAATCGAGCGGCTCGTCAACCAGATGAGGTTCCTCATCGGCGAAATCAAGGCATCCGACCAGCCCTTCGCCATTGGCGCGCTCCTCGAGGAGAGTTATCAGGAGGCCAGCCGGCATCAGCAGGGCGGCAAGGCGTCCAAGTTGAAACTGCAAGTGGGCGACGACGGCCTCGAGGTTGCCGGAGACCGTGGCATGCTCAAGCACACCTTCATGGAGATCATGCTCAACGGGCTTCAGTCCATGAAACAGGATCCGTCCATCTCGGTGAGGATCGCGCAAGACCCGGAGAATCCATCCCAATGCCGGGTCGAGATTCAGGATGCCGGCGAGGGCTTCTCTCCGGAGTCCGCCCGGCGCGCCTTCGAGCCTTTCTACACAACCAGGACAGTGGGGGTCGGGCTTGGGCTGGCCGTGGCGAAGCGGGTCATCGAATCGCACGGTGGCAGGATCGAAATCCCCGCGCCCGCGAAGGGCAGGCCCGGACAGGTTGTCATCAACCTGCCGGCCTCAAAGTCCGCGGAAAAACGGAGGAAGTAGGAGACGGCGCGGATCGCCGCCCGTCAGGGAGCTTTGACAAAAACGGCGCAAACGGGCGAGCCGAGTTTTGCCTCGGAGACCGGTCCGCGCAGTTTCCCCGAGCTGGCGTCCACCGCGAGCACAACGATGTTGCCCGAATTCTGGTTCAGGCTGAGCAGCCATTTGCCATCCGGGTCCAGCGCGATATTCCGCGGAAAACCGCCCCCGGAACTGGTGTGCCCAAGCGGCGCGAGTCTGCCCGAACCGGCATCCGATTCAAAAACCGCGATGCTGTCGTGCCCGCGGTTGGACCCATAAACAAACCGCCCGGTGGGATGCGTCACCACTTCGGCGCAATAGTTCGTGCCGGTGAAACCGTCCGGCAGCGTCGAAAGCGTCTGCGTTTCCCTGCAAACGCCGGCCTGGGCGTCCCACCCGAACACGGTCATGGTGGAATCCAGCTCATTGATCACATAGATGAATCTGCCGTCGGGCCGGAATGCCAGGTGCCGCGGTCCCGCGCCCGGTTTCACGCCCACTGACGGGGGATCGTTCGGCTCCAGCTTCCCCCCGGCGGGATTGATCTTATAGACCATCACTTTGTCCAGACCGAGGTCGCACACGAGGAGAAAACGGTTGTCGGGCGACACCACGGCCTGATGCGCGTGAGGCCCGGCCTGCCGTTTTGGGTTGACGCTCGAACCCAGGTGCTGGAGAACCGTGGCGGCTCCGAGGGAGCCGTCATCCCCGACGGGCATGGTGGCCACGCTGCCGACGCCATAATTGGCGACGAACAGAGCCGTGCCGCTCCCATCCAGCGCCAGGTGGCACGGGCTGGACCCGCCAGCCAACTGCTGGTTGATCAGGGAGAGCTTCCCGGTGTCCGAAGCGATCGAGAAGGCGCTTGCGGCGCCCGACGGTTTGCCTTGAGCCTGGCTGACCTCGCTGACGGAATAAAGGCGCGAGCCGTTGGAGTTGAGAGCCAGAAAACTCGGGTTTTTTGTTTCCGTCGCCAGCTCGGGCGCGCTCAGTTTCCCCGAGTCTCCGTCGAAGCGTGAGACATATATCCCCTTGCTGTCGCCCGAGGTGTAGGTGCCGAAGTACACCAGCCACTGTTTGGAATAAGCCGTGAGGCAGCCCGAAACAAGCAGTGTTCCGAGGCATAGCACTCTGAAAAACCGGGTTGCTTTCATCGGCGCAACAGTAACACTGTCAGGCGGAAACGCAAGCGCGCGGCGCAAGCCGCGGCGGAACGGAAAGCGTCCGCCCCAAACTCCAAACTGGATTTTTTCCGGACCTTCTGTATATTGTCCCCATCCGTCCTTATGATGGAAAAACTGGGATTATGGAAGACGGGAGAACGCGGGAGGGGTGGGGTGTGCCCGCGTGGTTTCACGCTTATCGAATTGCTGGTCGTCATAGCCGTCATCGCCATTCTGGCCGCGATGCTTCTACCGACCTTGAGCCGGGCGAAAATCAAGGCGCAAACGGTCGCCTGCCTCAACAACCTCCGACAGCTTCAGGCATCCGCGGCCCTCTACTCGGCTGACTACTTCGAGATGCTCCTGCCGAACAACTCGATCGCAAACCTCGGCTCAGGCGCCCCTCTCGCCAGCGGCGCCTCGTGGTGCAACAATTACGCGCGTTTGGACGATAAGCCCGATGGCATTGAAAACGGCGTGCTTTTCCGGTATAACACATCGCTTGATATCTACCGGTGCCCGGCTGACCAGTCCACCGTGGAATCAACGTCCGGCCAACCACTCCCCGCTCGCCGTTTGCGCAGCTATAACCTGAGTCAGTCCATCAACGGCGCGCCTGAAATGGACCCTTGGCTCGCCTCCTTCCTGCCCAGTTTCAAAAAGACCACCCAAATCATCAACCCGGGACCCGCCGAGTGCATGACGTTCATCGAAGTCCACGAGGATTCGATTTACGACGCCCTGTTCGCCACGCCAACCAAAGTGAATGGCGGAGGGCCCAAGGTCTGGTGGGACATTCCTTCCGGACGCCACAATCAAACGGGGATCCTCGGCTTTGCCGACGGCCACACCGAGGCATGGCGCTGGCGCGCGCCCAAGCAGGTCAAGGTCCGCAATGTGGCGCAGCTCGTGGCCGACGAGGAGGACGCGGATTTCGAGCGAATCCAGCGCGCCGTGCGCCAGGGTTGGGATTAGAGCGTCCGCTGAGTTTTTCGGAGGCAGAGTCTGGCTTTGTTTGGGCGCCGACTCCTTCGGCAGTTGTGCCGCGCCGCCGCTTGCGTCATCATTCCCCGCGTATGGACCGGCAATTGGACCCCGATGCCGCCCTGATGCTGAAGGTCGCGCAGGGCGACACGGAGGCTTTTGCCGAGTTGGTGGACAAGTACAAAGGGCCGGTGATCAGCCTGGCATCGCGCATGATCCAGGATCCCTCCGAGGCTGAAGACCTCGCGCAGGCGGCCTTTGTTCAAGTCTATAAATCCGCCAGCCGCTACCGCGCCTCATCCAAGTTTTCCACCTGGCTGTTCACCATCGCGCGAAACCTCTGCCTGAACGAAATTCGCCGCCGCGGGCGTCATCCCGCGCATTCACTCGAGGGAATGTCCGAAAGCGCCGAGGAGGGCGGTGCGGGAGTTCAGCTCGCCGACCAAGGAACCGCCGCTCCAGCCGAAGCCATGCTGCAAAACGAATTGCAACTCAAGATCGAGGAGGCGCTGCAAGAGCTACCCGAAACCCAGCGCACCGCCATCCTGCTTTGCCGCCAAGATGAATTGAGCTACGACGACATCGCCGAGGTGCTCGGGGTGTCGGTATCCGCAGTTAAGTCGTTGATACACAGAGGTCGAGAGGCCATGAAAGCGCGGCTGAAGCCGTACTTGCGCAGCGGGTTCTGGGACACCCCGCCGGAATGACCGCAACTTTGGCAACCTCACGGTTTAACAATAGGAGATTGCATCAATGAAGGACGAAGATAACAGAAATCCGGGAAGGGAGAAGGTCTGGCGTCGGGAGTTGACCCCAGCGGAACTGGATAGCGCCGCGCAGGTGTCCCCCGCTGGGTGGGAGGATCTTGCGCTCGATAATTCCCTCACCGCCGTTTTGAGGCGCCTGCCCGAGGCCGAGGTGTCCTCGAATTTCACCGCCCGTGTTCTGCGATCGGTGGAACTCGAGAACGCCCGTGTCGCCCGCCGCGCCACACCCGGAGCGCTCGCGCTCCGATGGCTCCCGCGCTTCGCTCTGGCCTGCGCGCTCGTCGTCGCCGCCTTTGTTGCGGGCCGCCAAAAACTCGACACGAAGCGCTCCGCCGAAATGGCCCGCAGTGTGGCCAGCATCCCGGCGCCCTCGCTGCCCGCGGACATCCTCGAGGATTTCGACGCCATCCAGGTCATGAGCCGGACCCCGTCCGCCGACGTCCAATTGCTCGCCCTGATGGAATGACATGAGCCGCGCCGTTCAGTCAGGCATTGCCTTGGCCGCGCTGCTTGCGCTCCGCGGTCTTGCCGACGGAGCAACCATTCCGGAGCGGGGAGTCACCAACAGGCTTTCGGTCCCCCTCATCTTCCCGGTCCCGCCTCGCTCGCCTGTGGACGCTTTCCGTGAATTGCTCGCCATGCCTCGAGCGGAGCGCGCGCAATTCCTGACCTCCAAATCGCCGGAAACACGCAAAGCCATCCTCGCCAAGCTGCGCGAATACGAATCGCTCAAGCCGGACCAGCGCGAGCTTCGTTTGAAAGTCACGGAGCTGAGATGGTACATGCTGCCGCTCATGCGCTCCTCACCGACCAACCGCGAGGCGCAGCTCAAGAGACTGCCCGACAGCCAGCGCGATCTCGTCGCCCCGCGCCTGCGCGAGTGGGACGCCCTGCCCGAGGACGTCCAAAAGGAACTGCTCCAAAACGAGGCCACGCTGCAATACTTCACCGAGATGGACTCGACAAACGCGCCGCCCATCTCCGACGCGCGCCGGCAGAGGCTCGACGCCGGCATCGCCCAATGGCAGGCGCTGCCCGAGGAGCGCCGGAGGGACATCGTGCTGCGCTTCAATAAATTCTTCGAGCTTACGCCCGACGAAAAGGCCCGCGCCATCACATCGGTCAGCGAGGCTGAGCGGCGTCAGATCGAAAAGACGCTCAAGTCTTTCGAGAATCTGCCGCCCGAAAAGCGCGCCCAATGCATCCAGTCATTCCAGAAATTTGCCAGCCTGTCGCCTGAGGAACGGCAGGACTTCTTGAAAAACGCGGAACGGTGGAAGCTCATGTCGCCCGAGGAGCGCCAGTCCTGGCGCGAGCTGGTCAGCCGCCTCTCGTGGCATCCACCCTCGCCGAGCATGCGCCCGCCGCCAAACTTCGCCGAGCAGATGCGCAGGCGGATCAAGACCCCGCCTCCGCCTCACGGCGCCACCAACCGGGTGGCAACAAGCCCCTCGCCGCCGCAATAGCGGACCCTTCTCACTGGCAGACCCGGGGCGGATGTCCGTGTCCTGAGGCCGGATGTCGCCGCGAATGAGGACTTCGTCACTTCTCGAGCTTCTGGCCGTCCCGCAACAGCCGCGCTTTGAGCTTCTCATAGTCCACGTCCTGCGCGGCCGCGCCGGCGTCAAGCGCCAAAACGGCGGCCGTGGCGGCGGATTGCCCAAGGATCATGAAGACCGGCTCCATGCGGATCGAGCCGTAGGCGATGTGGGAACTGGACACGCACACCGGCACCAGCAAGTTCTCCGCCTGGCTCTTCCTGGGCAGCAGAGCGCCAAAGGCGATTTGATAAGCGCCCTTGGTTGAGACGCCCACGTCCCCCTCGTTTTCAACATGCCCTTCCGGCGTGATGTAACGCCGCGTGTTGTGCGAATCCATCGCATACGATCCCATGCCCACCGGCTCGGGTGTCGGACGCCGCTTCAGCAATTCGTTTTCGGTCATGACAAACCTGCCGATCATTCTCCGCGACTCGCGGATGTAAAGCTGACGCGGCCAGTTGCCATTGTCCTTGAATTCATCGGCGGCCAGCCCCCATCGGCGCATCTCGTCGCGGACCTTTTCGGGCACGCGCGGGTCGCTGCAAATGAAATAGAGCCATCCCCGCTGATACAACTCATGGTCGCGAATGATCTCCTTCCGCCTCCCGTAACTGGCATTGGGATACTCGTAGTTATAGCCGATGTAATCCGTGCTGACCGGCCCATGGTTGTTTGAGTCGGTTTTGCGGTTTGGAATCCCATCGAATTTCTCGAAGGTCTCATCCCAGCCCGCCTGATAGACCCGCGCAAGCAGATCGTACCCTCCGGGGTCATAGCCCTCCGGCATGGCGAATGGGACGCGGTTTTCCGGATGATCGGACAGGCACATGCGGAAGCAATAGGCCTGGATGCGGTGGTCGCCCTCGCCGCGCGGGCCGGGCGGTTCTTTGCTGATGAGCGGCAGCACACCGCTGGACGGGTCTCCGGGAACAACGTAAGGACTCACGGGCTTCTTGAGGACGGAAAAGTTATGCCGGTGCTGATACACGCTGGTCTGGACACCCGCCCATGTCTCGCCGTAAGCCTTCGAGGATTCGCGCCCCACATGGAATTCCACCCCGGTTGCGGCCATCAAATCGCCCTCATACGTGGCGTCAATGAACATTTGCCCGTGATAGACATCGCCATCGAGGGTGGTGATCGAGAGGATTCTTCCCTCCGCCTTTTTCACGCCGGCGCTTCTGTCCAGCCATTTGCCCCGGTGTGCTGTGATGCCGAACTCGCGGATGTAATCCTCGAACACCTTCTCGGCGACGTGCGGCTCGAAAATCCACATGGTGCGGTTTTCGCCATCCATCGCGGGTGTGCCCTGACCGCGGTTGCCGTAGTCCTCGCGGCGTTGCCAGCGCCAGGCGCCGGGCGCCTGGTAATGCTTCCACACGCGGTGATAAAAATCGCGCGAGAGCCCGCCAATGACGGATTTGTCTCCGGTGTCCGTGAACCCAAGCCCGCCGCTGGACAGGCCGCCCAAGTGTTTGTCCGGACTGACCAGCAGCGCGCTCCTGCCCATGCGTTTGGCCTGCACCGCCGAAATCACCCCCGCGCTCGTGCCGCCATAGACGATAATGTCCGCCCGATGCTCCGCGCCGGATAACGCTGTCGCGGACAAAAACAGAATGGCGGGCAGAAATCTCATTGCGTGCAAGAGTGAGCCAGCCCGCGCGAAAAAACAATCGCCGGTGGCGTAGCCGAGTTCGGCAAACCACTCCAGCGTCGCGTCTTCGACGATGGATTCGGTGAAGCTCATGCGATGTGGCGCTGCTGTAATCGGACGAAATGTCCGGCTAGCGGGGCAACGTATCCTGCCGAAATGGCAGGATTCACCTCTTGCTCTGCGTCCGTTGCGCTCATCCCGCCAAAATGGCGGGATGTTTGGCGGGATTCACTATCGCCCCGCCGGGCAGCATCCGAATCCCTACACTTCTGTCGGGATAGTGTCGGGATTCGCCGACGTCCGCCTGTCGCGACAGTTTGTCGCGAGAACCAGGCTGTCGAAAGCGGTCTTGTCGCCTCGCGACAAAATGTCGTGTGAACTGTCGCGATCATGTTTTATGCACCTCGTATTCCGTGGAAGAACTCGCGCCCACCTTCCGCAGCAGCCCCAGTTCGACGAAACGTTTGATGTGGCGCTGCGCCTTTCGAGCGTCAAAGCCCATGTGCCCCTCAAACTCCTTGCGCGTGACAGAGGTCTTGGTGGCCAGATATTCCCAGCTTTTCTTCTCGTCGTCGTTCAGTTTAATCAGCACGTTGGCTTTCAATCCACTGACCGCGGCCTTGGCATCCCGATAAATCGTCAGGTTCAAATACAACCCGTCGAAAGCATACTTCGGCACCGGCAATCCATGCTTCGCGGCGGCTTCTCCAAAAGTTCTCATCCCGAATCCGCGCCCTTCCACTTGGCGACTGGCCGCAATGCGCGCAAGATGGAGAAAAAGCAGCCGGACTGCACGGATAAATTCCGCACGCGGCGACAAAAATTCCGCAAGGGGCCGCCAATGACGAAACGGGCTGTATCCAGCCACATGTCCGGGGCGTCTATTGCATCGGAGGGGATCGCATCCTCCCGCATGAAAAGACTTTTTATCATCTTCGCGGCGTTCGGGTTTGGATTGCTGCCAGCGATGGCGGCCCAGGGCGCGAGGCGCGCGCGCGCGACCGCCGCCCCGCCGCCCGCCGCCTTGCAGGCGCAGGCGCCGTCGCAGCCTTTCTCGCCCGCAAACCCGTACGAGATTCCCGGTCCGGCACAGCCCAAAACCCAGGTGGACCGGCTGGTTTTTCAGAACCTCGACAAGCTGGGAATCGAGCCCCCCGCGCTGTGCTCGGACGCCGTGTTTGTGAGGCGGATTTATCTCGACCTCATCGGCACGCCGCCCACCGGACACGAGGCGCGGGAGTTTCTGCTCGACAATATCCCGGGCAAGAGGGACGCGCTGATTGACAAGCTCCTCGGGGACGACCGCTTCGCCAGCTACTGGGCGATGAAGTGGAGCGACCTGCTCCGCATCAAGGCGGAGTTTCCGATCAACCTTTGGCCAAACGCGGTTCAGGCATATCACCGCTGGATTCGCACCAGCATCCGGGACGGCATGCGCTATGACCAATTCGCCCGCGAGTTGCTGACCTCGAGCGGCAGCAACTTCCGCCAGCCCGAGGCCAATTTCTATCGGGCGATGCAGAACCGCGAGCCGTCGGGCATCGCGCAGACTGTGGCGTTGACGTTCCTCGGCGCTCGGGCGGACAAGTGGCCGAAGGAACAGATCGATGGCATGGCCGCGTTCTTTTCCCAGATTCGCCACAAGAGCACCGGGGAATGGAAGGAGGAGATTGTCATGCATGATCCGGCGCTGGCCACGAACGGGCTTTGGAGGAGCGCGATGTTTCCGGACGGCAAACCCGCGCGCCTCAAGGCGGGCGAAGACCCGCGCGTCGCGTTTGCCGACTGGCTGCTGGCCCCATCGAACCCGTGGTTCGCCCGCAACATCGCCAACCGCGCCTGGTCATGGTTCCTCGCGCGTGGCATCATCCACGAGCCGGATGACATCCGCCCGGACAATCCGCCATCGAATCCGGCGCTGCTGGCCCATCTTG
>DYRR01000006.1 GCA_020718605.1 Chthoniobacter flavus | reverse complement strand
CCCTGCCACTCTGCACCCATTCCCTCCACGGGCAGATGGATCGTCAGAATTCGGACTCCACCGCGCGGCGGCGGCCAACACACGGTCAAAGTCAGCGTCCGGCACGAGAAAAGCGGTCGGATCACCGCAGATTGCCGCGGATCGATCCCCTGCGCGATGAATTTGTTTTCAGCAGGTCCAGGATGGCTTCGGCGGCTCTTCCGGCGCAGCCGGGCGGGCCCAGCCCGTCGATCACGGCGCGCAACTCGCCCCTGAGCGCGGCGCGTTTCTCCCCGGAACTCCACAGGGATTCCAATGCGTCGGCCAAGGGTTCCGGACGCAGATCGTCCTGGAGAAATTCCCGCACGATCTCGCGTCCGGCAAGCAGGTTGGGCATTCCGAGATGCGGCACGCGCACGAAATACCGTGCGATCCACCACGTGGGCCGGGCCACGCGATAGACGAGAACAAAGGGCAATCCGCAGAGGGCGGCCTCCATGGTCGCGGTGCCCGAGGCCACGGCGCCCGCCGTTGCCCGGAGCATGAGATCCCGCGCGGCCTTTACCCGCACTTCGCAGCGCACCCCGGGCGCATGCTCGTCCAATATTGCCCGCATGGTTGCCACGAGATTCTCCGAGGCCGCCGCCGCGGCAAATTGCAACCCGGGATGACGCGCCGACAAAAGCGCGGCAGACCGGGCGAGCACGGGGAAAATTTTACGCACCTCGCGCTCCCGGCTGCCGGGCAGCAGCGCGATGAGATTGGGTTCGCGCGGTGTGTCCGGGGGCGGCGGTTCGTCCTTGAGTGGATGGCCGACAAACACCGTCCGGAGCCCCGATTGTTCGTAGAGCGCTTTTTCAAAGGGGAAAATGCACAGCATGAGATCGAGGATGCGGGCCATCTTCGGGACGCGCCCGCGATTCCAGGCCCACACCTGGGGGCTTATGAAATCGATGCGCAACGCCGGGTCCCGACGTTTGGCCAGAGCGGCGGCAAGGCGGAGATTGAATCCCGGGTAATCGATGAACACCACGGCATCGGGCCGTGTGTCGGCGATTTCCCGCAGGGTCTCCGCGAGCCGTTTTTTGAAATAGCCGTATTTCCGGAGCACATCCCACAGTCCCACGACGGCCTCGGTGCTCCAGTCGAGAAACCCGTTTCCCGCCAGAGCCCGCATCCGGGGACCGCCCGCTCCGTGAAACACGACGTCGGGCACGCGTTCGCGCAGCGCCCGCATGAGGGCGGCACCATGGGTGTCGCCGCTCATTTCACCGGCCACGAGATAGAGCGTGAGAGGGCGGGACATCGCGGACGGAGGGGTTTATTCCTGCGGGACGGAGAGAGAGCGGGTGATCTGCAGGGCGAGATCCAGCGCGGCGGCGGCTTCGTGACCGGAAACCATGGGGCGGTTACCGTCGCGGGCACAGTCGAGGAAGGACTGCAATTCGCGTTTGAGCGGCTCGTCCTTTTCGATGGGCACCGACTCGCGCTGGATGCCGGTGGCGCCTTTCCGGAAAATCTCCCCGGTCTGGTCCCCGTAATCCAGCGACAGATAGGCGTCCTCCTGGAAGACCCGGATCTTCCGCATTTTTTCCGGGCTGATGCGGCTCACGGTGATGTTGGCGACACATCCGTTTTCAAACCGGATGCGGGCATTGGCGATGTCCTCGCCTTTGCTGAGGACGGGAACGCCGACTGCGTCGAAGGTTTTCACGGGGGAGCGGACCAAATGCAGGATGATCTCGAGATCGTGGATCATGAGGTCGAGCACCACGCCAATCTCGGTGCTGCGATTCGGGTAGGGGGAAAGCCGGTGGGACTCAATGAACCGGGGGCGGGTGAGCAGCTTTTCCAGGGCGCCAAGCACGGGATTGAAGCGTTCGATGTGGCCGACCTGCAGCACGGCACCCCGTGCCTGCGCGAGAGTGGCGAGTTCCAACGCGTGGGCCGTTGTTTCGGCGATGGGCTTTTCGATGAGCAGATGCTTGCCGCGCTCCAGCAGGAACATGCCCAGCGCATGGTGCGACGGGGTCGGAGTGGAGATCGAGGCGGCATCCACCAGATCGGCAAAATGTTCCAGAGACTCCGCCGCAATCACATCGAAACGCCGCGCGACCCCGGCGGCCGCCGCGCGGTCCTCGTCGAAGACCGCCACGAAGTTTTTCCCGGCGATCTCGGAATAGATGCGCGCGTGATTTTTTCCAATGTGGCCCACACCGACCACGCCTGATTTGAGTGTTTTCATAATGCTGGAGAAATGATGGGCATGCGAATCAGGGTGCGAGTCCCAGAACGCTGATTTTTTCACGGACGGCGACGGCCTCGATCTGTTCGCGCTCGAGCAGCAGCGTGCGCCCGGCCTCGATGGCGATGAGACGGATGCCGACCTCGGCCGCAGTGGCCAGGGTGTGACTGCCGATCACCGGCACATCGAACCGGAAATCCTGTCCGGGTTTGGACACCTTCACCATGGTGGCATCGCCCCGTCCGAGCTGGCCGCCCCGGCGCATGGCTTCGTTGGTGCCCTCGAAGGCTTCCACCGCGAGCACGGTGCCGTTCTTCACCACCACGGTCTGGCCGATATCGAGCCGGCTCACCTCCTTGGCGATGCGCAGTCCGAACGCGGCATCCTCCCGCGCCCGGCGGGACGGGGCGGGCCCGGCCACGAGACCTTCGGCGGCGAGGTGATCCTGGAGAAAGGTGGTCGCGGGAAGCAGCTCGACTCCGGCGGCGGCAAGTTCATCGGCGATCGCGCCAAAGATGCTTTCGGCGTTGCGTTCGCGGAGCTTTCCCAACAAAAGCAGCGCCCGGAAATCCGGACGCAGGTCGAAAAGATTCTTTGGCGCGATCTGCCCCGCCATCATGCACCGGCACACACCCTGGGCCTTGAAATACTTGATGAGTCGGCCAAGCTGCCCCACTCGCATCCACTCGATGGCATCCACGTGATGTGCCAGCTCAGGCCGGGTTTCGCCCTCGAATGCGGCCACCACGATGCGGGCGGTCCCGGCTTTGCGCGCCCCTTCCGCCGCTGCGAACGGATAGGCGCCGTTGCCGGCAATGATTCCAAATGTCTCGGGCATGGGGCGTCACTGTAGAGAAGTGAGCCGGAAATGGCACTTCTTAATAGTGCAGAAAACTGCGGACCGGCACATCCCCGAGAACAATCCGTCCCTCAAGAAAATCCAATTCCACAAGAAACTGCACTTCGAGCAGGTCGGCACCGGTCTCCCGGAGCAGCTCGATCGCGGCGCACGCCGTGCCGCCGGTCGCCAGCAGATCATCGATCAGCACCACCCGGGCTCCTTCGGTCACCGCATCCTGATGGATTTCGATTTCCGCCTGACCGTACTCCAAGGCGTAGGCTTTGCCGTGGGTTTTCCATGGCAGCTTGCCTTTTTTGCGGATGGGAACAAACCCGCATCCGAGAGCCGTCGCCACGGCACTGCCAAAGATAAATCCGCGCGCCTCGATTCCCACGATCTTATCGGGACGCAGTTCCCGGCAGGCGTCCACAAACAACCCGATCGCCCCGCGAAGAAGCGAACCGTCGGCCATGAGCGGCGTGAGGTCTTTGAAAAGAATGCCCGGTTTTGGGAAATCGGGCACATCCCGGATTGCGGCGCGGATTTTCTCTATGGTTTCCATGCGAAGAGTGGGTAGTTTGCAGAAACGATCCGGTCAAGCCTCCTCATCCGAATCATTGCGATCCACTGGAGACTATGCGGAATGGGTGCGACTGTGACGCGGGCGGTCCCGCTCCTCCCGGAGCGGGCTACGGGCTGATTTCGTGGCCCGGCGCGGGAGCGTCGGGATCCGCCGATCCTAGTGATCGAGGCTCCTCAAGAACCGGATTTTCCAGCGTGCCGATCCCATCGATCTCAATGGCGACATGGTCGCCGGGCTTGAGCCAGAGTTTGGGTTCGCGGGCCATGCCAACCCCGTGCGGGGTGCCGGTGAGAATCACCGTGCCCGGGGGCAGAGTGGTGCTGCCGCTCAGAAATTCGATGATCGTCGGCACGTCGAAGATCATGTCGTTCGTGGTCCAGTCCTGCACGGTCTCGCCGTTGAGCCGGGTGCGGATGCCCAAGATGCCGGGGTCGGGGATTTCGTCTGGAGTCACCAGAACCGGGCCCAGCGGGCAGAAGGTGTCGAAGGATTTTGCGCGGCACCATTGGCTTCCGGAACGCCGCAACTGCCAGTCGCGCGCGCTCACGTCGTTGGCACAGGTGTAGCCCAGCACATATTCGAGGGCGCGCGCGCGGGGCACATTCTTCGCCGGACGGCCAATCACGACCGCCAGTTCGCATTCGTAGTCCACCTCGTCGGCCCGCAAATGCCGGGGGAGCAGGATTGGGTCGCCGGGATTCTGGACGCTCGCGATGTTCTTCATGAACAACACGGGAAACTCCGGGATGCGGCCCTTGGTTTCCTCGGCATGGCGGCGGTAATTCATGCCGACACACAGAATCTGCGCGGGCACAACGGGCGCAAGCAACCTGGAAATGGCCGCGGGTCGCCGGGTGACTTCAAAGTGCCCGAAAATGTCTCCCTCAATCTCAAAGTCCCCATGCGCCAGACGCGCCGCGAAGCGGACCGCGCCATCGGCGTCGAGATAGCGGAGGACTTTCATCGCGCCCGGCTATTTTTTGATGGGTTTGAACCGCTCGATAGCGGTCTGAACGTCGGCAGGCGGGCGGTTGCACAGGACGACCCCCGTGAGCCGGTCCCCGAGAAAATAACTGGCCGTAAATTTGCCCGAACGATGATCACCCACCATCTCGGTCCGTGCGGGTGCCATGCTGAAGTCGCCCACGAAATCGAACCGGAATCCCGCCAACTCACTCTCGTAGTGGGGGACATAGAGAAATTTCTGCCGCTTTTTCCCGGTGATATTCGCCCCGGCGACAAGCCCCTGGGTCACGGCGCAGTTGAAGTGGGCGCAGCGGCGCACACCGCCGAAGATGCGGTCGGGATAGAGCGCAATGTCCCCCGCAGAATAGACGCCCTTTTCGTCCGTCTCGAGGTATTCATTCACCGGCACGCCATTGGGGCTGCCCAGCGGGGTGTTGGAGATGAGTTCGAGGTTCAGCTCGGTGCCGCAGGCCAGCAGCACGGCGGCGGCGGGGAACCGGTTGCCGCTTTTGGCCTGGATATTGCGCACGATCGTCTTGCCCTCGAATCCGTTGAGGGTTTCCTGCATCATCATGTGGACGCCCTTGCGGTCGAGCACGGTGGTGAGCCATTTTGCGGTCTCCAGATCGACGCGCTTCTGCCAGAGAAATTGGTCCCGGCACATGAGTGTGACCTTGCATCCGACCGAGGCCAGCGAGGCGCAGGCTTCCGCGGCGACAAAACCGCCCCCGATGACCACGATATTTTTTTCCGAAGCGATGACTTCCCGAAGGGCGAGCGCATCCCGGATGGTGCGCAGATAGAAAATATTGCCCAGCGTGACGCCGCCCACCGAGGGGCGCTTGGGCCGCAATCCCGTGGCGATCACGGCTTTTTTGAACTCCACCGTCTGGCCGGGACCAAATACGGCGAGATGCCTCTCAACATTGAAGTGTTTGACGAGAGTGTCCGTGCGGAGCTCGATTTTGTTTTTTGCGAACCAAGCCGAATCCAGATGGTAAAGGGACGCCGGATCGACATTTTTGGCACTCAAAAACCCCCGGGACAGAGCGGTCCTCACGTAAGGCGGATGGCCTTCCACTCCGGCGAGGGTGATGCTGCCTTTTTTGTCATGCTGCCGGATCGCGGAGCATGCTGCGGCCCCTGCAACCCCGGCACCGATGACAAGATAATCGCGTTGGATCATTGCGTTGGGCGGATTGTGGCGACGATTTCGTTTTTCTGCGAGAAAAAAGTTTGCCCAAGTCGTGGAGCACTGTGATGGATCACCCATCGTGTTGCGGGTGGATTCTTTTGGCTTGGCAACACCGCCGGTCCCCGCATACTTTCCCGAATTCCATGAAACGCTGGCTCTGCTCTCTCTCCTTCCTCGCGCTGGTTCTTGTGCCGGCACCCGTTTTCGCGCAGCTCGGCGCGGGCTTCGGCGATGATCCCATTGAAATCACCGCCGACGGCGAGACCCGCTTCGAAGGCGGGGTGGCCATTGCCGAAAACAACGTGGTGATCAACTACGGCGACAACAACATCTTCTGCGATTACGCCCAGTATAACCCCGACACCCGCGACGTGCTCCTGAGCGGCCATGTGCGCATCTACCGCAAGGACTACTCGTTCACCGGCGACCGCGCCGTGTACAATCTGGAGACCCGCCAGTTGCGGTCGGCGGACTTTGCCGGATTTTTTCAGCCGATGCTCTTCTCGGGCGAAAGCCTTGGATCCCTTTCGGGTCGTGCTTTCCATGTCCAGGACGGCACCTTCACCACCAATGACTCCGCCACACCGCACTACCGGTTTCGGGCAAAATCGGTGCGCATCTATCCCAACGACCGCATTATTTTCTCGAATGCGACCCTGGAGGTCGGGCGCGTGCCGGTGCTGTGGGTGCCCTATCTCTACCAGCCGCTCAAGGACGACTTCGCCCTCAAGCTGGCACCCGGATACAGCAGCGATTGGGGCGCATTCCTTCTCACCAGCTACAGCTTCCCGGTCGGTGAAAAAATCGGTGCCACGCTGCACCTTGACCTGCGCTCCACGCGCGGCGTTGCCATCGGACTGGACTCGGATTTCACCTTTGGAAAAGACGACAAAAGCTACGGCAAATTCCGCAGCTATCTCGCCGACGACAGCGACACGGAAACCAATGTCACCAGCTTCAACCGCGCTCCCATCGATTCCACCCGCTACCGGGTCAGCTACGAGTCGAAGATGTACTTCGGGGACGACATCTATTCCACCATCGATTTGAATCTGCTCAGCGACGAGTATGTGCTGCAGGATTTCTTCCCCTCGGAATTCCAGACCGACCCGCAGCCCAACAATCAATTTGCCGTCACCAAATGGAACGAGGGTTACACCCTCACGGGAATCGTCCGTGGCCAGCTCAACGACTTCCAACCCACCACCGAGCGCCTTCCGGAAGTCGTCCTGGACATCAAACGCCAGCCGTTTTTCGGAACCCCGCTCTTCTACGGGGGCTCCACAGGCGTCGCCTACCTCAACAACAAACAGGGGCTCTTCGACCAGCTTGCCAGTCCGGACACCCTGCGCGCCGACACGCTGCACCAGATTTTTTATCCGCGCACCTATGGCGGCTGGCTTTCGGTGATCCCGAGAATCGGGGTCCGGGCCACCTACTACAGCGAAACGGGCGGAGTGGAGACCGAGACCGTGGAGAATTCGCTGCTGGGCACCTCGACATCGGTGACCCGTCTCACCTCCGACGGCGCACAGACGCGGGCGGAATTTCTGGCGGGCATCGAGTCGTCCTTCAAGTTTTCCAAGACATGGGAGCAGGTCCAGAGCCGCGCCTGGGGCCTCGACGGTCTGCGCCATGTGGTGCAGCCCTACACCAATTTTTCCTATGTCTCCGATCCCGGTGTGGATGCCTCGAAGATTCCGCAGTACGACCGCTTCATCCGCACGACCCAGCTCAACCCTCTGGATTTCCCGCAGTTTGCCGCGATCGACTCCATCGACCAGTGGACGGTGTGGCGTCTGGGTGTGCGCAACCGGCTGCAGACCCGCCGCGACGATCTCACCTATAATTGGTTCGAGATCGACACCTTCTTCGATGCCAATATCGAGAACCCCTACTACGAGGGCGATTTTTCCAATGTGTTCAACAACCTCACCTGGTCCCCGCTGCCCTGGGCGTCCCTGAATATCAACTCCCAGCTTCCAATCCTCGACAGCGGCTTCACCGAGGTGAACAGTTCCATCCACTTCATGGTCACCGAGGGGATCGATCTCACCGTCGGCAACCGTTATCTTGAGGGCAACCCGCTTTTCGAGGACAGCAATCTCCTCACCTTCGGGGGATACCTCCGTCTGAACGAGAACTGGGGCTTCAGTTTCTACGAGCAGTACGAGTTCGACGACAGCACCATGGAAAGCCAGCGCTACACCGTCCACCGCGATCTGAGCAGTTGGGTGGCGTCCCTCGGGGTCATCGTCCGCGACAATCGCGGCGAGGAAGAACTCGGCGTCCTTCTCTCATTCACCCTCAAGGATTATCCCCAGGTGAACCTCCCCATCAACCTCGCTCCCCAGGGGCAGGCCAACTAAAACCCCAACCCCGGCGCGTCCACCCGATTCCCCCTTCCGGGTGTCGTCGCCTGTTTATCCCACTTCTCTACACCATGGATCTTTGCATTATTGGTTCCGGCTATGTCGGACTCGTCTCCGGCGCCTGCTTCGCCGAAGTCGGCCATCGCGTCATCTGCGTGGACAACGACATCAAAAAAGTCAAATCGCTTCAGGCGGGACACATCCCCATCTACGAGCCCGGCCTCGAGGATCTCGTGCACCGCAACGTCGCCGCGAAACGCCTGCGCTTCACCGACAGCATTGAAGACGGAGTGGATAATTCCCAGGTGATCTTCATCGCCGTACCGACCCCGCCCCAACCGGATGGAAGTGTGGACCTGAGTTACATCGAGAAAGTCGCCCGGGAGATCGCCGGCGTGCTCAAGCCCGACGCCTACCGCGTGGTCGTGGACAAAAGCACCGTGCCGGTGAAAACCGGAGAGAAGGTCACCGACACGATCAAACGCTACAACAAGGGCGCGGCATTCGATGTGGTGAGCAACCCGGAATTTCTCCGCGAAGGCTGTGCGGTGGACGATCTCATGAAGCCCGACCGCATCGTGATCGGATCGAACAGCGACCAGGCCACCGCGCTCATGAAGAAGGTCTATGAGCCGTTCATGGCTCCCGTGCTCGTGACCGACATCAACAGCGCGGAACTCATCAAGCACGCCGCAAACTCCTTTCTCGCCCTCAAGATTTCCTACATCAATGCCGTGTCGGCCATCTGCGACGCGAGTGGTGCGGATGTCGAAATGGTGGCCACCGGCATTGGAACCGACAAACGGATCGGACGCAATTTTCTCAATGCCGGACTCGGTTACGGCGGCTCCTGTTTCCCGAAAGACATCGCGGCATTCATCCACATCGCGGACGAACTCGGCGTACCTTTCACTCTGCTCAAAGAAGTCCAGCGCATCAACGCCGACCAGCGCACCCGTTTTCTCAACCGCGTCCGCAAAGCCCTCTGGGTGTTGCGCGACAAACGCATCGCCGTGTGGGGCCTCACCTTCAAACCCGACACCGACGACATCCGCTCCTCGGTTGCCATCGATATTGTCAATGATTTCATCAAGGAAGGCGCGGTTGTCACCGCCTACGATCCCAAGGGCATGGAACGCGCCCGCGAACTAAAGCTCATCGAGGGCGCCAAACTCGTGGATTCCGCCATGGAAGCCGTCGAAGGGGCGGAACTGCTCGTGCTTGCGACGGAATGGCCCGAGTTTGCCAATGCCGATCTGGCCGAGGTGAAATCCAAAATGCACACGCCCATGGTGTTTGACGGCCGCAATTTGTTCGATCCCAAGACCATGACCGAGATGGGATTCACCTACCACAGCATCGGCCGCCCTTCCTGACTCATACGTGATGATCAGCAACGAAATTTTTGGCGCAATGAGTCCGGCTGCCGCCGACGGCATCTTCAATTCCCTGCGTGACAACCAGAAGGGAGTGGTTGCGACGGCCATCGACAGTCTTGCCCAGCAGAAGAAACTCCGGGCGGTATTTATCCAGCGCAAACCCCGCACGGAACAGCATGCCTGGCTCAAGGAGTCGCTCGCCCGCCGGCAAAACACCGAGATCGCAGGCAACATTCTGCAACTTTGGCTCACCTCCGCCCACCGGGATATGCTCATCCTGTTCCTGGACAGGATCGGCGTTGCCCATGACGGCGAAGGCATGATCGAGAGCGAAAGCCCTGCGGCACCGTCCGAGGCCTCCCTGCGCGAGGGTGTGGAAGCATTGCTTGCCGCGTATCCTCCCGAGACGGTGGCCATCTATCTTCGGATGTTTCTCAACGGATTTGAGGGGTGGCACGCCCTGGCCGCCATCGTGGATGCGGATTCACGACTTCGCCTCGGCGTGTGAGTGCTCCCGACCAGTGGATCGCAGCCGCGCTGGAGCGCCGCGCGATTCCGGGCGATACCGATGTCCGCCGTATCGTGCATGGCTCGGCCGACGGATTTCCCGGGCTGTTCATCGACGATTTCGCAGGGCGGTGGCTCGCTCAATCCGCCGTGAATCCGCCGCCCGGCTGGCTGGCGGAACAGATGGCCCGTTCGATTTATTATAAGCAACTCGATGTCGGCACCAAAACCGCGCCGCAACACTTGGCGGGCGAACGCATTTCCGAACCCTTTCTTGTGCGTGAAAATGGCCTCGTCTTTGAAATCGACTTCGCCTCCGGCTATTCGCAGGGACTCTTTACCGACCAAAGGGAAAACCGCGGGCGGGTCCGGCGAATCGCTTCCGGGCGGCGGGTCCTGAACACTTTCGCCTACACCTGCGCCTTTGGAGTCGCAGTGGCGGCAGGTGGCGGCACCGTGCTGGATCTCGATTTGTCTCGTCCGTATCTCGCGTGGGGTGCCCGCAACTACAGGCACAACGGATTGCCGGCTCAAGACTCCATTTTTGGCGATGTGTTCGACTGGCTCACCCGTTTCCGGCGCAAGGGACGTGTGTTTGATTTTGTGATTCTGGATCCACCTACCTTTTCCAGAACTCCCGATGGCAAGGTGTTCCGGGTGGAAAAGCACTACTCCGATCTCGTCGCGCTCGCCGCCGGTGTTCTCTCGGACGAAGGTGGCATGTTGTGCTGCACCAACCAGCGCGGGCTGGCACCGGAGGTATTTCACCGGCTCGTTCGCTCGGGCCTGCCACCCCGGTTGCGGGATATCGTTCGACCCCTCCCGATGCCGGCCGAATTTCGGGGCGACAATTATCTGAAAACCCTCTGGGTGGGCCACCCTTGAGGCAGCACCGGTGGCGGGAACAAAAGCACCCCGCCAGACCCACTGTCTATGCGGCTTCGACGTCTATTGATCCTCTTCCAACTTCAAGCCCGGATCAAACCTGTCGGCGCTTCCACAAGATGGAACGCCTGCTCCCCTTGCAAACACTTCTTCCCAAGCTCGGCTTCAGCTATGCGCATCTTTGCCGGCTATTCCAGAAAAAGTTCGGCGTGACTCCGGGGGATTACCGCAACTCGATCCGCCTCGAACACGCCAAGACCCTCTTGCGTGATCCGCATCTCACCGTGGCCGAAGTGGCTTATCAGAGTGGGTTCGACGATCCGGCTTATTTCACGCGGCTTTTTCGTCGCCGCAACGGCGCACCTCCCAGTGCCCTGCGTTGATCCTGATTGGCGTATCTGAAAACCGATTCAACCTAAATACGGCAGTTGAACCGCTAATAAACGCGAATGGACGCTAATCACCAATGACTTACAAAAGGTGAATCGTTCATCTGCCGGGTGAACAGTTGCGTCGTTGTATTTTACTTATTTTCAATGCTTTATTCGCGTTCATTGGCGTCCATTCGCGGTTTTTAGTTCAATCCTCCCTGTTACGGAGGGCTGCCAGAAGGGCCAATTTCCCGACGGACCACTCCGTTATGTTCTCCGTTATGTTTGTTATTATTATAAATAACTAATAATAAATTACTTATATATTGAAACACTCAATCCTCAAGCCGCCCGAAAGAGGAATCCGACCCACTGGATTGGTTGCTTCGATCGGCGAAGCTCTTCCCTTTTTCGATCCAGACGGCAAGCAGGCTGATGTCTGCCGGTGTGATGCCACTGATTCTTCCGGCCTGACCGAGTGTTGCGGGTTGGATTTGTTGAAGTTTCTGCCGGGTTTCATTTCGGAGTCCTGAGAGGTGTTGATAATCGATCCATTCCGGAATGGGTTTATCCTCGTGGCGAACCGCCCGGGATACCGATTCCTCCTGGCGGCGGATATACCCAGCATACTTCACATCGGTCTCGAAGATTCTCCAGATTTCCTCTGGAAATGCGGTTCGGAGCGTTTCTGGTA
This sequence comes from Chthoniobacter flavus, assembly GCA_020718605.1. GTDB lineage: Bacteria > Verrucomicrobiota > Verrucomicrobiia > Chthoniobacterales > CAKUMP01 > DYRR01. The sequence continues at coordinate 20,450 of DYRR01000006.1, read as the reverse complement.
GTTGGTCTGCATGATTCTCCGGCCTTTTAAGCCAGTGCGAGATGAGGATGGAATCCACCCGCGTTTCATTGGAAAACGTGTGAAGCGCAGTCAAGGCATCCTGCTTTTCCCGGGCGGCCAAGGCGCGGGTGTGATCCACCAAACCCAGATCTTCAGCCCTTGGGGTGAGCCGGAGATCTGCGGTGTCGTGCCGCAATAACAGGCGGTGTTCGGCCCGGCTCGTAAACATGCGATAAGGCTCTTGGACTCCCTTGGTCACCAAATCGTCCACCATTACGCCGAGATATGCCTCGTCGCGACGGAGAATGAGCGGATTTTTCCCCGCGAGCTTGAGAGCCGCATTGGCCCCTGCAATCAAGCCCTGACCTGCCGCCTCCTCATATCCGGAAGTGCCATTGATCTGTCCGGCAAAATACAACCCCTCCACACGCTTGGTTTCCAGCGTGGGACGCAATTCCGTGGGCGGACAATAATCATACTCCACAGCATACCCCGGACGCATGATCTCGGCCCGGGAGAGACCTGGAATGGAGCGGATAAACGCCTGCTGCACCTCATAAGGGAGGCTGGTGGAAACGCCATTGATGTAATATTCCTCCGAGTGGCGACCCTCCGGTTCAATGAAGACTTGATGGCGCTCCTTGTCCGCAAATCGAACCACCTTGTCCTCGATCGACGGGCAATAGCGGGGGCCCACTCCTTCGATTTGTCCGGAAAACATGGGCGACAAGTGAAGGTTTTTCCGGATGATTTCGTGGGTTTCCCGAGAGGTAAACGTGATCCAGCATGGGAATTGTTCCACATGGAACACATGCTTCTCGTAGCGATTGAGTGTGAAAATGTCATTGGCATCGCCTCCAATCCTACCTGGAAGATAGCTGAACGGACGCGGGGGGTGATCTCCATACTGCTTTTCACAGACCTCAAAATCAATGGAAGGTCCATGCAACCGGCAGGGCGTTCCTGTTTTAAATCGGGCAATAGGGAATCCGAGGTTCATGAGGGATTCACTCAAAGTAGAGAGCGTGTCTCCCAAGCGTCCACCCGACTGTTGTTCCTTTCCAACATGAAGCAACCCCCGCATAAAGGTTCCTGTGGTCACCACCACCGCGCGGGCCGAAAACCTCAATCCTAGATTGGTTTCCACCGCGCATACCCGGTCACCCCGGGCGATGATGTTTACAGCATTGCCCTGCTTGAGATGCAAATGTTCCTGACGCTCAAGGACCGATTTTAGTCGAAATTGATATGCTTTCTTGTCGCACTGCGCCCGGGGGGATTGCACGCTGGGTCCCTTCGTCGCATTGAGCATGCGAAACTGGATTCCCGTGGCATCCGTATTCAACGCCATCGCTCCACCCAACGCATCAATCTCGCGCACGATCTGACCTTTTGCGATGCCTCCAATCGCCGGATTGCAGGACATTTGCCCCACTGTGTCGAGATTCTGCGTCAGAAGCAGCGTGCGGGCACTAAGCCGGGCTGCCGCCAATCCGGCCTCCACTCCCGCATGGCCAGACCCAATAATCAGCACGTCGTATGTTTCGGGATAGTCGAACATGACGGGTTAGTGTTCCATGTGGAACATCATCCGAGGATTCCAGTTTTCGCATCTGAAAGAAAATCCAACAAACTCGATTCTCGATAATCCCCCCGGGAAGTCGAAAAATTGGAATAGGGTGCGTAAGAATTTTTCCTTTCGGTCCATGCCGCCCTCCAAAGGGGACGCCATTCCGCCATCAGTTCCTTTGGATATTCCGAAGTTTTTATATACATTAGTCTTTTATTGTGAATATCTTATAAATATTTTTTCGGATTCGGACACGCAAGGCTAATGCCTGGAGTGCATTTTGGAGTTGCATGCATCCCGGTCTTGCATTTTTCATTTGAACCAAGCAGGATAGCTCGAAATGCCTGATCAAGAAAGGAAATATCCAGGGAAATTAGTCGCTGTGGAGGGCTTGGACGGTTCGGGGAAAAGCACTCAGATTTATCTGGTGAAACGCTGGCTGGAAACTCTCCGGTGCCGGGTGTATTTCACCGAGTGGAATTCTTCGTTGCTGGTCAAAAAATCCACATCCAAGGGTAAAAAGCGGAATCTGCTCACGCCGACCACGTTTTCACTCATCCATGCCACCGATTTTGCGGACCGCTATGAACGGCAGATTCTCCCTCTGTTGCGCGCCGGCTACATCGTCCTCGCCGATCGTTATTTCTATACCGCCCTTGCGCGCGATACGGTGCGGGGATGCGACCCGGCCTGGGTGGAAAAAATGTATTCCTTTGCCGGACCTCCGGACTTCCTGTTTTATTTCAACGTGCCTCTGGAGGTTTCGCTGGCCCGAATCTTGGAGGGCCGGCCGGCACTCAAGTATCACGAAGCCGGATTGGATATGGGGTGGAGCACCGATCCCTATGAAAGTTTCCGGATTTTCCAAGGCAAGATCCGTGACCAATACGAAAAAATGAGGGACCGGTTCTCGTTCATCTCCATCGATGCGACGCAGGGAATCCCGACACAGCAGACCATCGTGCGCGCACATCTGGAAAAAGCCATGGATCTTTCCAAATTCCGCCTCAGCCGGAGGAGCGCCTTATGAAGAGTCTTCATCATTTTGGCGGGAAAGCGCTGCCGGAAATCCTGACAAAGGAATATCCCGGACGTCTTTTTGTGATCGAAGGGGCCGATGGCTCGGGCCGGTCCACCCAGATCCAACTCCTCGGTGGCTGGCTCGAAAGCCGGGGGTTCGCCGTGAAACACATGGGGATCAAACGCTCCACTCTGGTGAGCAACGAACTCGCCAAAGCACAGCAGGGCAACATTCTCACCCGCACCACCCTGAGCCTTTTTTACGCCACCGATTTTTTTGATCAGCTCGTCAATGAAATGTTGCCGGCCCTGAGAGCGGGCCTCGTCGTGCTGGCCGACCGCTACATCTACACGCTCATGGCACGGGATGTGGTCCGGGGCACCGACCGTGCCTGGGTGCGCAATCTCTACAGTCCGGCGATTATTCCCGATGCGGTATTGTATTTGAAAGTAAGCACCTCGCAGCTTGTGGAACGCAATTTCCACAAAAAATCCACCCTGGATTACTGGGAAAGCGGCATGGATCTGGGACTGTCGCGTGATATGTTTGACAGCTTCACAAAATACCAGCGCATGTTGCAGTTGGAATTCCGGCATCTCCAGAAGGAATTCGGATTCGATGTGGTGAATGCCAACCGCGGGATCGATGCGGTGCAGAAAGAATTGCGCCGGCGATTTGAAGAACTGCTTCCAAAAACAGATTGAGTTGTTCGCATGCTTGAAGAGAAAGAGTTATTTTCCTTTCAATTTATTCTTAACCTTAATGCCGCCAATAACCCCGGCAACCATGGTTCCACACATTGTGGGAGCGTGTTCCACGGCGGCGGACGCCTGTGAAAAACTTGGGGAACAAAAAAAACAAACCCGGCGTCATTCACCAAATCGGAAAAAACCATGGGTTGTTGGTAATTTTCCCCAGGTTTTCCCCAAAGTTATCGGCCACGACTTGAGGATTGCATCCGGACGGAACGACGGGTATCAATGCGAGTCCCGATATGCGCCGCATCCTATTAGTGGACGATGAATCCGGTTTCACCCGTCTTGTAAAGTTGACCCTCGAGGGCACGGGCCGATTTGAAGTGCTGGAGATCAACAATGCCCGACAAACGCTTGCCACCGCCAAAAGATTCCAGCCGGATCTCATTTTTCTCGATATCGTGATGCCGGAGATCGACGGAGGCGATGTCGCGGCGAGTCTTCAGCGCGATCCAACACTGCGGCGGATCCCCATCGTGTTTCTCACGGCGATTGTTTCCAAAAACGATTCCGCGGCCAACGAAACCGTCGGAGGCTTTCCTTTCCTGGCAAAACCGGTGAGTCTCGACGAGTTGATCGGCTGTATCGACCAGCATCTCGGGCCGGAATAGGAGCGCGGGTTTTCAGGCTCCAACGTCGATGCGTGGGGCGTCGTTCCAAAGTTCTTCGAGTCCGTAGAAATCGCGGGTGTTCACGTTAAAAATGTGGACAATGACCTGCATGAAATCCATCACGATCCATTGGCTGGCGGGCCGGCCTTCCGTTGCGAAAGGCTTGATCCCGGCCGTATCCCAGGCTTTGTCGGCGATGGAAGAAGAGATCGCTTTGAGTTGGGGATCGGAGTCCCCCGAGCAGATCACGAAGAAATCTGTGAACGAAGAAATGCCCCGCAGGTCGAGCACGACCAGATGAGCCGCTTTTTTATCCAGAGCGGCTTCGGCGCAGAGTTTGGCTAGGTCGATGGGTTCGATGATGGAGACTCCTTGGGTTGGTAGAGGTTGGCGTGGCGGATGATATCAGCCACTTCCCGGGTCACCAGATACCGGATGGAAAGTCCATTGGCAACTCTCCCGCGAATTTCTGTGGAGGAAATCTCGATGTGGCGGCCTACGGAGGGGAGAGGCATCCCGGGGGGGATTTCGAAGCCGGGTCGGGGATACACCACGAAATGCACGAGCCGCTCCAGAGCGTTCCAATCCCGCCAGAGCGGCAGGTCGGCCACATTATCCGCCCCGATAAAATAATACCACTCCGAGTCGGGCGTCTCACGGATCATTTCCCGGACGGTATCGATGGCGAACGAGGGTCCGGTCCTGCGCAGCTCGCGGTCATCCAGCCGGAAGCCGGGTTCGCCGACGATGGCCGATGCGATCATCTCCGCGCGCAGCGCACCGGGCGACATGGGGTTGCCGGTTTTGAAAGGGGACACGGAGGCGGGCACGAAGCGCACTTCATCCAGCGAGAATTGTTCCATGGCATCGCGGGCCAGCACGAGATGGCCGTGATGAATCGGATCGAAACTGCCGCCGTAGATGCCGATGCGCATGAGTCAATATAGCAGAGCCGCCCTGCGTTCGTTGCGGAATTGTTCGATGCCGCGTTCCCAGGAGGCTACGATGCGCTGGGGAGGAACCCCCCGGGCGAGATCCTGGCGGATGGATTGGCTGCCATAGACCTTGTAGAAAATATCGAGTTTCGAGGCGCTGCTGCGGGCAAAAAGATCGGGGCGTGCGCCGCGGTTCACCTCGGCCAGCACATACAGTGCCAGCGCGGTGAGATCCGTGGGTGTGTGTTGGTCGATATCAAACACCACGCCATTGGAAAGGGGGGTGACCCGCACCCCACCGCGCAGCACGGGTTTGAGCCGGGCCGCGAAGCTTTGCCCATTCAGCCAGGGTGCCGTCACTTTTTCGAACGGCTCCGGCCCGCCCACCCCCGTGTCCAATCCGCTCAGGCTCCCGGCCACGCCCGTGACGACGTAGTAAAACGGGGAGCTGCTGCGAGGGATGTTGGGAGAGGTCCGCACCCAGCGCAGGCCGGTGTCGTTCCACGTCATTTCCCGGGTCCAGCCTTCCATGCGGACCACCTTCAGATCGCACTTCGCCGCCATCCATCCACGGGCATTGACCATCCGGGCCAGCTCTCCGGCGGTGAGCCCATGCACGTACGGCACGGGAAACTGGCCGACAAAAGAAATCCAGCGCGATTCGATGAGCGGACCTTCCACGCGGGTCCCCCCGAGAGGGTTGGGACGGTCCAGCACAAGGAACTCAATCCCCGCCTCACCCGCCGCTTCCATGCAGCGGCCCATGGTGCTCACATAGGTGTAGCTGCGGCATCCAATGTCTTGCATGTCAAAGACCAGAATGTCGAGGCCCGCCAGCATTTGCGGCGTGGGCTTCCGCGTGTCTCCGTAAAGCGACCAGGCTTTGAGGCCGGTGAGAGGGTCGATGCGGGTCGTGACGTGTTTGCCGGCCAACTCCGTGCCGTCCAGCCCGTGCTCGGGGGTAAAGAGCGCCACAAGATTCACCCCGTTCGCTTTGTGCAAAATTTCCCGGGTGCGGCGTCCCGCAGAGTTGACTCCGGTCTGGTTCGTGATGAGTCCCACCCGTTTGCCGCGCAAAATACCGAATCCGTTCTGCTCCAGCACGTCGATGCCAAGGCGGATGCGGGATTGTGCCGAAGCCGGGATGACGAGGCCGAAAGCGAAGAACAGAAAAACAAGGAAAGCGGTGGTGGTTTTCATTTGCGCGGAAGAATGGTTTCAGGCTTGCTGGTCGGCAATCTATGAACTCTCAGCATCCCGGTCAACTTCTGCTCATCGGCGTTCCCGGACCCGAACTCGATTCCGCCACCGCCGCCGCGCTGCGCCGGATTCAACCCGGCGGATTCATTCTTTTTGGACGGAACATCCGGACCCCGGCGCAACTCCGGCAACTCATCGACAATCTCCGCGATCTGAGCGCGGTGGAACCCGTGATCACCATCGACCAGGAGGGGGGACGCGTCTCTCGGCTGCGGCTTCTTGGCAGCGAGCCGCCCAATGCCGTCCAGCTTCGGGATCATGGCGACCCGGACGCCATCCGCCGCCATGGGGAAACCACGGGGTCGCTGCTGCGATTGTTCGGGTTCAATCTCGATCTGTGCCCCGTGCTCGATATTTCCTTTGACGACGAAGCCGACAATTCTCTGCGGGGCCGCTGTTACGGAAGGAGCCCGGACGAGGTCATTGAAAAGGCCGGTGTTTTCGATGAAGCGTTGCGGGCTTCGGGTATTCTGAGCTGTGGAAAACATTTTCCCGGCTATACTCATGCGGGACTGGATCCGCATCATGAACTGCCGGTGATTCCGCGCACGAGAGCGGAGATGGAACAATGCGAACTGGCGGTGTTCCGCCATTTTGCGGGCCGGATCGACAGCATGATGATCGGGCATGCGTCGTATCCCGATCTGGATCCCTCCGGATTGCCCGCCTCCCTGTCGCCGGCGGTGATCCGCACACTGCTTGGGGAAGATCTCGGGTTCGGCGGTTTGGTCATGACCGACGATCTCGACATGGGCGCGATCCTCAACGGGTTCGGCGTGGAGGAGATGATCCGCCGCGCCATCACGGCGGGCAATCACATGGCCATGATCTGCCACCGCATCGAAGTGGTGGAGCAGGCGCTTGCCGTGCTTGATAAAATGCCCGCCTCCGACCTGGATGCCGCCCTGCAGGCCGTGGCAAAGTTCAAGACCCGCCTGGCGCCGGCAGATCCCTTTTCGGAGGATGAATTCCGGGTCCGGGATGCGCGGGTGTGGGATCTGCGGGTTGAAGTGCTGGGTCTTGAAAAGGCCAAAGAGCGCAGCCCGGAAGACGGCAAACGCTCGCCTGTCGAACTTTACTGAGACCGGCGTCGGACACTCTGTTCGCGGAGTTCCCTCCGTCGGTTTTGCTTGTTCTTTTCGGCCGGTTCGCAGAGCCAATTTTCCAACAGATCAAAGTGCTCCACACTCAACCCTGCCGACTCCGCGCCGCCCGAGACCGGCTGCGGCCCAAGCTGATGAGCGGGGAGATTACAGTCTCAGACCCAGAAAAATCGAAATTTATCCAATGTTGCAAGTTTAAGTAAATCATACCTTGCTTAAAAAGCATTTTTAAGCATATTTTCTACATGATCGGCTCAAAAACAGAATTGCTCGGTGTGCTTTGCCAATTCAATCCGTGGTGGCGCGGCGAACGCCAGAATGATCTCCCGACTTGGCGGCGGGCGGTATTTGCCGAGGTGGAGCAGTGGGTGAAGTCGCCCCCGGCTCCGAGGGCGATGCTCCTGAGCGGGGCGCGGCAGATCGGAAAGACGACGCTGCTGCTCCAGGCCATCGAGAGCCTGCTGGAGGAGGGCGTGCCGCCGGGGCAGATTATTTATGCGACGTTTGACCATCCGCTGCTGAAACTGGCGGGGCTGGACGGGATGCTGGATCTGTGGCGGGAGATCGAGCCGGCACGGGAGGGGCCGGAGTACGTGTTTCTGGATGAAATCCAATACACGAAGGACTGGCAGACGTGGCTGAAGCATCAGGTGGATTTTCAAAAGAACCGGCGGATCGCGGTGACAGGCTCGGCGACGCCGCTGGTGGCCGAGGGGCAGGAAAGCGGGACTGGGCGCTGGCACACGGTGCGGCTGGCGACTCTGTCGTTTTACGAATATCTGCAAATCAAGAAGGTGGCCGTGCCGGAGCTGCCCGCAGTGCCGTTCCTGCAACAGCTGCGGACGTGGAACGTGATGGAGTTTGCACGGACGGCGGCAACGGCGCGTCCACTGACGGGACATTTCCACGACTACCTTCTGCGGGGCGGCTTCCCGCAATGTGCGCTGGTGGAGGGCGTGGTGACCGCGCAAAAACTGCTGCGCGAGGACATCGTGGACAAGGTGCTGAAACGGGACATGACCGCGCTTTACGGCGTGCGGCGCGTGCTGGAACTGGAGCAGACATTTCTCTACCTCTGCCTGCACGACGGCGGGCTGCTGGACATGGTGGATCTGAGCAAGAACCTGCAAGTGAAGAAGCCGACGGCGACGAACTACATCGCGCTATTGGAGGCGGCACATCTCATCCACCGCCTGCCGCCTTTCGGCTACGGGAAGGAAATCCTGCGCGGACGCTCGAAGGTGTATCTGGCGGATGCGGCCATCGCGCCGAGCGTGCTGCTCAAAGGCAAGTCGCTGCTGGAGGATGCGACGGCGATGGGGGCGGCGGTCGAGACGGCGTTTTTCAAGCATGTCTTCACACGCTACTACCGGCAGAGCGTGGGTTTTTCCTACTGGCGCGGAAAGCGGGAACAGGAGGTGGACATCATCGCGGAAGTAGAGAGGAGGCTGGTGCCGTTTGAGGTGAAATACCGGCATCAGGCGACGGGCTGGGCGGAGTTGAAAGGGATGGTGGAATTTTGCACGGAGAGGAAGGTGGATCTGGGCTACGCGATCACGAAGGAGTTGGATGATTTCGGCGTGATGGAGCGCGAGACGGAGCCGGGCAAGCTGTTGCAAGTCGTGAAAATCCCGGCCCCGCTCGCGTGCTACTGGCTGGGCAAATCGGAAATCGAAACGCAGCCCTGCTGAACACTATGGCATTCAAAGGTTTCTGGCCGGAGCGTGAAGCTGTTTCTTGACACAAGCGTTCTGTTGGCTGGATGCAATTCCGCAGGCGGGGCATCCACGGCCATCTGCAACATGGCCCGTCGGCAGGAATGGGATTTGCTCGCCAGCCCATGGGTTTTGGAGGAGGTGACCAGGAATCTTCGGAAATTTTCCGTTGCGGCAACCATCACATGGGCCGGACTCAGGAGGCACCCGCATGGATTCCAACCCAGCCAATTCGCGTCCTCGACTTTGGCGGTTGGGTGATGTAGCTTCTCACATCATGAGTTCACTTGCGGAAATCGAAAGAGCTGCTGATGTCCTCCAAACTGAGGAGAAACAGGAACTGGTGATGTTCCTGCTCACGCGCCTCCGTGGCGAAGGCGGGGTTCTTCCACCGGTCCGGGACATCCCCAAGGAGCAGGTCGAGAAGTGGGTTGCGGAGGATGAGGCCGGATACCAAAGGTTTCTGGCCGGAGCGTGAAGCTGTTTCTTGACACAAGCGTTCTGTTGGCTGGATGCAATTCCGCAGGCGGGGCATCCACGGCCATCTGCAACATGGCCCGTCGGCAGGAATGGGATTTGCTCGCCAGCCCATGGGTTTTGGAGGAGGTGACCAGGAATCTTCGGAAATTTTCCGTTGCGGCAACCATCACATGGGCCGGACTCAGGAAGAAGATTACCCTGGTTGATGATATCGTGAGTTTGGATCGTGCGTTGGTCTTTCCTGTCAGTAAGGACCGACCGGTTCTCATCACCGCCCTGGCTTGGGCAGACGTGCTTCTCACGCTGGACAGCGGAGATTTCATAGGGATGCTCGGTTCCTCCTGCTACGGGATGCCGATACTACTGCCTTCCGATTTTTTGATTCGCGAGCGGGCCGCTGGTCGCCTGAAGTAAAAAACTGCGAAGCGGAATTATTCCTGCCGGAATGATCTGAGCAGACCCACGGAATCGAGTCCAGCGAAGCCCTGGGAATCGAGGTGCTCGCAGAGCGACTGCAAGGCAGCAAGCGCACTGGTGTGACGCGCACCCGGCAACGGGAGCCGGGCCGGGGCAGAGTGTCTTTGAGCCATGGTCCGACTCGCGCATTGGTCGGCGCGGTCGGATCGGGGGCGGCCGGTGTCTTGGCATACTGACCCAAGCCGTCGCGTGATGCGCGGCATCCTTTACTGAGCCATCCGGTCGCCCCGTCTCCGGTTTTCATTTCCGCATGCGGTGTGCTCCGGAACCCTCCGGGTTCAGTGGAAAAGGAGGTGTCGTCGCAAAACGCACCGGCTCTGATGTGGGCACGAAGGGCATCGTCCATGGATTGGAACATCGAAAGGCACCCGCATGGATTCCAACCCAGCCAATTCGCGTCCTTGACGTTTTTCCATGTGTGACGGACGCTGTCCCACTGTTCATGAAAGACCTTATCTCCACCGAGCTGCGTCCGATTTTCGATAAAGTCGAATCCGGGATCCGGATATCCGACGACGATGCCCTGCGGCTCTATCGCTCGCCCGATCTGCACGGCATTGGGCTGCTGGCCAATCTGGTTCGCGAACGCAAGAACGGAAACATCGCGACGTTTGTCCTGAACCGCTACATCAACTACTCCAATCTTTGCATTCTCTCCTGCCAGTTCTGCGCGTTCGGCGCCCGGAAACGCGATCCGCACGCCTTCGAACATTCCATTCCCGGAATCACCGCCACCGTTGCGAACGCCCTGCGGGAAGGTGTCACGGAGATCCACATGGTGGGCGGTCTCCATCCCACCCTCAAACCCGATTGGTACCTTGACCTGCTCCGCTCGATGCGGGCGCTGGACCCCGATTATATCATCAAAGCGTTCACGGCGATTGAGATCCGGCATCTTGCGGAACGGGTGTTCCGTCTTCCCATCCGCGACACGCTGGACCGGCTCCGCGGGGCCGGCCTCGGTGCGCTCACCGGCGGCGGCGCGGAGATCTTCGATGCGGGCGTGCGGGACACCATCTGTCGCGGCAAGGAAAGCGCGGAGGAATGGTTGGAGGTGCATCGGATCTGGCATCAAATGGGCGGGCGCAGCACAAGCACCATGCTGTTCGGACATGTCGAGACACATGCCCATCGGGTGGATCATCTGCGGCAGCTTCGCGCGCTCCAGGACGAGACGGGCGGGTTCACGGCGTTTGTGCCCTTTGCATTTGTCCCCGAGACCACCGGACTCGCGCATATTCGTCCCGCCGACGCTCTGGAAGAACTCCGCAATCTCGCGGTGAGCCGCATTTATCTCGATAATTTCGACCACATCACAGCCTACTGGATCAGCCTCGGTCTGCCGCTTGCCGGCATCGCTCTCTCTTATGGTGTGGATGATTTGCACGGCACCATCATGGAGGAAAAAATCTTCCACATGGCCGGGGCAAAAACACCGCAGCAACTCACGGTCGCCATGCTGGAGCGGGCCATCCGCGAGGCGGGACGCGAGCCCCGCCAGCGCGACACCCATTACTGCCGGATGCCCGCTCCCGACGGATGTCCGGAGCCTGTTCCCGCGTGAAAATCAGCGGGGCTTTGGAAATCCTCCGCCGTTACCGCGTCGGATGTGTGTCGTATCTCAATGCCCGTCCCCTCATGCGGGCCGCCGATGATGTCATGGTGCGGAGCCATCCCGCCGAGCTAGCCGACGGCCTGCTGGCGGGAGAGCTGGATGCCGCGCTCATTCCGGTGCGCAGTTGGTTCGACATGCCGGATCATCCTGCGGTGGACGGGGTGTGCATCGGGAGCGATGGTCCGGTGCAAAGCGTGCTTGTGGCGCATGGCGACCCGCTCGATGCGGTGAATGTCGTGTGGCTCGATCCCGCCTCCCGCACGTCGAACCATCTCACGCGCCTGCTTTTCAAGGATCGGCCCGAGATCCTCTTCCGACTGGCCACCACTCCGGTGGCACCCGCACCGGGGGAAGCGGCGGTGGTGATTGGCGACAGGGCGCTCCAACTCCAGACGCACAACCCGGCGGAATTGAAACTGCTGGATCTCGGGACATGGTGGAAAGACACTACGGGTCTTCCTTTTGTCTTTGCCGTGTGGGCCATTCGTCCGGAGATCGCCGAGGCGGGCCTGCTCGCAGCCGCCCTGCGGTGTGTCGCTCAAAACGGAGAAAAATCGATTGCGGCAATTGTGGCGGAACAGCATGATTTTTCTGCTGACTTTGCGCTGGGTTATCTGCAAAACCACATCCGCCGGACGCTGGACGACCGGGGAAAACAGGGAATCGCGGAGTTCTCCGCGCGTCTCGCCCAAGTTTCCCTCACGGACGATCCGCAGCCGGATCTCACTTATTTATGAATCCGCAATCTTTTCGTCAGACAAAAATCATCTGCACACTCGGGCCCGCATCGAGCACCGAGGAGACAATCCGGGATCTCATCCAGGCGGGCGCGGAAACCTTCCGGTTGAACATGAGCCATGCCTCGCACGACTGGGTGCGCGAGGTGTTTTCCCGGGTGCGCCGCACCGCCGCCGCGCTCGACCGCCACATTGCGATCCTGCTCGACACGCAGGGGCCCGAGATCCGCACCGGCGATCTCTCCTCCAATCTCACGCTCAAGCCCGGCGACATCCTGGATTTCACCGTCCGCGGATACAAAAGCGTGGAGGTGTGTTCCGTGGACGTGAATTACGAGGGGCTCGTGGATGATATTTCCGCCGGGGACATCGTGCTGGTGGACAATGGGGTGATCCGGCTGGAAGTGCTTTCCAAGGACAGCAACAAGATCCGCTGCCGCGTCCTCACTCCCGGCATTCTCAAATCGCGCCGCCACATCAATCTCCCCGGAGTGCGGGTGAATCTCCCCGCGCTCACCGAGAAGGACAAGGCCGACATCACGCTGGGCGCGGATCTGGGCGTGGATTTTGTGGCGCTGAGTTTCTGCCGCGAACCCGCCGATGTCATCACGTTGCGGGAATTTTTGGGATCCCTGGATTGCCCGGCGCGCATCATTTCCAAGATCGAGGACCAGCTCGCGGTGAAAAATCTGGAGGGAATCATCCGCGAGTCCGACGCGATCATGATCGCCCGCGGCGACCTCGGCGTCGAGTGTCCCATGGAGGAGCTGCCCATCATCCAGAGGCGGCTCATCAAGCGCTGCATCCGCATCGGAAAACCCGTCATCGTCGCCACCCATCTGCTCGAGTCCATGATCGAGAATCCCATCCCGACCCGGGCCGAGATCACCGACGTGGCCAACGCCGTTTTCGAACAGGCCGACGCCATCATGCTCAGCGGCGAGACCGCTGCGGGGCGGTATCCGGTGGAGTGCGTGCGGGTGATGGACCGCGTCGCCCGGCGGATCGAGCGCAGCGGAGGCGCCGGGTATGCTGCGGAGGCGCACGTCGATCAAGTGTCGAAAAAAACAGTCCGTGCCGCCATCGTGCTTGCGAATTCGCTCACCAATGCCCGCATCCTGGTGTTCACGCGGCGCGGATACATCGCGGCCTGCACCTCCAATCTGCGCGCCGAACGGGCGCCGACCTTCGCGTTTTCACCCGAACCGGGCGTGTGCCGCTTTCTGGCGTTGCACTGGGGCATCGTTCCCGTGGCACTGCCGTTCGACAAAAATCCGGCGCTCACCGTCGAGATGGCCGAGCGTGCGCTGCGGGATCGTAATCTGGTGGAGAAAGGCGACAACCTCGTGGTGATCAGCGACGTGCTGGCCGCAGGTGGCGTTTATGACTCCATCCAGTTGCGCGTGGTGAAATAGCGGGCGTCCTTCAGCCTTTCATGCCCGTGAGCGTGATGCCTTGGATGAAATACCGTTGTGCGAAGAAGAAAATCGCGATGACCGGCGCGGTCATGAGCAGGGACCCGGCCATCATCATGGCCATGCTGCCGCCGGCCTGGACATTGAACGCGTAGAGCCCCAGCGAGAGCGGATACAGGCGTTGGTCGGTGAGGTAGATGAGCGGGCCCATAAAATCATTCCATACCCCCATGAAAGTGAAGATCGCGATGGCGGCCAGCGTGGGCTTCACCAGAGGAAGCATCACGTGCCAATACACCCGCCAGAACCCGCATCCGTCGATGCGGGCGGCGTCCTCGAGGTCCTTGGGGATGCCTTTCATAAACTGCCGGAGCAGGAAGACATTGAACGCCCCCGCAAACAGGGACCCGATCCAGAGCGGGTAGAGCGTGTTGTACCAACCCAGCCAGCGGATGATGAGAAAATACGGGATCATGGTGACCTGCGGCGGAATCATCATGGTCGCGAGCATGAGCGCGAAGCAAAGTCCGCGCCCCGGCCACTGGAGCCGTGCGAACGCATAGGCCACCAGGGAACAACTGAAGACCGTTCCCGCCAGATTGAGAATGACCAGGAAAAGGCTGGTTGCCACGTAGCGCCAGAAAGGGATGTGATCCAGGGCGAGCCGGTAGTTGCGTGTGAGTTTGGCCCTCCAGGCGCCGGGCGTGTCGTTGCGTTCGAGCCGCAGGGTCAGCTTCATGGCATGCGGATCATTGAGCAATTCCGGTCCGCGGCCCACCTCGCGCAAGAGCGTCCAGGTGCGGATCTTGTTGGTGGCATCGTCCGGGCCAGGTTCCTGCCATGTGGCGATCATTGCGTTGATGCCCGCCATATCGACGGTTCGTTCGGCCCGGTATTTCACCCCGAGCTTTTCCACTTCAAGCACCAGCTTGTGCCAGGTGTCGTCTGGACGCAGGCCAAGCTGGATGCGGTGGAGCCGGTCGAGCGGGAATTCCGAACGCACCGTGGTTTCGAGGCGGATGGTGTGGCCCTGACCAAAATCATAGCGCAATTCGCCGATGGGCTGGCCCCCTTCCAGTGAGGAAATGAGATGGGCATTCGCCGCGTCCCCGGAGACTTTCCAGATGTTGGGAACTTCCGCCGCCGGCACCGGTTCCTCCTCCTGGATGTCGTGGGAGCGGATGCGCAGCGCTCCGATGCACAGGGATCGCCGCACCAGCGGCAGGATCTCCTCCGCCATGGATCGGTCCACCCGGCGGTCGATCTCGGGCAACACCCTGTCGAGCGGCCCCTGCCACAGGTTTTGGGGCACGGTGTTCTGAAGTTTGCGCAGGATGCCGCGGGCCGTTTCACGGCGGGCCGATGCGTGATCGAGTTCCTGCGGCCAGAGGATGTCCGTCGCGTCGAGACGGGCTTCGATGCGGGGTAGAATCTCTGCAGAACGCGGCTCTTTCACGTCCCGAAAATAGAGGGCATCCACATACGGCGACACCGGCCGGGGCACCGGCGAGTCCGGCAGCGTGCGCAGGGTTTCCCCAAACAACTCGCGGTCCAGTTTCACCGAGGTGCAGATCATCCAGATGAAGGGCCACGCAAAGATGAGCGATCCCGAGAGAAGCAGCGCGTAGATCCAGGCGTGGCCCGCGAACCGGCGGAGATTGGAGGAGGCGGCGGAGTGGTTCATGGTGGGAAAAAATCAGTCGCCCTCGTAGTGGACCCAGCGTTCGGAAAGCCGCATCTGGATCATGGTGAGGATAAAGACAATGAGGAACAGGAACCACGCCATGGCCGCAGCATAACCCATCTGTAGATAGCGGAAGGCGTTGTTGAAAAGGTGATAGGCGTAGAAAAGCGTGGAGTTCACCGGGCCGCCCTGGGTCATAATAAACGCCTGGGTGAAGATCTGGAACGTTCCGATGAGGCCCATGATGAGATTGAAGAAAATATAGGGCGAGAGCAGGGGAAGGGTGATGTGCCGGAACTTGCCCCAGGGACCGGCCCCGTCGAGATCGGCGGCTTCGTAGTAGGATTGGCTGATTCCTTTGAGTCCGGCGATCCAGATGATCATGCCCCCGCCCGCGCCCCAGAGGCCCATGAGGATGAGGGAGAGTTTGCTGGTGCGTTCGTCCTGGAGCCAGTTGGGACCCACGATGCCCAGCGAACCGAGCACGGAGTTGAGCAGGCCGCCCGAGGGATTGAAAATCCAGATCCACAGAATGCTGGCCGCCACGGCCGGCACGATGGAGGGCAGGTAGAAGAAGGTGCGCCAGAGGGCGACCCCCCGGATTTCCATGTTGAGCAGCATGGCGATGCCCAGGCTCACGCCCAGCCCCACGGGGATGCCCAGCACCATGAAGAGGGTGTTCCACAGGGATTTCCAGAACAGCGGGTCGCTGGTGAACATCCATTGGTAATTTTTCAACCCCGTGACGCGGGCGGGATTGAGAATGTCGTAGTCGCAGAAACTGATGACGATGGAAAAAAGAATCGGTCCGCCGGTGAAGAGGATGAATCCGATGATCCATGGGGCCGCACAGATCCAACCGCCGCGCCATTGCGACCGGAAATAGCTGCTCTGGACCCCCTCGATGCCGCCGCCTTTTCCGAGAAGCGCGTTGCCGCCGACGTGGCGCAGGGCGTGCGCGACGCCCCGGCGCAGCCCGGCGCGGGTGTCCCAGTAATAGATACCGATCACCGCCGCAACCACCAGTGCCACATAGATTGCAATGAGCCACGACCAGCTCAGCTCGCGTCCGACAGGCGGAGCGAGGATCCGGTCGAGTTCCCGCTGGACATTTGCCGTGGCATGGGAAAGCGCTTCATGCGCCGTGGATTTTTCGAAAATCGCATTCTCCGTGGCGGTGATGTGCTGGTTCCACAGGAGCTGGCCGACGGGTGTGACGGGGCGGAACCGGGCACCTTCCAGAAGATCGTTGTAGAGACGAACCGCGTCCTTGATGCGCGGCTCCATCGCGGGATTGGAGAACACATATTTCTCTGTAAGGAACTCGTTGATGACCCGGTTGGAGTGCTGGATGGGAACAAAAACCTGGCCCCGGCTGGCCGCTTGCAGACGACTGCTCTCGGCAATGATCGAGACCGCCCGCTGGCTGGACAGGAACCGGATCAGCTCCCACGCACCCTCCTTGTGCTTGGCCGAAGAGGGGATCGCATAACACCAGCCGCCGACCCAGCTCAGGGTTTCCATTCCCTTCTCCCGGGCGGACGCAGGCACGGGAGGAGGGGCCGCCGCCCAATTCACCGAGCGTCCGTATTGGGAGAGAATGTCGGTGATCTGCCAGAACCCGTCGATTTTCATCCCGATCTTTCCGGTGAGAAAAGGATCCAGATCGCCACCCTGGAAACTCGACTGGAACGCATAAACCTCCCGCGCCCCGCCAAGCTTTCGATAGATCCCGGACATCCATTCCAGCGCCGACTCCACTTGGGGATCATCGAGGGTGCAGCGTTTGCCGTCCGTACTCATGAACTCCCCGCCGTTCATCCATCCGTAGAGATAGAGCCAGGAATTTCCGTAGTTGGGGACAAATCCCAGCCGCGCGATATACCCCGCCGGTGTGCGTTCGGTCAACGCGACGGCCATCTCCTCCAGCTCTTCCCAGGTGCGGGGTGGCCGCGCCTCGCCCTTCCCGTCCACGTAGCCCGCCCGCACCAGCAGGTCTTTGTTGTATAGCAGCGCCCGCGAATCCACTTTCTCCGGAATCCCGTAGATTCCCGTTTTTCCGGTGCGGGGATCGTGGAACACCACTTCGTCCCAGCAGGATGGGTAATAATCCTCCGCCCGCAACGCGAAATCGGCATTGTCCGTGATATTTTTTTCAATAAACGGCGTGAGGTCCAGGAAAGCTCCGCGGCCCGCCCACTCGGTCACGGCAAACCGGTCGAAATAGATCACATCCGGCGGCATCCCGCCCGCCACACTCATCAGGAAGCGGGTGGGATCGGCCGTCTGGTCGCGCGAGGCATTCTGACCGCTCACCACACGATAGACCGGTTTCGAGGGATCGGCTTCGTGGGCCCGTGCGCTTTCCTCCTCAAACTGCCGGATCGCATCTTCCAGCGCACCCGATACTGGGCCCCCGGGACCCATAAAACTGATCTCCACCACCCCGTCCCCGACTTTGCCTTCCCGGGTGCGCGGTGCAAGCAGCCAGAGTGCGGTGAGCAGCGATGCGGAAAGGAATCCGATTTTAAGAAGACGCATGAAAAGGGGGGCGTGGGTGCGGATTATCGGACCTTTTCCATAGACACGTCAAGCCGGGGTGCGGCTCTGTTCTTGCACCGATCAATGCGCCCGGTAGTGGAGGCTCACGGTGCGGTAGGCCATGGCGCCGCGTTCGGCGGAATAATAAAACAACTGGAGATCCGCGAGTTCCTGCGCCCACGAGTATCCGACCACTTTCTGTGTCACCTCCCCCTTGGGCGTGGTTTGCTGGGCCAGCGGGGTGCCGGGACCAAACTTGGATTCGATCCGCTGCCGGACTTCCTCCAGAAACGCATCGTATTTGTTGGCATCCCACTGGGCATGTTCATACTGGAGCTCCACCTCCACCAAAGCGCTGTCGGTGAAGTAAAAAATGGTCCTTTTCAAACCCGGTTGCGAGATGCCTTCCACCGTCCAGGCTTCGCGTCCGTTGAGCATCCGCTTCTGCGTGATATTCGCCTGGGTCGCCCGCAGGAGCGAGGTCATCCGCTCGGTGTTTTCCATCCATTTGAGACCAAACGGCGGACGGATCTCCTGCGTTGCCTGAGCCCGGACCGCCGGGGCGGACAGGAGGCACAAGAGGGCCATGGCTAGAAGTATGGGTCTGGTCAGCGTGCGCACGGAGTGTGAATTCCACACTCTGTCGCCAAACCCGGGCTTTGACAATTGCAGATACGCCCGCACCCGAGGGGGTGGCATATCAATCCGAAAATATATCCTCCATACAGTCAGAAGCAGATTGGAGCGATTCTTCCACTTGATCGTTGTACGCGCTGTATGAATTGCTGAGGAAACCGAGCGCTCTCCCAAAACTCACGCAGAACTCCCGGTCATTCAAGTCGCGCCAGTTGTCCCATACCCCGGGCTCCGATTGTATGCACTCCTTTGAATCGACCACTACAGCCAGTTCCACGACCGCCTCCAAGAACGGGGTCCGGCTTGAGATCGATCTGTACCGGGGATGGAACTCAACAAGCTGCGAGTAACACGCGTGGAGCCGGGCATATTCCTCCCGGTGTTTCGCCACGGCGTTCCGGGCCATCCGGGCAACGGATGATGAAACTTCGTCGATTCCATCACGCAATCGCCCAAGAAGAATTGGCTCAATTTTTGGTTTCGACAATGCGGCTGTGCCAATGAATTTTGAAAATGCGTCCTCAACGCAGTCGCGTATTGCGGAAGAAAATCCATTTTCGAAGCACGCCCAGGGAGCAAGCGCGACTTTATCAAGCCAGCCGGAAAGCAATGCCGCCTTTTGCTCCTTCGACGCGTTGTCCATCATGTTCTTCCATTGGGCATCTATCCGATTCCTTTCCTCTTCCGATTTGGAGTCGAACTCTGGTCCTATAAAAATGAAACAAGTGGCTGACGAAATGGGCACTGAGTATGATCGCCATTTGCACAGGAGCTGTTCTCTCAGGAGCCGGACAAAATCAGCCAGCATGCCATCGGAAATGTTTAGACTGGCGGTTACCTGCTCCCCGTTGTCGGTTTCGCGGGTCATGGGGGCGGAATCCGACGAAGTCGGGCTTGGGTCAGGTGCGAGGCTACCGGCGATCTTGGATTTCATGCCGGTGATCCTATTCATTCCTTTCTCTTGATTCCATGGATTGAATTGTCCCCAATCTTTGGCTAGAACTGCCGCCATGGCATCCACTCTCAAACACGACCTTCAATTACTGGATGCGCTGGCCTATCACCGGAAGGATTGCCTTCTCGATGATGTGCGGAGATTTCATGCGCTGCGCCGGAAGCTCGGAGCGCGGGCTGTGACACAGATCGAAGCCCTTTATCGCTGGCTGTTCATTCCCATCACTCTCTGGCCGTTGAACTTTCAGGATATTTTCCAGACCTGCCTGGATGTTATCGGGGCGGGTGGCCAACTTGACGGGGATATGCGGTTTCTCCTGCAAAGCCTGCCTGAAATCCCATCGGAAAGCGTTTGCCGAGTCGTGGCGGAACACGAGCGGCTCGTTCAACGGGGCGACTACAAAAACCTGGTCACGACAACAGCCAAGTTCGATTCGATCGAAAAAGAGGCGGAGCGCAACCCTGATTTGCTCCACTCGTGGCAGGCGATCAAACAACGGTGGGAAGTGAGCGGGTTCGCGGACTCCAAAGGGGTCATCCGCCGAACGTTCACAACGGAACGAAATTTGCGTCCGTCTTTCTCGGTCGATTGGACAAGACCCGAAGCACGATTTCAGGCGGCGTTCGACGCTTTTTGTTCACGCTGGAACCTCTACGGCATGCAGGGCGATAAACCGCTCAGCATGAATCTTTCGGTAAATCTCACCCCGCATGGCACGATGATCTTTATCCCGGCATACTGGTCCTTCGATCCCAAACGCGACGTGTGCTGGAGTGCGGTCAAAAAACTTCACCGGGTCAGGTCTCTCAAGAAGCAGGGCGAGGTGCTGAGTGCCGGCATCGCAGAGCGCCGGAAAATGGCCGTCAAACTTCAGAAGCTCGATGTGGAGGCAAAACGTCTGGGCCTGCGCGGTCAATCAAAGCACAGATTTCTCTGCACG
>DYRR01000221.1 GCA_020718605.1 Chthoniobacter flavus | reverse complement strand
GATCGGGTTTTGAGTCGATTTGCGATGCGATCAGCGAACTCGCCGGGTTCTTTCCTGATCGCGATTTTATCTACCCTGTGCATCCGAATCCCGCCGTGCGTGATACCGTGTTCGCGAAACTGGACATAAATAAACACACGAACATCTTTCTCGTCGAGTCGCTGAACTACCTGCCATTCGTGGATATCATGTCGCGGGCGACGCTCATCCTGACGGATTCCGGAGGGGTGCAGGAAGAAGCCCCCAGCCTTGGCAAGCGGGTGATTGTGCTGCGCGAGACGACCGAGCGGACCGAGGGGCTCGGGTCTCCGTTCATCCGCCTGACCGGATGTGACAGCGCAAAGATTGTCGGTGCCGCCACTGCTGCCCTCACGAATGATTGGGCTGAACCCGGCACCGCATGCGACCTCTACGGAGACGGGCACGCCAGCCGACGGATTCTGGATGTCCTGGCTCCCGGATGATGCGCGATGGCCCAGAGATTCTGGCACTTTCCTACGCGCTGCCCCCGAGCCTCTACCCCCAGTCGATTCAGATTGGGCGGCTGCTCTACCACTGCCCGCTGCCGGTCTGGGCGGTATCCGGGGAAGCGTCGGATGGGGGGATGGATTGTTACCCGGATTTTTCGGAGCGGATGGTGCTTCACCAGCGGGTGACGTTCCGAGCTCCGCTTCCCGGACGGCTGCACGCGCTCGCCCGAAAGTTTGTTTCGCTTTACGGCCGCGCGCCTGACGAATTCCGGTTTTGGATTTCCGATGCGGCCAAGACCATCGACGGCGAGTTGGCGGATAAAAAACGACGACGCCCGGTGATCGTCAGCTTTGGCGAGCCGATGTCCGACCACCTGCTGGCGCTCGACCTGAAGCGACGGACCGGGCTGCCTTGGGTGGCGCATTTCAGCGATCCTTGGGCGGATAATCCCTTCCGCCGATTGTTCGTTTTCGCCAATGTTTTCAACCGCCGGATGGAGCGGGCCGTGATCGCGTCCGCCGACCGAATTGTCTTTACCTCGTCGGAGACGCTTGAACTGGTCCTGCGAAAATATCCGGTCGAGTGGCGACAAAAGGCCACTGTCCTCCCGCACAGCTATGATCCGGCATTCTACCCGGAGATGCCGGTTCGCACCGGCAAACTCGTCGTCCGCTACCTCGGGAATTTTTATGCCGACCGGACGCCATTTCCTCTGCTTGATGCGCTGGCCGGTATTTTCCGCAAATCGTCCGCTCTGTTTTCCGATGTGAGGTTTGAGCTCATCGGCGGTATGCCGGATCGAATGCGGGCTCTCTCTCTCCGGACGAACCTGCCTCCCGGTCTTGTAGAACTTTTTCCGCCGGTCAGTTACCGGAACTCGCTGCGCCTTGCAGCGGAAGCCGATCTACTTCTTGTGATCGACGCGCCGGCTGAACTGAGCGTTTTTCTGCCTAGCAAGCTGATCGATTACGTCGGCGCTGCGGTTCCAATATTTGGCATTGTGCCATCCGGGAGCTCACATGAACTGATTCGCCGGCTGGGGGGACGGGTTGCCAACCCGCAGGATCCAGGCGCGGTGACTGCGGGACTCATGGAATCACTGGACGAGTGCCGACGGAGAAGGGCGCAGCCCGGATTGCCATGGGGAAAACAGGATGTTCGAGAGGAATACGAAATACGGCGTATCACTCCCCGGTTTGCAGGGATCATCCACCACCTGATGATCCCATGACGGCATCAGGAAACGGGGGCAGAGCCGGCAAAATCGAGATCTTTCTTTTCGGTTACTACGGCTGCGGAAATGTGGGCGACGATCTTCTGCTGGCGGTCCTTCTGGGAAAACTGTTGAAGTCGGCCTCGAATGTTCGAGTCAAATGTCTGCTTGCTCCGGACAGTTCCCGCGACCCTCATGTCACATTCCTCGAGTTGGAAAAGATCCTCGCCGATCAGTCCCGTCGTGCGCCCGTCCGATTGGGGTTGTTTCTGATCCAGATATGGAAGGCGCTTTGTGGAGTCCAGGTTCTGATTTTTGGTGGAGGCACACTGTTCCATGCGAAGGATGGATCGCCCACCAATCTTCTGATCCTTGCTTTCGTCGCGGTTCTGGCACGTCTTCGCGGGGCCAAGGTTGCCGCAATCGGTGTTGGCGTGGGAAAAATCCGGGGGGGGGTGCCGGTGTTGCTCTTCTCGGGAATCAGCCGGCTTTCTTGTGATTTTGCAGTTCGCGACAAATCATCTCTCGAAAATTGCGCTGGCTGCGGGGAAAGCAGCAGAGTTCGTCTGGCAGCGGACTTGGTCTTTTTGTATCCGCT
>DYRR01000084.1 GCA_020718605.1 Chthoniobacter flavus | reverse complement strand
CGACGATCAAAAGGCCGCTCTGGCAGAGATCGACAGCTCGACGAAAGCCAAAATCGCCGAGCGCGAGTTGTTTCTGCTGGATCAAATCCGCAAGACCACCGAACCCACCGAGGAAACCGCATTGCGCGACCAGCTCGCCCGGGAAATCCGCCGCATCCAACAGGACAGCGAGGATAAAAAGGAAAAGGTCCGAAACGGCACCGCATGAAGCCGCCCACCGTCCGGTTCCTCGACCAGCCCGCCTCCCTGGCGAAGCAGGTGGCCGGGTATCTCCTGTCGGGTGCTCCCGGATGCGCGCCGGATCTGGGCGGCACGCACGTCTGGGTTCCCACATCCGGGGCGGGCCGCAGAATCCGCCACGCGTTGGCCCGACTCGCGGCGGACCGTGGGACCGGCGTATTGTCCCCGCGATTTGCACAACCGATGCAGGCCATCCTGCCCGAGTCCGCTCCGGTCGCTTCCCGGATCGAACGCGAAGCCGCATGGGCACTGGTGTTGCGGAGGGCATCCCGGGAGAATTCGGACGCACTTTTTCCGCTCGCCACCCCGCTTGCCGGGGAGCACCAACTGCTGGGTGCCGGAGGATTGCTCTGCGATCTGTGCGATCTTCTCGCCGAAGGCGGTCACGACCCGCTCCAGCCGGATCTGCCGGACATTTGCGCAACCGATGCCGCCCGCTGGGAGCAAATCCGCCCGCTCTACCGGCAATATCTGGAAACCCTGCGGTCGCTGGATCTCGCCGATCCCAACAGCATCCGGCTTGCCGAAATCGCGAAGCCCACGATCCCCGCGAATCTCAAGCGGCTTGTGATCGCCTGTATCCCGGATCTCTCCCAAGCGGCGGCACAGTATGCCGGAGCCCTGCTCAAGCGCGGAGTCGAAGTGGTGGCACTGATCTGGAAGCCGGGCGAAATGGGGGGCGGATTTGACGAATGGGGACGCCCCCTCTCCGCCGACTGGGCCCGGTGCGAAGTGCCGCTTGCGCCGGAGCAAATCGTCGTGGCCAAAGATCCCGCAGCGGAAGCCGCCGCCGCATTGCACCATCTGGCGCTGGCCCCGACTCCCGGAGACTATGCACTGGTACTGGCTTCCGCGGATCTGGCACCGTCTTTCGGAGCGGAAATCCTGCGCCTCGGCGGCAACCCGTTTCTTCCCGAAGGATCCGCGCTTTCCTCGACCGAACCCGCAATGGCCGCACTTGCCTGGATCGAATGGACATCCACCCATCAATTGAGAACCCTGCGCCGCCTGCTGGAGTGCCCGCAGTTTGCGCGCTGGCTGGGACGGAAAACCAAACTCAGCCTGTCCAAGTCCATAATGGCCTGCGATTTCCTGCTCTGCGATCCGCTGGTGGAAAACCTGGAACAGGCCGCCGCATATCTCGCCAAATCGGCGGAGATCAAAGACCGGAGCGCCGCAACCCGAGCCGACGCCAAGGCGCTGATGAACGGAATACGCGATGTCGGCACCCCCGCGGTGGACGATGTCATCCGCCAAGTCTGGTCCGGCGGCGGGGATGCCCGCGCCGTCCTGGATTTGTGGGCCGGGATTGGAATGTCCCCGGTCTTCCGCATCTGGCCGGATGCCATGGATACCGCTTTTCTGCGGGCGTTGAGGACGGAAAAAACATTCGAGGCGTCCCGGGCTGGCGACCTGGAGATGCCGGGCTGGCTCGAAGCGCCATGGCTCGAAGCCGGACGCATGGCGCTCTGTGGGTGTATCGAGGGCGCTCTGCCGACATCGGTCACCGGGCATGTCTTTCTCCCCGACTCCATCCGGACCCGTCTTGGCATTCTCGACAATGCGGCGCGCCGAGCCCGTGACGCCTACCTCCTCACCTGTTTGTTGCGCACCCGCGCGCCGGAGGATTTCCGGTGCAGTTTCAGCAAATTCGGCCCCGACAACAGTCCCGCCCTGCCCTCCAATCTCCTGCTGCGCTGTGCGGACGGGGATCTACCCGCGCGCATCCTCGCCACATTCCGTCCCGTGGGCGGCGGCGTGGCCGCCCCGCTGCGGCAAAACGGCTGGCGCTGGGCGTTGCCCGAAGACAAGCGCATTCGGGATATCGCAACCATCAGCCCCACCTCCTTCAAGGATTATCTCCAGTGTCCGTTCCGATATTACGCGGCCAGAGAGCTGCGCCTTGAGGAATTCGATCCCCATGTGCGCGAAATGGATGCCGCGCGGTTCGGAACCCTCGTCCACAAGACCCTGGAAGACTTCGGGTGCTTCGCTCCGGACACCCCCGATGCCGCCGACATCGAAGCCCTCGTCCTCGGACACCTCGATGCCGAAGCCCTTCGTCTTTTCGGCCCCCGGCCCGCACCCGCCGTCCGGGTGCAACTGGAAGCCATCCGGGTCCGGCTGCGCGCCTTTGCCCGTGTGCAGGCGGCGGAGTATGCCCTGGGTTGGCGGATTCTCGCCGTGGAACAGAAACTCGATTCCAACGGACCCGATCCGCTCCGGATCGGACCGTGCGCGCTCTCGGCAAAGATCGACCGGATCGAGGAACATCCCGATCTCGGACTGCGCATTCTGGATTACAAGACCTACGCCAGTCCCAAGGCACCCGTGAAAACCCATTTCGGGTCCGCCAACGCAGTGGACTTTCTGGAGGAGGCGCAAGTGACCGTCAATGGCAAAGCCAGGAGCTGGACGGATCTGCAACTGCCGCTCTACCGCCGCATCGCAGAGAAGCTGTACCCGGGACGCGCGGTGCAGACCGCCTATTTCCTGCTTCCCTCGGACCCCGACGAGACAGGCATTGTGGCGCTGGATCTCCCGGAGGATCTGTATGCCTCGGCAATGCGGTGCGCGGAGGCGGTCGCGGACCGCGTGCATCGCGGCGTATTCTGGCCGCCCCGGAGCGTCAACAATTCGTGGGGAGACCCCTTTGAACCGCTCTTTCTCAACGGCACTCCGGAGCAGTGTTTCGATCCCGAAACGATCACTTTTTTGAAAGGACGCGCATGACCCGCGAACTCCACCACCAAATGATGGTTGCCAATGCCGGCAGCGGAAAGACGTATTGTCTCACCACCCGCATGGTGTCCCTGCTTGCCCGGGGAGTGGAACCGCGCGCCATCGCCGCGCTCACCTTCACCAAAAAGGCTGCGGGTGAATTTCTGGACGCGGTGTTCAAACGTCTCGCCGATGCCGCCCTCGATCCGGCGTGTCTGGACGCCCTGCGCAGGGACACCGGCGTGGAGCAACTCGACGCTGCGGCATGCCGGGGAATTCTCATCCGGCTGGTGGATCAAATGGGCGGACTCTGCATGGGCACCATCGACAGCCTCTTCGGACGCATCGCCCGCGCATTCCCATTCGAATCCGGATTGGCCGGCGATTTCTCGATCCTCTCCGACGCCGATATGGCTCTGGCCCGCGAGGACGCACTGGCCATGTTGTTCCGACAGGGCGGGGAAAGTCCAGAAGGCTTCGCGGAGCTTCTGGACAAAGTCCGCCAACAAAGCCGACGCCAGAGTGAGCAGAGCGTGTTCACAACCCTGCTGGATTCCGTGCGGAATCTGCACGACACATTTCTGACCACCCCGCAGGATGTGACCTGGGGTGATCGAAACACGATCTGGCCCGGAGGCTCCCCGATTCTGTCCGCACCCGACCCCGGAGCGGCAGCCGGGGCGCTCTGGCAGGTCATCGAAACCACACACCCCGACCTGGGATCGGAATCCCGCGAGGGCTGGCAGAGTCGTCTCGCCGAAATCGCGGAGTTGAAACCCGGTCAAGCCTGGTCGCGGGAACTCTCCGACTTCATCACCAAAAAGATCTGCGGCTGCTCTGTCGATAAAGCCGGCAGGGAATATGTCCCCATCGGCAGAGGCAACGCCAACCGCACCTATCTCGACGGCCCGGTCGCCGCCGCGCGCACCACCCTGCTCCATGCGCTGCTCAGGCAGGAATTCGAACAACTCCTGCGCCGCAGCGCCGCCCTGCATTTTCTCATCGGCCGCTTCGAGGCTTACTACGACCGCACGACCCGGCTGCGCGGACTGCTCACCTTCGGCGATGTCACCTCGCTGCTGGCGCGGCAGGTGGAGGATCCCACATGGAAATCCTCGGCGGGCTACCGTCTCGACAACCGCTACGACCATTGGCTGCTCGATGAGTTCCAGGATACCAGCCGCACGCAATGGGAAGTGCTCCGGGCATTCATCGACGAGGTGCTGCAGGACACCGGGGGAACCCGCTCTCTGTTCTATGTCGGCGACGCCAAGCAGGCGATTTATCTCTGGCGTGGCGGCGATCCCGGACTCTTTTTTGAAATCCGCGATTATTACAACCAATCCAAGCCGGATCATATCCGCTCGGGCGAACTCGCCGACTCCCACCGCTCCACCCGCGAGATCGTGGAGGTCGTCAATGCGGTGTTCGGGGATCTAACCGCCCATGCGGAAACGCTCGGGTTGCCTGCCGCCGCAGTGCGCGACTGGACGAAGGCCTGGCGCAAGCACCGGGTCGCCACGCGCAATGAATCCCTGGAGGGGTATGTCCGCTGGGTGCCTGTGGACAAAGACGGACCCGAGGTTGAAGAGGAGGAGGACCCCGCCAGCCCGCAGGATCTTGAGATATTGAAAATCCTTGAGGAAGTCCGACCATGGAAACGCGGCTTGGTCTGCGCGGTCCTCAAACGCGACAATAAAAAGGTCAAGGCCCTCGCCAACCTCCTGCAATCCAAAGGCGTTCCGGTCGCCGTGGAAGGCAAATCCAATCCCTGCACCGATAATCCCCTTGGCGCGGCCCTGCTTGCCGCCTTCCGCTGTGCCGCGCTGCCCGGCGACTCGCTTTCCTCTGCCATGCTCGCCGGGTATCCGCTGGGTGCCCCCCTTTTGAGGGACGCGGATCATTTCGATCCCGCTCCTCCCGGAGCGGGCTACAGCCCGCTTCGTGGCCCTGTGCGGAAGCGCAGGGATCTGCCGTGCGCACCGATTGGGGTGAGGGACGGAGAATACGCGTTCCGTGAAGCGGCACTGCGCTCCATCGCCACCGTGGGGTTTGCCGCCACCGCGCGCCGCTGGATCGCGGCGGTCCCACTCGATAATGAGCCATTTCTCGCCGGACGCGGTGCGGCGTTTCTTTCCGCAGCCACCGCTTTTGACGCCGATCCTTCGGGCGGCATTCTGCGTTTTCTCGATGTCATTGAAAATCATTCCGTGCAGGATGCCGAGAGCGCGGATGTGGTGCGCGTCATGACGATTCACCAGGCGAAAGGACTCACCTTCGACATGGTGGTGGTGTCCGGACTGGAAACACTGGTGAAGGACCGCACGGCGGGGGCCATGTCGCTCGGGGGAGGCCGCCCGCCCACTTGGGGAATGGAACTGCCAAAAAAAGAATTTGCCGCACAGGACTCGAAGTTAAAGGCCGCCGGCGAAGCCTTGATTGCCGCAGACGCCTATGGAGAACTGTGCGCGGCCTATGTCGCAATCACCCGGCCCAGGCTCGGGCTTTATCTCGTCACCAACCAACTCGGAGAAAACACCTCCGCCAAAAATTTCGCGCGCCTTCTCATGCTGACCCTCGACAAACCCGGCCCGGTTTTCGAGGCCGGCAACCCGCGGTGGTTCGAAACAAAACCCGTCAGGGAACCCGCAGCCCCACCGTCGGGCACCGTGCAATGGGAACTGCCGCCGCCTCACTCCGACACTCCCCGCCCCATCCCGCCCTCGGCTTTCAACCCTCCCGGAGAGGGCGAAAATACGGAATCCGAACCACCGATTCTCCGCCATTCACCCGAAGCCACGCGGCTGGGCCTGGAAGTGCATGCGGCACTTGCCCGGATCGAATGGAGCGACGGTTCCGCCCTCCAATTCCACGGCGTCTCCGAAGATGCCGCCGCCATTCTGAATTCCTTTCTTGCGGGGCCAACCGCACAATCCCTCTTCAAGCGCCCCACCCACCCATGCCTGCTCTGGCGGGAACGAAGCTTCGATGTGATCGTGGACGGACAATGGATGAGCGGGGTGTTCGACCGGGTCCACATCCAACTTGATGACACCGGCCATCCGGTGTCGGCGACGATCCACGATTTCAAAACCGACCGGACGGACGCCGCAGAGATCCAATCCCGCCATGCCGGCCAGATGTCCGCCTACCGCCGGGCCGCCGCCCTGCTGCTGGGATTGGACGAGACGGCGGTCACTTCGCAAACCGTGCCCGTGCGGGGGTGATGCCGGGCCGGGAACCCCGCATCATCGATCATTTCTCCATTGCGCCGGGGCGGGCCAGATGCTACACCGCAGGGCTTGTGCGCACATGCGCCAGACAACCAAACCAACCCAACCTACAGAAATCATCATGCCCAACCAATCCATTGCCAGTGTCAAAGCCCGCGAAATTCTCGATTCCCGCGGCAATCCAACCATCGAAGTCGATGTGCGGCTCTCCAGCGGCGCCCTCGGAAGGGCTGCGGTTCCAAGCGGAGCCAGCACCGGCGAACATGAGGCCTGGGAATTGCGCGACGGCCTGAAAACCCGCTATCTCGGCAAAGGCGTCCAGAAAGCCGTGAAAGCGGTCAACAGCGTGATTGCCCCGGTCCTCTGCGGCATGGACGCCTTCGACCAGGTCACCATCGACCGCACCATGATCGCGCTCGACGGCACCGCCAACAAAAAGAAACTCGGTGCCAACGCCCTGCTCGGCGTCTCCCTGGCGACCGCCCACGCCGCCGCCGCAGAACTGCGTTTGCCCCTCTTCAAATATCTCGGCGGACCCAACGCCAAGGTGCTGCCCGTGCCCATGATGAACATCCTCAACGGCGGCGCGCATTCCGATGCCCCGATCGATTTCCAGGAGTTCATGATCATGCCCAAGGGTGCCGCGAGTTTCTCCGAAGCACTGCGCTGCGGGACGGAGATTTTTCACTCGCTCAAATCCGTCCTCAAAGGCCGCGGCCTCTCCACCGCCATCGGGGATGAGGGTGGGTTCGCCCCGAAACTCGACTCCGCCGAGGATGCCCTGGAGTCCATCGCCGCCGCCGTGAAAGCGGCCGGATACAAACTCGGCAAGGACGTGTTCATCGCGTTGGATGTGGCTTCCAGCGAGTTCTACGATGCCGCGAAAAAGTCCTACGTGTTCAAAAAATCCGACGGCTCCAAACGGAGCGCCGGAGAGCTGGTGGAATACTACAAGGGATTGCAGAAAAAATATCCGATCGTTTCCATCGAGGACGGCTGCGCCGAGAACGACTGGACGGGCTGGAAAAAACTCACCGAAGCGCTCGGAACGACCACGCAGCTTGTGGGCGACGACCTGTTTGTGACCAATGTCGAGTTCCTGCAAAAAGGCATCGACATGGGGGTGGCCAACTCGATCCTGGTGAAGGTCAACCAGATCGGCACCCTCACCGAGACACTCGACTCCATCGAACTCGCCAAGGAAAACGGCTACACTGCGGTCATCAGCCACCGCTCGGGCGAGACCGAGGACACCACCATCGCCGACATCGCCGTCGCAACCAACGCCGGTCAGATCAAGACCGGTTCACTGTGCCGCACCGACCGCGTCGCCAAATACAACCAGCTCCTCCGCATCGAGGAACTCCTTGGTGACAACGCGGTTTATGGCGGTAAAATGAAGTAAGTGCCCGCCACATTCACCGCCGAACATCGTCAGGGGCGCGGTTCAGGATTCCTGGGAATCCTGAACCGCCTCCTCCTCCTGATCATCGTCATGCTGGGGCTGGTTCTTCTCGGCCTGGCATATTTTCCAGAGATCAAACGCCAGCGGGCGGCCCAGGCGGAACTCCGACGGCTTCAGATCGAGGTCGCCAACCAGGAAACCATTCTCAAACACCAACGCCAGGAACTCAGTCTGCTCAAAAGCGATCCCGAGTATCTTGAAATCGTCGCCCGCGACAAAATGGATCTCATGAAGGAGGGGGAGACCATCTTCCGTATCGACGCCCCGTCCTCCGGCTCGAATCCCTCCATGCCTTCCCTGCCCGCCCTCGCAGCTCCCACCCCTTCCAAACCATGACGCCCGACCTTCTCTCCATCGACACCGAGTCCCTCAAAATCCGCGTCGGCGAACTGCGGAGGTATCTTTGACTACCCCGCGCTGAAGACCCGGCTCGATGAAATCGAGTCGCTCATGTCCGGAGCCGATTTCTGGGACAATCGCGAGCGGGCCCAGGGTCTCATGGAAGAGGTCTCCCGGTTGCGCTCCAAAACAGGCCCCTTCGAAGCCCTCGAACGCGAGACCGACGATCTCTCCACACTCAGGGAACTCGTGGAGGAGGAATCCAACCCCGAAGCCCGGACCTCGGCCCTCGCGGATCTCGACACGGAGTTCGACCGCGTGCGGACTGCCCTCGAAATCTTCGAGTTGGAACAATTGCTCTCGGGCGAGTTTGACAAGTCGGGCGCATTTCTCACCATCCATGCCGGAGCGGGCGGCACCGAGTCCTGCGACTGGGCCGACATGCTCCTGCGCATGTATCAGCGCTGGATCGAGCGCCACGGATTTCGCTTCTCCATTGCCGACATCCAGGAAGGCGATGAGGCGGGCGTGAAATCCGTCACGCTGGAGGTCTCCGGCGACTTCGCCTACGGCTATCTGGCCACGGAACGCGGCGTCCATCGTCTGGTGCGCATTTCCCCGTTCGACTCCAACAAACGCCGCCACACTTCTTTTGCCAGTGTCGATGTGACGCCCGAATTCGAGGAGGACGCGCCCATCGAGGTGGACGATCGCGACATCCTGCTGGACACCTTCCGCAGCGGCGGCAAGGGCGGACAGAACGTCAACAAAGTCGAGACCGCCGTGCGGATCACCCACGTGCCCTCGGGCATCATCGTCGCCTGCCAAGCGGAGCGCAGCCAGCTCAAGAACCGCAATCTGGCGATGAAAATGCTCAAGGCAAAACTTTACCAGATTGAGCAGGACAAGAAGCGGGCGGAGGTCGAGCGCCAATACAGCGAGAAAGGCGACGTGGCCTGGGGCAGCCAGATCCGTTCCTACGTCTTCCAGCCCTACCAGATGGTGAAGGATCACCGCACCGGCGTGGAAACCAGTGCCGTCCAAGCAGTGATGGACGGTGACATCGACGCATTCATCCACGGCAAACTGCGCGGGCTCAAGGCGGCCAAGGGCGGCCGCGATCTGGAGGAGTAAGCGGCGCGCCTCCGGGAGCCGAAGTACTCAACCCGAAAACCGAAATTCCAACCACCAAATACACGAAATTTCACGAAAGAATCCGATCTCGTGGGAACTTCCTGTCCACCTTCTCTATGTCAGGCATACAGTCCTGCAAACTCCTCAATTTTAGTGCTTTTCGTGCCTTTCGTGATTCCTTCTTGGAATCCAGGCTCAGTCTTTCGGCAGCACCTCTTCGACCATCGTGCAGAGGACGTGCAGGAGCAATTTGTGGACTTCCTGGATGCGCGCGGTGACGGGCGAGGGAACAATAAATTCCGTGGTCGCCCTGCCCCGCGCCCTGCCGCCGTCCTTTCCCAGAAAGGCGATGGAGCGGATTTCCATGGTGTTGGCCTGGTCGAGTGCGTCGAGGATATTCTGCGAGTTGCCGCTGCTTGTGAAGACCACCAGCACATCGCCCGGTTTTCCAAAAGCCCGCACCTGGCGCGCGTAGATCTCGTTGAACTCGTAGTCGTTGCCGATGCAGGTAAGAACGCCGCCCTCGCTGGCAAGACAGATCGCCGGATATCCCCGGCGTTCGCCGAGGAAACGCCCCACAAATTCCCCGGCAAAATGCGCCCCATCGGAGGCGCTCCCGCCGTTGCCGCACACGAGCAGCTTGTGACCCGCCACCAAAGCGTCCCCCACAAGCGTGGCGGCATCATCCATCGCCCCGGTGAATTGCGGCATGAGATCAAGCAGGGAATCCAGATCGGCGGCGGCACGGAGCAGAGGATGCATGGGACGCGAATCATGCCTGCGGGAGTACCATAATCAAGAAAAAACCGCCTCGACGGAATGCAACCCTTCGGGATAGATTCGTCCATGTTCCGCTCCGGCCACCATCTTCCAGGCACCCCGCCCGCGACGCTCACCCGTCCAAAGGACATCGCGCCCGGACCGCCGGATGTGACGGTGATCGAGTATGACCGCGATTCATTTTCCGAACGCAAACTGTCACATCCCGACGAACTGTTCGAAGATCCGGGGACCGGCGGCGTCCGCTGGATCAATGTCGATGGACTGGGGGATCCCGGGTTTCTGGAGCGGTTGGGCAAACATTTCAATCTCCATCCGCTCGCAATCGAGGACGCGCTCAACACCGCGCAGCGCCCCAAATGCGAGACCTACGACAACCATCTCTTCGTGGTGGCACAGATGATCTATCTTGAGACCGGCGAAGATCCCAGTGTGCTTTCCGAGCAGGTGAGCTTGTTCCTGCGTGACAAACTGCTCATCACCATCCAGGAGGAACCGGGCCAGGACGTGTTTGACCCCGTCCGGCAGCGGTTGCGCCAGGGCCGCGGCAATGCCCGGGGGCACGGATCGGATTACCTCGCCTACATGTTGTTGGACTCGCTCATCGACCATTTTTTCCCGGTCCTGGAAGTGGTGGGCGACAATATCGAGTCGCTCGAAGAGGAGATGCTGGATCATCCGGGCAAGGATGCCCTCCGCAGATTGTATGGAATGAAACGCATCCTGATGCAATTGCGCCGCAGCGCGTGGCCGCAGCGCGAGGTCATCGGCGGCCTGCACCGCGACGACAGCGGACTGGTGGGAGATCATGTGAAAGTGTTTTTTCGCGACTGCTACGACCATGTGGTGCAGATCATCGACATCATCGAGAGCGACCGCGATCTCACCGCCGGCATGATGGATCTCTACCTCTCCAGCGTGGGGATGCGCACCAATGAAATCATTCGCGTGCTCACGGTGATCAGCGCCGTATTCATTCCCCTCACCTTCCTGGCCGGGCTCTACGGAATGAACTTCAACACCGAGGCCGGGCCGTGGAACATGCCCGAACTGCACTGGCGCTACGGATACCCCGCCCTGCTGGTGGCGATGATCGGGATCGCCGCCGCAATGCTGCTGTTTTTCAAGCGCAAACGCTGGCTGTAAGACTCCGGGACAGGCCATACCACGTTTGCCCGCGTAACTTGCGAGTCGGAAACAGGGTAGGGCTGATTTTTTCTAATTTTTCCATGCGGAGGGAGCTTTTGTGGTGACCA
>DYRR01000220.1 GCA_020718605.1 Chthoniobacter flavus | reverse complement strand
ACCAGTCCACCAGTCCACCAGTCCACCAGTCCACCAGTCCACCAGTCCACCAGTCATTGAGCGAAGGAGATTTTATGCAGGATTTTATGAAACAGATTGAGGCGGCGATGGGCGCATTCTCGGGTTTTGTCTGGGGCGTTCCGCTCATCGTGCTGCTTTTTGGCACCCATCTCTTTCTCACATTCCGCCTTGGATTCATCCAGCGGTTCATCGGGCGTGGAATTCGGCTCTCGTTCCGAAAAGACTCCGGGGATGGAGATGTCACATCCTTTGGTTCGCTGGCAACCGCTCTTGCGGCCACGGTCGGAACAGGCAACATCATCGGCGTCGCGGGTGCCATAGCCGTGGGCGGACCGGGAGCTGTGCTTTGGATGTGGCTCACCGGCATTTTCGGCATCGCAACCAAATACGCCGAGGGTGTCCTGGCCGTGAAATACCGTGTGCGGCTGCCAAATGGTCAGATGGCCGGCGGCCCGATGTACGCCCTTGAGAAAGGGCTCGGTATGAAATGGCTTGGCGTGGTGTTCGCAGCTTTTACCGCCATTGCAGCGTTCGGTATCGGCAACATGACGCAGGCAAACGCGATTGTGGGGCAAATCCAGTTGAACTTTCCTGCGGTAAAAGATCACGCTCCTGTCTGGGCTGGAGCGGTCATGGCGGCGCTCACCGCGGCGGTCGTGCTCGGCGGCATCCGGTCGATCTCGCGTTTCTGCACGTTTTTGGTTCCGTTCATGACGGTGGCTTACGTGCTTGGTTGCCTGATCATTCTGATCAAGAACGCTGCCGTTCTTCCCGATACCATCGCATTGATATTTCGCGATGCCTTCACGGGGACAGCCGCGGTGGGCGGTTTCACCGGGGCGGCACTGAAAGAGGTGATGCGAATGGGAATCGCCCGGGGCCTGTTCTCGAACGAAAGCGGCCTTGGCAGTGCTCCGATTGTTGCGGCGGCCGCCAAGACTTCAAGTCCGGTCCGGCAGGGGCTCGTCTCCTCCACCGGAACTTTCTGGGACACCGTGGTCATCTGCGCGATGACCGGACTCGTTCTGGTGAGCTCCGGTCACTGGAAAGAAGGCCTTGGGAAAGCGGATCTCACCCGTGCGGCATTCGCGGATTTGCACACGTTCGGACCGATCATTCTATTTGTGGGCCTGGTCACGTTTGTCTTCTCCACGATCCTTGGCTGGTCGTATTACGGCGAAAAGGCTGTCGAGTATCTGTTCGGCACCGGGGCGGTCCTCCCATATCGGATTCTCTGGGTGATCATGGTTTTCGTCGGCTCTGTGGCACCTTTGAAGGCTGTATGGGATTTCGCCGATGCCATGAACGGTCTTATGGCGGTGCCGAATCTCGTGGCCCTTCTCCTGCTCAGCGGCGTCGTGGCATCCGAGACCCGAAAGTACTTCGCGGAAAATCCGAAAGACTAACGTCCGTTCATCAGGATGCACGGAGCGCAGGTTGGGATGGCTCGTGGCAGGCCGTTGGGTTGCGTTGAGGGGTTATGGGTGTAGAGTCCCGAAGACCCCATTGTCATGTTGATAATCCACCACCCCGAATCGGCATCGTATGCATTGCCGGGCCACCCGGAGCGGCCCGAGCGGGTAGTTTTCTCTGAGCGCCACCTGCGCGCGCAACACCCCGACTGGCGTTGGCAGGTTGCAGAACCCGCGATCGACGTGGCACTCCTGCGGGCTCACAGTGCGGAGCATTTGGCGCGGGTCCGGTCGGAGGGTGTCGGTTTCGACAGCGACACTCCCGCCTATCCCTCGATCTCGACACATGCCTCGCGGGCGGCCGGGGCGGCGCTCTTGGCAGCACGTCATGCGACCGGCGGCCAGGGGCCTGTCTTCATTCTCATGCGTCCCCCGGGGCATCATGCCACACGCCAGGAGGCAATGGGCTTCTGTTATTTGAACAATGTGGCCGTGGCTGCGCTTGACGCACTCGATGCCGGGGCGGACAAAGTGGCAATTTGGGATTTTGACGCCCATCACGGAAACGGGACAGAGGCGATTGTGCATGGAGTGGAGCGAATTTGCTTTGCATCAGTCCATCAGTTTCCCGGCTATCCGGGTACGGGCGCGGAGAGTCACGGCAACTGCCACAATTTTCCGGTCTCGCCTGGCACACCCGCTCCTGAACACATGGCCGCCTTGGAGCAGGCGTTGCGGGTGTTGGCGGAATTTCGCCCCGATTTACTGCTGATCTCGGCTGGGTTCGACGCCTACGATCCGGATCCAATCACGCACCTTCGGCTCGACATTCCAGACTTCGCAACACTCGGCTCCTGGACCCGCGAGATCGGCAT
>DYRR01000219.1 GCA_020718605.1 Chthoniobacter flavus | reverse complement strand
CCCGCCGCCGCTGAACCCGCCGCCGCTGAACCCGCCGCCGCTGAACCCGCCGCCGCTGAACCCGCCGCCGCTGAACCCGCCGCCGAGGAGCCTGTCGCTACTGAGCTTGTTGAAAACGAACCAGCACCCGTATCCAAGTCTTCAGAGAATTCGTAGTTCTGTGCGGAAGTGCAGGATCGGGAGGCAGAGGCATTGCGTCGGCTCGCTCCCGCTTTACGGACCGTTGGCTGGTCCCACGATTTTTATCGATTTCAATCCCGGGACGACTGGACCGCTGGCGCTTTCCACCAGATGCCCCAAGCTCCGAGCAGTACCACGCCAACAGAAATGACCTGATAGCCTGTCAACGTTTCACCCCATCCGGGAGTGTCTCTCTGGAACTCATGACAGAACCGGAATACCCCGTAGGACATGAGATACAAATGAAAAAGATGAGTTGTCATTATGTGTTTCCGGTGTAACGAGATACACTCCGGCCAGCCGCCGGTCGCGAGCCGCCAGTCTCCACCACATCAAAAGCGAAACGCCGACTCCCGCGAGAACAAAGATCTGGTAGGCCGATGGCCCCACCATCACCCGGCCCCGCCTCCCGCATAGTAACGGCAGAAGGAATCAAGGCGCCCGTCGCGCCGGATCACGTGCGTGCAACACCGGTCGATCCTGTCCTCGTCCCAACTCCAAGCGTCCATGAAGGGTTTGATGAACAATCGGAAGGCATGACGCTCGTCTATTTCGAACTGTTTCAGAACCGCGCCGAGCGGTTCGCTTTCGCATCCGCATTTTGCGAGATCTTCCATGGAGTAGCGCACGCGGTCCCGGAGAAAACCCTGGACGTCGCGAAAATCCAGGAACTCGCTCACGGATCGCGTGCCCTGTGGGGTGCGGATCAGGTATCCGATGGTTGCCGTCAAATTGCAGGTAGATCTGGAACTTGCCGCGCTTCATCGTTGCCGCAAGGCGGGCGGCAAAGTCCGTATCGGTCGCGATGCGGACGCCGTTGGTGTTGAGAAGCACGTATTCGATGTGGGGATGGGCAAAGCACCATTCCAGCAACTCGAAAAAGTGCGGATGCAGCGTGGGTTCTCCGCCGGAGAGTTGCAGGATTTCGATTTTTCCCTTGCGATCGACCACGCCCTGAATGCGGGTTTTCAGATCCTCCAGGAGACACTGCGGATCAAGGGGAAAATCGACGAGTTTTTCTTCAAAAATCGATCTTGGACGCCGGGCCGACTCGATGGCATTATCCCTGTGATGTCACGTATTGTTTCCATTTGTCTGTTTGCCGCCCTTGCGTTGTCCGGATGCGGGGGGCCCATTGGACCTGTGCCGCTTCCCGAGGCGACACCGGCACCGCTTCCCGTGCCGACTCCACTGGCCACGCCTGTTCCCGCTCCGACGCCCGAGCCCACCCCATCGGCGGCACTGGCGCCTCCGGGTGAGTTTTTTCTCCTCGAAAGGGTGGGAGCCATGACTCCCGACGGGGTGCGCGCTTTTCCGGCGGGAACCATGGTGCGGGAGGTTGCGCCGGGCTTGTATGATTTCGACGGCACCCTGCAGGAACTCGACCCCCGCAAGGTCACGAACGATCTCGACAAGGTCACCGCCATGATCGTGGGCCATAGAGCCAGAGAGTATGAGGCTTATCAGGCCCGGCTGCGTCAGGCGGCGGCCGCCAAAGCGACTCCGGCTCCCGCACCTGTTGCGGTGGCCGCCACGCCCACTCCGACCCCGGTTGAAAAGCCAACGCCGGCGGGCACGCCGCCGCCCAGAACCGCGGCATCAACCCCGATCCCAACCCCGGCCCCCACACCCGAGCAGGTCGCGGAGAGGACCTACGACACCGAATCCGGCATGCGCTACCGTGTCAGGGTGCGCGGAGGCAAGGTGTCGGACTAATCTTGCCGGTTTTACTGCGATTCTCGTTGACCTTCGGCAGGTCTGATCACACCATGCGGCTCCTCTTCCTATGAAAATTAAACATACCTTCAGCATCCTCCTGGCGCTTGCCGCCGCCACCCTCCTTTCGTCCTGCGTTGCGGGAGCCGTTGACCGCACAGAAGACCGCTACGACCGCCGGGAAGACCGTGTCGATCGCCGCCATTATTCCGGCCCCGGCGACCGGGTCGAGGATCGCTACGATAAGCGGGAAAACGTGAACGACAAGCTTCGCGGCCGACGCGGATTGTATTACTGAGTCCGGTTTCACTGCCTTGCACCCGGCCCGCTTCAACGGGGCCGCGTGCCGGAGCACGCGGAAATAACGGGCCATGGTGGCCATCACTAAGCCGAAGGCACTCGCTTCAACGGGGCCGCGTGCCGGAGCACGCG
>DYRR01000083.1 GCA_020718605.1 Chthoniobacter flavus | reverse complement strand
AACCTGACCTACGCCGGCCTTGGCATGATTTCACAGTCTTACTCGGCCAGTGGAATTCTGGTTGTTCCCGAACCCGGTTCCGCATGGCTGCTTGTGATGGGCGGGGTGTTGCTGCTGTCAGGCCGCGGATGCCGCGCCTGATTTTCCGGGAACCAGGAACTCTTCCTGGGCGTTCCATCCCGCCGTGCGCGGGCGGCGGCGGGAGGACTTTCCATCCGGCCCGATCTCGCGGGCCTTGGTGTCGTCGCGCCAATAGGATTCCAGGATGCCGCCGATGCGTTCGCGCAACGGGACGGAGAGCACCGGCGCACAGCATTCCACGCGCCGGAAGAAGTTGCGCGGCATCCAGTCGGCGCTCCCGATATACACCAGAGGGACGCCCGCGTTTTCAAACCGCAGGACGCGGCTGTGTTCCAGGAAACGCCCCACCACGCTGCGGACCCGGATCGTGTCGCTCAGACCGGGGACGCCCGGACGCAGACAGCAGATGCCCCGCACGATGAGGCGGATGGGCACACCGGCCGAGGAGGCCTCGTAAAGCGCCTCGATGACCTCGCTCTCCACCAGGGAGTTCATCTTGCAGAAGATGCCCGAGGGTTTGCCCTCCCGGGCGTTGGCGGTTTCGGCGCGGATGAGGCGCAGGATGGATTGGTGCAGATTGAACGGGGCGACCAGGAGATGCTTCATGCCCGGAAATTTCGACACCCCGGTGAGCAGGTTGAACAATTCCGCCACCTCCTCCGTGATTTCCGGATGCGCGGTGAACAGCCCGAGATCGGTGTAGAGCCGGGCGGTGGAGGGGTGGTAATTGCCGGTGCCGATGTGGGCGTAGCGGCGGAGCCCGTCGGCTTCCTGCCGGACGACGAGAGCGAGTTTGCAGTGGGTTTTGAGCCCCACCATGCCATAGACAACCGTCACTCCGGACTCCTGGAGCAGGCGGGCCCAGCGGATATTTGCGGCTTCGTCAAAACGCGCCTTGAGTTCGATGATCGCGGTGACCTGCTTGCCCGAACGCGCCGCTTCGACGAGCGCGGGCACGATGGGCGAGTCGGAGCTGGTCCGGTAAAGCGTCTGTTTGATCGCCAGCACCTGCGGATCTTCCACAGCCGCCCCGATGAAATCCACCACGGTCTGGAAGCTTTCAAACGGATGATGCAGCAGAATGTCGCCCTCCCGGATGCGGTCGAAGAGATCCGTCGGTTCATGCGGATCGTGCGGGCCCGACACCGCCGAGAACGGCTTGAATTTCAAATCCGGGCGGTTGATTTCCGCCGTGAGGGGCATGAGACGCAGCAGATTGATCGGACCGTCGGCGGAGTAGAGATCCTCCCGGTCGAGGTTGAATATTTCCAGCAAACGGCGGCTGACGGCGGGGGGGCATTCCTTTTGAACCTCCAGGCGGACGGCGTTGCCCCGGTTGAGCTTGCGCAGCTCGCTTTCGATGGCACTGAGCAGGTTCTCGACTTCCTCCTCGTCGAAGTAGAGGTCGCTGTTGCGGGTGATCCGGAACTGGTGCGCGCCGCGCACGGTGGCGCCGTGGAAAAGTGCGGCGGCATGATGCTGAATAAGGTGGGCGATAAATACAAAATCGTGGCGGCCCCTGCCCCCGGGCACCTCCACCACGCGCGGCAGGTTGCGCGGGACCTGGATCACGGCAAGATCGGTGCCCAATCCATCGCCCTCCAATTCCAGGATCACATTGAGACTTTTATTGAGAAGCTGCGGGAAGGGATGCCCGGGGTCGATCGCCAGCGGAGTGAGCACGGGATAGAGCGATTTCCGGAAATAGTCCGCAAAAAACTTCCGGTGCCGCTCGGGCACGTCGGGGTATTGGAGAAACCGGATTCCCTCCGCTTCCAGTCCGGGTTGGATCTCCTGGTTCCAGCACAGATACTGGTCCCGAACCATGCGCCGCACCCGGGCCGCAATGGCGGTGAGCTGCGCCACCGCCGTGAGACCGTCCATGCTGCGCACCGGCAACCGGCCTTGCTTCTGTTGTTTGAGTCCGGCCACCCGGATTTCGAAAAACTCGTCGAGATTCGAGCTCGAGATCACCAGAAATTTCAGCCGTTCCAGAAGCGGATTGGCCGGGTCGCGCGCCTCATCAAGCACACGCTGGTTGAACGCAAGCCAGCTCAGCTC
This sequence comes from Chthoniobacter flavus, assembly GCA_020718605.1. GTDB lineage: Bacteria > Verrucomicrobiota > Verrucomicrobiia > Chthoniobacterales > CAKUMP01 > DYRR01. Next base: position 9,185 of record DYRR01000083.1, on the reverse strand, counting down.
GCGATTCAACAATTTGGTGCCGGGCGGATACTCGATCATGGGGGTATTGTCCCCGTTGCCGCCGGCAAATCCAACACCGAAATGTTACGGAATTGTCGCGATGTTCCCGGGCTGGTGTCTTTTTCCCCTTGCCCACCGAGCGCATTTTGCGGGAAGGACGGCGGGAGAGGGAGTTCCTGCAACGGGGTCTGATTGCGGAACCATGTCCGCTGGCGTTTGGCGTAGCGTCGGGTGGCCAAAGCGATGCTTTTCTCCGTCTCCGAGAGGGAGGCGCATCCGTCCAGCAAGGTGCAGATGTCGCGGAACCCGATGGCCTGCCGTGCTGTGGGCCCCGCGCGATCCCGAACCGCAGCCACCTCTCCAGGAGCGGGCCCGCGCACGAGACGGGCGGTGCGTTCCCGGATCCGCTCCTGCAGGTCGGCAGGCCTGCGGTGCAGCCACCAGCCGTGCCATGCGACGGGTGGAGCCTGGTGGCGGGTTCGCAATTCCGAACAGGGGCGTCCGGACAGCAGGCAGATTTCCAACGCACGAATCACGCGCCGGGGATTCCGGCGGTCGATCCTGTCGTGAGAGACCGGATCCAGGGCGAGAAGCTGCGTGAGCAGATCCGCCAGTGGTGTCGCGTCCAGACGGGCGCGAAGAGCCGGGTCGGGCGCGGGAATCCCTTCGGAGATACCCTCGACGGCGGCCTTGATATACAGGCCGGTGCCGCCCACAAGCATCGGGACGCGCCCTCTGGCGCGGATATCCGCCAGCACGGGCCCAAGCAGCGCGAGGTAACGCGATGCATCGCACGGCTCCTCAACGGGGACCACCGCATACAGATGATGCGGGACCCGCTCAAGGAGCACCGGATCGGGTGCCGCAGTGAGGTGTTCCATGCCGGCGTAGAGTTGAAAGGCGTCGGCACAGACAATCTCCGCCCCCTTTTTCACCGCAAGTTCAACGGCAAAATCGGATTTTCCAGACCCGGTGGGGCCGGCCACGATGAGCATCGGTGGATCGGATTCCGGCAAAAGTCGGGGGGGCGATGCGGTGCGTCAGTCTTCAGAGCCGCTGCCTGCGGGGCGGGCCCCGCTCACGACAAGCTTGCGTCCCATGAAATCCTTGTCATGGAGCTCTGCGACGGCGCGTTTTGCTTCGTCGATGCTCTGCATCTGGACGAATGCAAAACCCTTGGAGCGCTGGGTGTGGCGGTTGGACACCACCTCGGCGCTCTGGACTCCGCCCACTCCATTGAAGAGCTCGATGAGATCGCTCTCGGCGGCGTCGTAGGAGAGATTGCCCACGTAGAGACGGGGGGAACTCACTTCGAGTAGCTCCATTTTGCGCGGCTGGGATTTTTCGCGGAAGGGGCGCTCCTGCGATTTGGTTCCGCTGGTCTGGGTTGCGGGTTTGTTCGGGTTCACCCGCCCGGTGCCGGGGGGCTTTCTGCCCGTGAAAAAAGCGACGATTTTTTCCATCAGGGTCATCTTGCGGGGCGGGGCGGGGCGGAATTCCTGGCGCGGACGGCCATTTCTTTGTCCCCCGCCGTTGCGGGAACGCCGCGGGGATCGTTGTGTGGTATGCATTGGTGCGTGTGTTGTTGTGTTTATGGTGTGACGAGGCGGGCGGCACAGTGTCGGAAACCGCCGCAGAGGCGGCCATGAGGTGCCAAACCCGCCGTGGAGGCAAAGTGGAAAACCGAACACGTCACCCGGAGGCCGGTCGCATCGGTCGATCCACGGCTGGGATTCACGGGGTGCCGGGCGCTTCGCATGATTTCCATTTCACGTGGGGCCGGATGGAGTATCCCGGATCTGAAACGGCAGGAAAAAATGTGGGAGCGGCCCGTGACAAACCTCCGGTTTTTCACTGAACCGCCGGGAAGGTAGGCGAGGAACGCCTCCGGCGCAAGCCCCAAGATGGCCCCAAGATGGCCCCATGCATTGGGGGCTCTTTCCCGGCATGGAGTGCCGTGGCGGGGGTCGTGTTCGGAGCGGCGTGGTAAAAACCCTTATTGGGGAAATCAATTTTTGCGGGGCTCGTCGTTGCGGCCTTTTGCCGATGGGTTTGCGATGAGGACAAAATCCCCCGACCGGCCGATCTCGGCCCATCCCAGGGGTTTGAAGCTGGTCTCGAAACGTTTCGGTGCAATTATCGGGAGCTTGCGCCGCCCCGCCCGTAGGCGAGCAGGCGCAGGCCATTGAGACACACCAACACGGTGCTGCCTTCGTGCCCAACCACACCGAGCGGCAGGGGCAGGGCAAACCCCAGCGCGGCGGCGACGAGCACCAGAATCACGCCCGACGCGAAGATTAGGTTTTGCATCAGCACCCGCCGGGCGTGACGGGCCATGCCGACCAGCAGGGGGATGTTTTCCAACCGGTCACCCATCAGGACCACATCGGCCGTTTCCATGGCGATATCCGTGCCGGCGGCGCCCATCGCGACGCCGAGGTGCGAGGTGGCCAGCGCGGGGGCGTCGTTCACTCCGTCGCCGATCATCATCACCACGCCCTCTTCTTTGAGCGCCCGAATGGCGAGAACCTTGTCCTCGGGCAGTAATTCCGCGCGGAACTCGTCGATCCCTGCCTGCGCGGCAATGGCGCGGGCGACCGAGGTATGGTCCCCGGTGAGCATGACGACTTTTTTCACCCCCATTTGGTGCAGGCTCTGTGCGATGCTCCGGGCTTCGGGGCGCAGGGTGTCGGCCAGCGCGAACACGGCCCGCATCGTGACCTCGTTGTCGTGGCGAACACCGAGCCAGACGCACGTCTTGCCGCCCTCCTGGAGCGGGGCGGCCTGCCGGGCGAAATCACCATGATCGGTCACACCGAGTTCCGCAAACAGCCGTTCGCTGCCGACCACGTAGCGCGCCCCCTCCACGTCGGCCTCTGCGCCTTTGCCCGTGATCGACTGGAACCCGGCCGCCGACGGCAGTACGAGCCCGAGGCGCTTCGCGCTGGAGACAATGGCGGAAGCCAGCGGATGCTCGGACTTCGATTCCAGCGCGGCGCAGATTTTCATAAGTTCCAGCGCGCCGGGCGGCAGATCCGATCTGCGGGCAGGCAGGGAAAAAATGCCCTCATCGGTCACGATATCCGTCACGGAAGGTTTGCCGACGGTGAGCGTGCCGGTTTTGTCAAAGGCCACGATATCCACCCTGGCGGCGCGTTCCAGATGGGAGCCGCCCTTGATGAGAATGCCGCGCCGGGCCGCACCGCCGATGGCGGAGAGAACCGTGGCCGGGGTGCTGATGACCAGTGCGCACGGGGAAGCCACCACCATGATCGTCATGGCCCTGTAAAATGCGACTCCGAAGGACTCACCCCACACCAGCCATGGCACGAGCAGGACCAGAATGGTGAACAGGATCACACCGGTGGCGTAGTATTGCTCGGCGGTTTCGAGGAAGCGCTGGGTGCCGGATTTTTCGGCCTGCGCTTCCGCGACGAGCTTGACCATGCGGGCCAGGGTGGAGTCCTCGGCCTTGCGGCTCACGGTGATCTCGAGTCCGCCCGACTGGTTCACGGTGCCCGCGAACACCTGGGCTCCCGGGCCTTTTTCCACCGGCATGGATTCGCCCGTGAGACTGGATTCGTCGAGATGACTGGTGCCCTCGGAGACCAAGCCGTCCACCGGGATGCTTTCCCCGGGCCGCACGATCACGACATCCCCCGGCATGAGGGTTTCGACGGGAACGAGTTTGGTTTTGTCGCCGCGTTTCACGAGGGCTTTGTCGGGGCGCAGCGTGAGCAGGCCTTCGATGGCGCGCTGGGTGCGCTCCAGGGCGTAGCGCTGGAGGACGTTGGAAAAGCTGAACAGGAAAAGGAGCAGTGCGCCCTCGAAGGGATGGCCGACAAACGCCGCACCCAGTGCCGCGAGCACCATGAGCACATCGACATCCAGCGTGCGTTCACGCAGGGACGCGATGGCGGAGCGCACACCGTATTGCCCGCAGAATATATAAGCACCGAGGTAGAGCAGATGCGTTGTGGTGCCTTTGCCCGAATAATGGTCGGCCGCCAGCGCGGCGACGAGAAAGAGAAAGCCCGCCGCGCAGGAGAGTTCCTCGTTGAGATCGCCCGTGCGGACTTTCTCCCAGAAGCCCGGAAACCGCGAGGGGCGGATGGTTTCGAGCGGACCGATCCGGGCACCCGCCTCGCGCACCCCGCGCATCACCGCAGCTTCGTCGGCGACGGAGGCGTCGAATGTGAGACAGAGCACCCTGCCGATGTAGGTCGCCGTGGCGCGCCGCACGCCCGGCACTTTGGCGATGCGCCGCTCGAGCTTGGCTGCGGCGGCCTCGCAGGCCATGCCATCCAGGTGCAGGGCGCGACGCTGCATTCCCGCCGGGGCGGGTGCGACGTGCTCGGTCACAATCCGCCGGATGTCCGCCTCGTTGAGGTGCGCGGGGTCAAACACGATCTCAACCCGCTCGCCGCCCTCCTTGGGTCGGATATCCACGATGCCCTCGTGATCTGTGATGGCATGGGACGGAGTCTCGCTTTTTTTGTCGTTGTTCATGAAGGGCTGGAGAATCGGGAAATGGAGATTGCGGGTGACCCGTGGGGCGTTTGTATCACCAGACGCGTGGCAAATACAGTCCCGGGGATCGGAAACAGGCTGTGGATGCCGGACCAAACGCATCCATTTCTTGTACTGGCTCCAGGGCAGCGGGCGGCGCTTCTTCAGGATGGCCGGCAGCCCCGCAATGGCCGACCACCACCAGGCCGGTTCGCGGATCACCCACGCCCATCCCCGGCGGCATGCGTAGCCGAATTGCCGCCAACCGCGGAACTCCGATACGAAAAGCACCTGCGGCATGGGGCAGCGCAGCCACACGCTCCACCATTCGTTGCGCGCGTGAAAGGCATGGGTGCGGCGTTCGCTGCGGTCCCGGGAGGTGTAGCGATGCCGGATGGTGCGCCCCGGGAAAAAAAGCACCCTGCGGCCCCGGGCCACACATTGGAGCGCGTAATCCGTCTCCTCGTAGGCGTGAAAAAAGGCGGTCTCGTAGCCCTCGGAATCGAGATAATGCGCCCGGCGCAACACCGCCCCGGAATCGTTGTAGGACCCCACGCTGGCCGCCGGACCAAAGTCCGTCCGGTCCAGTGACCCGGGAAACTCGTCACTGCGCTGTGGAAAAGTCACCACCGCCAATGCGGGATCGGCGTCGAAGATCGGACCCACCGCCCCCAGAAAATCGGATTCCACCGGATGACTGTCATCGTCGAGCAGCAATACCAGAGGCTGTCCGCTCTCGCGCAACATCCAGTCTCTCGACGCCACGGAGCCCCGTGCCGGATTCTGTTCGATCACGCGCCACTCCGGAAACTCCCCGCGCACCATGGCCGCCGTGCCGTCCGCACAACCATCCGCACACACAACACGCTCCTCCGGCGCGGGATCCAGTTGGGCAAGGGCGGCGAGCGTGATCCGCAGATCCTCCATCCGATTGTGCGTCGCGATGGCAATGGTGAATGGGGCGGTGGTCATGAGTAAACGGATCCCGGGATCGGAAAAACCGGCACCCTGAGCCTATCCCCGGTCGTTGCCATGCGTCACGTCTGGATTTGTGTGGTTGGGTCTTGCATTTTTTTGCCGGATGGATGAAGCTGGCGGGGGCTGGCGGGAGGAATGGTTCCTCCCGCCCTTTCACCCCGAAACAACCGGAGAAATAAATTTATGGACGAATCCACAGGAACAGAAAGCATGGGCTCCAAACTCGAGAGCGGAAAACAACACGTCAAACAGGCCGCCGAGGATCTCAAGGCCGCAGCGACCGCAAAGGCCCAGGAACTGCGCGGCATCGCCGAGACCAAGGCCGGCGAACTGCGCGAACGCGCCGAAAGCGCCTATGGTGACGCAAAATTCAAAGCCCGCACCCTGCGCGAGGATGGCGAACATTATGTGCGCGAAAATCCGCTCCGGGCGGTGCTTTGTGCCGTTGGCGCGGGATTCTTTATCGGTCTTCTCGTCCGCCGCTAACCAGCGTCCCCACCGGAATGGCAGGCGAACACAACCCGGCGGATCAAGTCGGATTGGGGCGGAGTATTTCGTCCCTGTCCGCCACTCTGCTGTCGTATGTGCAGGCCAGGGGCGAATTGGCCGCCATCGAGGCCCGTGAAGCGGGGGGTGGTCTGGCACGAATCGCCCTCCTGCTGGGAGTCGCCGTGCTCAGCCTGGCACTCGCATGGCTGCTGCTTGTGCTGGCGGCCGCGTTTGGATTGGAAATGTGGACCGGTTGGCCGTGGGCGGCAGTCGTCGCCGCACTTGCCGGTCTGCATTTATTGGCGGCCGTTGTGGCACTGCTTGGTGTAAAATTTGGCTTTAAGTGTCCGATGTTTTCCGCCACAGTTGCCGAACTTCAAAAGGACAAGGAATCCCTCAAAACGTGGACACAAGAAAACAGGAGATTCTGAACGAACTGGCGCTCGCCCGCTCGGCAATTCGCAGTGAATATGCGGGCTTGCGGCGGGAACTGGATGTTCCCGCCAAAGTCCGCCGGGCATTCCGTGCGCATCCTCTGCCATGGATGGGAGCCGCCACCGTGGGCGGGCTGCTCGTCGCGGCAGCCGCACGCAATGTTGTCGCCGGTCCGCGCAAAACAAGTGTGTCGGCATACGCTCCCCTTGCGCACAAAGAATCCCGCGGCTGGTTCTGGCTCCTGCCATTGCTCAAAGTTGCCGTTCCTGTCCTGAAACCCGTGGCCGTGGCACTCGCGGCAAAAGCCGCCGCCGGATTTGCCCGCCGGCACTGAGCCCCCGCCAACTTCACCTTTTTCCCGCACCCGTGAGTTCCCAACCCCAGCCTTCCAGTCCGGAGACATCCGCCGCGCCCTCGCCCGCCGCATTAAAAAATCTTGCGGAATTGCGGGGCAATTCCCAGGAGACAATCCTGGAACACGTCGATCAATATCTCCAAATCGGCAAGGAATCGGGCGCTTCGGATATTCATCTCGCGGTGGACGCCCCGCCCATGTGGCGGCGCAACGGTATTTTCGAACCCATCTGGCTCCAGGCGAAAACACTCACGGCGGAGGACACCGAGCGTCTCGCCACGGGCTTTCTCAACGACGCCCAGAAAAAAACCCTACAGGACCGGGGCGACATCGATTTTGCGTACGCAAACGCCATCGGCCGCTTCCGGACCAGCGTCGTCCGCCAGCGGATCGGCGTGGATCTTGTCTTTCGTATTATCAATTCCAAAGTGATGAGCGTGGACGAACTCGGCCTGCCCGACTGCCTGAAAATGCTCACCCAGTACCACAACGGCCTGGTGCTCGTCACGGGTGCGGTCGGTTCCGGCAAATCCACCACCCTGGCCGCCCTGGTGGATCACATCAATGGCGAGCGGAAAGACCATATCATCACGCTCGAAGATCCCATCGAGTATATTCTCCCGTCGCGGAGCTGTCACGTCACGCAGCGCGAGGTGCACACGCACACCCACTCCTTCGCCGCTGCGCTGCGCGCCTCCCTGCGCGAGGATCCCGATGTGATCATGGTCGGTGAAATGCGCGACCTCGAGACCATCTCCCTCGCCATCACGGCTTCCGAGACGGGCCACCTGGTGCTGGGCACCCTGCACACCGGCAATGCCTCCCGCACCCTGGACCGCATTCTCGACGTCTTCCCCACCGATCAGCGCGAGCAGATCCGCGTGATGGTGAGCGAATCCCTGCGGGGCATCGTTTCCCAGGCGCTCGTGCCGCGCATGGACGGACGCGGGCGCGTGCTCGCCCTGGAAATCCTCATGAACACCCCCGCCGTCGCCAACGTCATCCGCGAAGGCAAGACGTTCATGCTTCCGGGCATCATCCAGACCGGCGGCAAGCTCGGCATGCAGCTCATGGACGATTCTTTGCTGAGCCTTTATTCCCGCGGGCTGATCTCCCAGGAGGAGGCCCTTGCCCGGTCCGACCAGAAGCAGGTGATGCGCCAGCATTTCTCACACTGACCCAGAATCGCCGCCATGCCCAACCAGCGACCCTACATCGACCAGTTTTTCGACGTGCTTGTCCAAGCCGGCGCCTCCGATCTTCACATAGGCCAGGGACAGCCGCCCAAAATCCGTCGGCACGGCGATCTCATCCCGATCCGCGAGGAAGTCATCACCGGCGAGGAAGCTTCCTTTATGCTCAGCGAAATCGCCGGCCCCACCCGGTGGCGCCAACTTGAGGAAACGGGCGATCTCGATTTTGCCTACGAGATGGATGAGAACAGCCGGTTCCGCTGCAATTTCCTCAAACAAACCAACGGCTACGGCGCGGTGTTCCGTCTTATTCCCACCAAAATCGCCACGCTGGAACAGCTCGGCATTCCCCCGGTCGTCAAGGAATTCGGCCACATGCGCGGCGGACTGGTGCTGGTGACCGGTCCCACCGGGTCCGGGAAATCCACGACGCTGGCCGCGTTGCTCGATTACATCAACTCCAACTTTTCCCGGCACATCATCACGGTCGAAGAACCGATCGAGTTTGTGCATCGCAACAAAAAAAGCGTCATCACCCAGCGCGAAGTTCCCGAGAACACGGTGTCATTTCCCGTGGGATTGAAGGCCGCCCTGCGCGAGGACGCCGACATCGTGCTCGTGGGTGAAATGCGCGACCTGGAGACCATCTCCCTCGCCCTCACCGCCGCCGAAACCGGACTGCTGGTCTTCGGAACCCTCCACACCAACAACGCCCGCAAAACCGTGGACCGCATGATCGACGCCTTTCCCGCCGATCAACAGGCGCAGGTGCGCACCATGCTTTCCTCCTCACTGCGCGGCGTCGTGGCCCAGTTGCTCCTGAAAAAAACTGCGGAATCCGGCGGGGGCCGCCTCGCAGTGAACGAAATCCTCGTCGGCAACAGCGCGGTGTCGGCAATCATCCGCGAAGGCGCCACCCAGAAACTTCAGGATGTCATCGTGGGCGGGCGCGGCCAGGGGATGCAGTTCATGGACGACGCGATCTGGGAGGTTCTCAAAAACGGCCTCGTCTCCCCGCACGAAGCCTACATGAAAGCCATCGACAAGTCCCGGTTCCGCCCCTTTCTCCCCATCGAGGAGGCTGCCATTGGCAACGCCTCCGGTGCCGTGGCCGCTTAACGAACGGGATCCAAATCAAGCCGGCCTTCATCCAGATCGATGAATTCAAACATCAGACCTCACTTTTAGGGCTCTAATAAATGGTCATCGCGGAAGTTGTCGTAGCC
>DYRR01000218.1 GCA_020718605.1 Chthoniobacter flavus | reverse complement strand
AGCTTCGCAACCGGTTTTCGGTCCGATGCGATCAGAACATGAAATATGCGGGTTATCGGCCCGCTTCGCCCGCTCAAACAGTGGCTGATCGAGGCAGCCTCGCCGTGCCGCGTGGTCTGGTGCGACGACTTCAATTTCGTGGATCAGGGGGACTGCGGGGTGGATGAAGACTACCTGAGCATTTTTGGCAACGGGCTGCTGATGCTCGACTCAATGATCCGCCATGGGGAACGTGGCATTCCAGAGCATCCCACACAGCTTCTGGTCGAGGGGAAGTTGCTCCCTCCCCCACCTCCGGAATAGCCCGCAAAAATCCCAAGCCACCTGCTGCGACCTGCAGGAGGCAGTCCGGGGCGGGCGGAAAAAGGTCCCGGCGGTCAGGGTGAAAACTGCCTCGGTGAAAACTGATCCCTCAATCCCCGGTCCCGAATGTCCACATCGCACGCTCCAACTCCATCGCCCCGTTCTTCGACAGCACGGGAAAATCATCCTGAACCCCCTGCCCGCGAAGACTGCCCGCCCCCGCTCGCTCCGCTGCGTAAGGAGCAGGGTCATTCCTGGCCCTGGCCGTTCAGATCTGCGGCGGAGCCGCGACTTTTGTCCCGCCGGGCGGGCAGAGCCGCTCGATCATGGACAGGAATGTCCTTGCCCCTGAGGGCCTGGCGTGCAGCGGGCGCGCCATCCTGCCAACAGCCGCCCCCGGTCGCTCCGCTGCCCCGCAGAGGCTGCGAAGAATCGCTGCGGTCCGAGGGCGGGCTTTCCCGGCGCTCGCGCATCTGCGAAAATTGCAAAAATCGAAACAAAGTGGTGCTTCGCACGGAAGGGATGGCACGGCAACAGAGTGCCGTGGCTACAATTTGCCATCAGAGATGCGACTGGGCTTCGCCGCGTTCACCAAAGATGTCCCATCACCTTTGTGACTTTTGTGCTTCTTGGTGCGCCAGCACCGAATAACATCGGGGCCAACCTCCCGCGGGCAGCGAAGCTACTCCTTGGTGGCGGTCGGGAGGACGACGGTGATTTCGAGCCCGCCTTTCCCGAGGCGGAGGTCGCGGGTGGCGGGGACATGGCCTGGGGCGGTGATTTCCACGCGGTGGTCGCCGAGGAACGCGCGCACGGTCGCCGAGCCGTCGGGGTCGGATTTGGCATCGGCCTTTGTCCACCAATCGCGGAAGACGAGGTTGGTATAGGCTTCGAGGTTGGGTTTGGGGGACCAGTCCTTGCGGAACATGGCTCCGCTCTCGCCGAACCAGTGCGAGCCGCCCCAGAACCCCCACATGATAAAGGCCTCGGTCGCCGGGTGCGCGAACCATGCGGTGAGGAAGTCGCGGGTATATTCGGCCTGGACCTGCTCGTTGGGGAAGTTCATGTCGAATTCGCTGGCCATGACCGGAAGGCCGGTGGCGGCGTGGACCTCGTCGATGATTTTCCAGATGCGTTCGGGCGGGGTCAGGCGCTCGGACCAGAAGTGGGATTGGAAGCCGAGGAGGTCGGGCGAGCCTTGGCGGTCCTGGATTTGTTTCACAAGTGCGAGGAGGTCGGCGCGGCGCTTGTCGCTCCCGCCATTGCCGACAATGTCAAACTCATTGAGCACGAGGCGTGATTCCGGCACGGCTGCACGGGCCGCTTTGAACCACTCCGCCACGGCGTCGGGACCGAGGAGTTCGATGATGTCGCGGTGGCTCATCGGCTCGTTGAGCACGTCCCACTATTCCGCCATTCAGATCCTCGAAGCGGACACCGGAAAGCCGCTCTCTCGCGCAGCCTCATTCCCCGAGAACTTCTCGCTCCACACCGACTGGTCACCGCTTCTTGCCGAAATTGCGGCAAACACAACCAACTCAGGCACAAACAGAGTTGTGGGCAAAAGCAATGTGGCAGGCATTTATCTTACCATTCGCGCCAACGGGGTTGTTGAACCCAGCTTTGCCCCCAGCGACGGCTGTGTGACAGTCGCCCGCACGGGTGAGACCACACCCGTTAATTTCGCCACTGTAGCCATTCGGGCAGATAACGCCCGGACCACATTCTACCGCCCATGAACATTCCAAAGTCCAAGAAATCACCCTGTGCGAAAGGTGGATTGGGGATTGGCCCCGGCGATTTTATCCGCCACCCAGCCAACTCCGGAGCCGCGCTTGTCATTGTTCTCGCGATTACCGTCCTCCTGCTGGGCCTCATCGTCGCCTTCATAACACGCGCCGGCGCGGATCGCACGTCCTCGGCGACATCCGCTGCCGCGAATGATTCACGCGGGCTTGCTGACATCGCTGTGAACTTTGGTAGCCGTTCACGGGGTGTAGAAGCAGAAGTCAAAATTGCAATCAGTCATC